>JAFUPL010000041.1 GCA_017481235.1 Clostridia bacterium | reverse complement strand
GAGTGAAGAATGAAGAGTGAAAAATTAAGGAACTGCGTTGGCGTTATAGATATGAAAATATGAAGACGGCATACGCCTTATGAAGACGCAAGTAAACTTGCTTATTGTGGTTGGGTTATAATCGGTCAACAATAAGCGAAGCGACTTCATAAGTAACGTAGTTACTACTTAATATTTTAATAAGTGAAACGACTTCATAGAAAAAAGATTTAGAGAATAATCTAAATCTTTTTTTTGTTTGGAAAATAAAGTTTAAGTATTTATTTGCTAAAGTTTTTAATTTATGATATAATAATGATAAATTTTAACTAAATATATGCTAAAACAAGGTGCTTAGCATATGTTGTGATAGGGTAAATTATGATTTTTTCAATATTTAGTTATGAACTTTCATTTTTGGAGATGGTGCTGTTGCTACTGGGGATAACGATTATATTTATGTTATCCTTATCTTTGCACGAATTTGCGCATGGGTTTGTTGCCTACAAGCAAGGTGATGGCACGCCTAAAGCATCTGGACGTCTTACCTTAAACCCATTGTCGCATATTGACCCATGGGGATTTGTAATGTTTTTAGCAATTGGTGTTGGTTGGGCAAAACCTGTGCCTGTTAACCCTAACAACTTTAAAAAATATCGTTCGGGCATTGCTAAAGTGTCAATTGCGGGCGTGGTGGTCAACTTTATATTATGCGTTATAGGAAGTTTTTTGTTTGTGCTAACACTTAATTTACTAGGTGATAGCGGGGACATATTAGTAATATTGTCATTTTGGTTGATGATGGTTAATGCATACTTGATGATATTTAATCTTATACCAATTTATCCATTAGATGGATTTAATTTTGTTAGTTCATTTATGCGCGGGGACAACAAATTTGTACAATGGAACATTCGTAATGCTGGCAAAGTGTTTATGTGGATTATTATTGCGGACCTAGTTATGGATTTGTTATTTGGTGTATCAATTATTGGATTTTTCTTGTCCACGGTTGCAAATTGGATATGCGAACCACTTTGCAAACTATGGCAATTGATGTTTTAGGGGTAAAGTATGGCAAAAGAAGAACTTTTAGATCAAGAAGATATCAAACTGGATACTACAAGTGCTGGTGATATTACTCAAGTTAAAATTAATCAAGACGTTGTTGAAGATATTCAACAAACTAGTGAAGATAAAGCATTTAAATATAAATTACAAGACTTTGAAGGTCCGCTAGATTTGTTACTTTATCTAATCAAGGAAAAAAAGAAGGATATTATGGAAGTTTCACTTTCGGAGATTACTGACCAATACCTTTCATATATTAACACATTAAAGGAAAATGATATGGAAGTTGCCACTGAGTTCTTGGTGGTTGCTACCAAACTTATGGCGATTAAGTCGTACAAAATGCTTCCTGTAGAGCAAATTGAGGAAGATGAGGACGCTATGGACCCTGAACTTGAGTTTAAATTACATTTGCAAGAATATGAGTTGTTTAAGGAAGCGGGGCAAACTTTGCATAGTATTGAAAATGTTGACCGTTTTTACAAAGCACCAGACAAATCGGTGGGCGATAGTAGAATTGTGTTTAATCAATTTAACCTTGACAAAATGCTTGATGCATTTGCACGAATATTAATTAAAGTGGAGGAAAAGGAAAATCCTGCACCTGAAAAGAAGATTAATCGTGACCGTTGGACGGTTGCTGAAAAGTTGGCATTTTTAAAGGGCGTTTTAAGGGAAAACAAGGAGATATCATTCTATAGTTTATTTGATGACAATTATTCAAAGTTAGAGGTTATTACCGTGTTCTTGGCGGTGCTGGAATTACTTAAATTTCAATATGCGGAAGTGGTGCAAGACGATGAAGGTAATGACATGATAATACGCGCTAAGGAAATTCCAGATATTGAAATGAACGAAGCGGTGAGTTTTGACGAACCTATTGAAAATTAAAAATGAAACTATGAAGTCGGCGCACGCCTTATGAAGTCGTGACTTTGTCACTTATTGAGGACAATTATAAATAGAAAATTATAACAATTTCCATAATAAGCAAACTTGTTTGCGTCTTCATATTTTCATAAGCGAAGCGATTTCATACTATAAAAAACAAACATAGCGTACTATTTTAGTTTATTAATTTGAATAGTTTACGCCACAAAAGGAGAAAAAAATGAAAATAGAGGACATTGCACGCATTATTGAAGCGGTGGTATTTGTATCGGGCGATGGCGTTGATAAGGACGAATTTAAACGTATATATGATTTGTCGGATAAGGAGTTAAATAAGTGCCTTGATATACTTAAACAAAAATACAACGAGGATAGCGGAATTAACATTATTACATATAAAAATAAAATTCAATTTTGCTCTAATCCAACCCTTGTAGACAAAGTTGCAGAAATATTAAATCCAATTAGAGAGCGTAGTTTAACTAAGTCGGCACTTGAAACTATTGCAATTATTGCATACAAGCAACCAATTACCCGTACTGAAATTGAGCAAATTAGGGGAGCAAACTCAGACTATGCAATGCAACTACTTCAAAGTAACAATCTTATTGAAGTGGTAGGTCGTAAGGATACGGTGGGCAAACCATTGCTTTTTGGTACAACGGAAAACTTTTTAAAGCGTTTTGAACTTGAAAGTATTGACGCATTGCCTAATCATAAGGAGTTGCTTGACCGTATTCGTGTTATACATAGCGAAGGGGATAGTTTGTATCGTGAATTTGATATTCCAGACGAAACCAAGGAAAACGAAACTGAAACCAACGATACCGCTATTCAAGATGAAAATACTCAAGTAGATGAAATAAACGCAAGTGTAGTTGGCGAGCAAGTAGATAATAAAACAAATAATGAAGCAATAGGCGAAAATATTGTTAATGACAAACCAAAGCGTAAAAAACCAAAAATAAGCACACCTACTAACGATAATGTTATAGATGAAGCAAACATTGACAATAATCAAGATACAGCAAGCATAACT
>JAFUPL010000040.1 GCA_017481235.1 Clostridia bacterium | reverse complement strand
TTGGAAAAACTAGGTGTAAAAATTATCAAACGCCATAGTTTGATTTATTGTGATGCTAGAAATATGAAAAGCGGAACTATTCAACTAGATTTCCCAAGTGTGGGCGCAACTGAAAATCTTATGATGAGTGCGGTGTTTTTAAAAGGAACTACCCGTCTAATCAATGTTGCTAAAGAACCAGAGATAGTAGATTTGCAAAACTTTTTAAATAGTATTGGTTGTGATATTAGTGGTGCTGGAACGGCGGAGATTACAATTAATGGTGTAAATAAATTACATAGTACACAATATACGCCAATAAGCGACCGAATCGTTGAGGGAACATTGATGATTGCCACCGCAATTGCGGGCGGAGAAGTTACCCTAAAAAATGCAAATTGGGAAAATAATCAAAGTTTAATTGCAAAACTTTCGTCAGTTGGTTGCCAAATCGATACAAAAAATGATATAATACATATAACTTCAAAGGGACGACTTCCATCAATAGACTTAATAGATACTCAAGTGTATCCGGGATTTCCTACCGATATGCAAGCACAAATGATGTCACTTCAAGCGATTAGTGATGGAGTAAGCATTATGTGCGAAAATGTGTTTGAAAATCGCTACAAGCATGCAAAGGAACTTATCAAGATGGGTGCTAATATCATTCTTCGTGATAGAGTAGCGGTGGTTAAAGGTGTAAATGAACTTACTGGTGCGCCAGTAGACGCAACTGATTTGCGTGCGGGTGCGGGGTTGGTACTTGCAGGACTTAAAGCAAATGGATATACTACCATAAACAATGTGTATCACATTGATAGAGGGTATGAAAACTTTGAAAATATATTAACAAGTTTAGGTGCTAATATTAAACGAATATGACAAAACGAGCGGTTATAATTACCTCAAGTGTGCTTGTAGGAATACTTATGATTTTCACCATATTGTTTGGTGTGGTTTTTCGTGTGCGAGATATTAAGATTTCATTCAATCAAGAATTTTATTACAAAACTCAAATTGATGAAATTTTAACTACTAGTAAAGTTAAAAAGAACACCAGTATTTTTGATATTAATCGTGATAGCATTCAAGATAATATTGAACAAAACTATCCATACGCCAGGGTTGATGTAAATCTTTCAAGTTTAACAAGTATAAAAATTACGCTTTCTAATCGTACACCTTTATACTATTTTGTTGAGGAAGCGGTTTATTATATTCTTGATGAAGATTGCAAAATTTTAAATGTGACCACAAATAGTGATGAGGCAAATAATTACATTAAACTAGATAGCGTGTTTGATGCTGGACAATCTTTGAGGGCGGGACAATTTTTAGATAATAAATACACAGCAACTTGCAATAATTTATATAAGGCGTTATATTCTAGTGCCATGATTGAGGTAGATAACGGTGAAGGTGTGTTTGAAAGCAAATATTTAGAGCGTCAAGATATGTGCACCATAATCAAATCAATTAAGTTTAGTCAAGTAGACGAACTTAATGGTAGAGTGGACAAGTTGCATTTGACTACCAGTTATGGCGTGGCGCTTACAATTATTGAACCACAACAAAATTTAGATTACAAAATTAATATGGTATTTTCTGCACTTAGAAGTTTGCAAGCAATGGATAGGCAAAATGGAACAACTTATATTCAAAGCGGTGCAATTAATTTAATTTATAGCTATGACGACAACAACAACGCTGTTCTTACTTGCGAGTATAGGCAAGGTTAGTATAAAATTTGGTTAAAACATGGTAAAATTTAAGGTTTTTTATTAAAAATAATAAAAAATACAATAAAATATATAAAAATTTATGTAAAAAAGGCAAAAAATATTTGACTTGCCTTTTTTAAATTTTATATAATATAATTATAAATCGTAAATTATGTTTATTTAAGTGGCATTTAATAATTAGCGATTAATAGTTACTAATGAAGGGGCGTTATGAAGAATTTAACCTACATACTTGATATTGGTTCTTCAAAGATTAGTTTGCTTGCATGTCAAACCAACAAAGGAAGGTCAATAATATTAACTAGCATAAATAGTGAATACGACGGATTTATGGACGGTGAATTTTTTTCGGTTGAGCAAGTAACTAATGTTATAAGTGATTTAATTAAACAAATCAAGGAGCGTTTAAATAAACCAGTAAACAATATTCACATTGGTGTTCCTAGCGAATTTAGTGCGTGTGTGTGCAAACGTGTTACAAGAAATTTTGTGCCAAGCAAAAAAGTAACTGAAGATGAATTGATTAATTTGTTTGATGGAGTTGGCGAGTTAAAAGGTGTTGAGGATTACACAGTTATAAGTTTTAGTCCACTTCAATATGTGTTAGATGGATTAGTTACCACTAAATTAACCAATCAACGTGTAAGTCAATTTGTAATGGATTGCAGTTATATTTTGGTTAAAAAACAATTTATAGATACTATGAAGCAAATATTTGAGGCAAATAATGTAAGTGAAATTGATTTTGTGTCTACAGCACTTTCTCAAGCACAATTTGCACGCGAAGGCGATAATTCACTTCAACCAATGATTATTGTAGATGTTGGTCATATTACTACCAGCATATCAGTAAGCAAAGGCGAAGGTTTGATGATGCTTAGTTCATTTTCGTTAGGTGGCGGTCATATAACGGCAGACTTAATGCAAATCAACAACTTAAGTTTTGCTGAAGCGGATATAATAAAACGTAAAGTTAGTTTAACCATTCAAAGCAAAAAAGATGAAAAGTATATTGAATACGTCAACGGCAAACCAATTAAAGCATTAATTAACATTACCAATGATATTGTAAAAGCACGTATTGAAAATATTGCCAGTGTTGTAAGCAGAGTGCTTGATGCAAACGAGTCTTTTAAGGACTTGCCAATATATTTAACTGGTGATGGTGTGTGTAACTTTAGGGGCGTAGTTAATATTTTTGAAGCAGTATGTCAGCGAAAGGTAAGTATATTAAAAAGTCCATTACATAACGGCGCAGATAGATATCAAACGTCAAAAATAGGTTTGGCAAACATTATAGGAAAGTTAGTTTAGGAGGTAAATATGGAAAGATATCATAATAATGTATGTAACATCAAAGTTATTGGTGTAGGCGGTGCGGGTAATAATGCGGTTAATCGTATGATTGAAGCGGGCATTAATAGTGCATATTTTGTGGCGGTTAATACCGACCAACAAGTGCTTAATATGAGTAAGGCTGACCAAACCATTACTCTTGGTCGCAAAGTGACGCGTGGTCTTGGTGCTGGGGCAAAACCTGAAGTTGGTCATATGGCAGCAGAGGAAAGCGAACAAGAAATTAGAGATATGCTAGAAGGTAGCAACCTTGTGTTTATTACTTGTGGTTTGGGTGGTGGAACTGGTACTGGTGCTGCGCCCGTTATTGCAAGGATTGCAAAGGAAATGGGCATATTAACTGTAGGTGTTGTAACTAAACCTTTTGCGTTTGAGGGCAGAACTCGTTTGGCAAACACGGAAAAGGGTTTGGCAGAACTTAAACAACACGTGGATACTCTTGTAATTATTCCTAACGAAAAGTTGTATAAGATTTTAAAGAAAGATATTTCATTAGTAGACGCCTTTAGATATGCTGACGACGTGCTTCGTCAAGGTATTCAAGGCGTAAGCGAACTTATTGTAAAACCAAGTCTTATCAACCTAGACTTTGCCGATGTTAGCACCATTATGAAGGATAAAGGTCTTGCACACATGGGCATAGGTAAAGGTCGTGGCGAATATAAAACCATGGAAGCAGTTCGTCAAGCGGTTACAAGTCAACTACTTGAAACATCAATCGAAGGTGCTACAGGTATACTAATCAATATCACAGGCGGACGTGATTTGTCACTTGCCGAGATTTATGAGGCGGTAGATCTTGTGCGTGATGTGGTAGATAGCGATTGTAATATCATATTTGGTGCTACAATTGATGAAAATATGAAGGGTGAAGTTCAAGTTACTGTTATTGCTACAGGTTTTGACCTTAAGGGTCAACCAAAACCTCAACCACCAATTGCACCTCAACAAAACGTGTTTGACACAACTATTCCTCAACGTCCAACAACAATGCAACCTATTGAACCAGTTTATGATGACGATTTGGACGAAGAAATGGAAGCTGACTTAGATGATGATTATGACGAAGAGGATTATGAAGACGCCGAAGAAGATGATGAAGTAGATGAAACCCCACAAGTAGAGGATATTTCATTTAACAGCAAAATCGATCTAGGAGATACTACAATCCCACCATTTTTGCGTAAATTAAAAAAGTAAAATAATTTTAAATAAAAGGGTTTACACTTGTAAACTCTTTTGTTTTATATAAAGGTTGTTTAAAATATTATGTAAAAAAATTAATGCAAAGTGTTGACATATTATAATTTATTTGTTATATTATTAATGTGCAATAGGCATATTTTTTTGTGCCATTGTATGTTTCAAAAAATAAGCACCTACAAATATTCATTGTTGGTTGCCTTAAGTTTAATACATATATGCTTGCTAAAAATTGTATTTTACTTAGGGTTAACAAGGGAGTTGACTTTGTGGGGAAGACTAAAAACAAGGAGGAAAAATAAATGTCTGTTATTTCAATGAAACAATTACTTGAAGCCGGCGTTCATTTTGGTCACCAAACACGTAAATGGAACCCAAAGATGAAGAAATACATCTTCACAGATCGTAACGGCATTCACATCATCAATCTTGAGGACACATCTAAGCAAATTGATAAGGCTTATATGTTCATCAAGGAAAAGGTTGCTGCTGGCGCTAGCGTATTATTCGTTGGTACTAAGAAGCAAGCAAGTGAAACTTGCATGCAAGAAGCTGAACGTGCTGGTATGTACTATGTAAACAGTCGTTGGTTAGGTGGTACACTTACTAACTTTACTACTATTCGTACACGTATCAATCGTATGAATAAGTTAAACAGCATGGAACAAATGGGTGACTTTGAGTTGCTACCTAAGAAGGAAGTTATCAAAATTAAAAACGAACGTGACAAATTACAAGCTAATTTGTGAGGTATTAATGACATGACTACACTTCCAGGACTTATCATTATGGTAGACCCTAAAACTGAACACATTTGTGTTAAGGAAGCTAAGCGT
>JAFUPL010000039.1 GCA_017481235.1 Clostridia bacterium | reverse complement strand
GTAGCCGTATCGGAAGGTGCGGCTGGATCACCTCCTTTTAAAGAGAAATCTTTAAGTCGACGTAGCACATTAGTGCTAATGATAGTGTAAGAGTGGTAACTCTAAAAACATACGAATACCCTTGAACTAGTAAATATTAAGATACAAATTGAAATAACAAAGAAGTAGTTAACCCAACTACTTCTTTTTTTGTTTAATAAAAAAACACACAACCGCAGTTGTGTGTTTTGTGTTTTTGGGATTGATAAACCCTTTGGTTAGCTAATACTATGCTTCTTGTCTAGCTTTTTCGTATTCAGCCAATATTACTGAACTAATTTGTTCTCTAGTTTCAGTATTTAATGGATGTACAATATCTTTGTACTCACCATCTGGAGTTTGGCGTGATGGCATAGCAATAAAGTTACCATTGCTACCTTCAATAATCTTGATGTCGTGCACAACAAATGCACCATCAATAGTGAAGCTAGCGAAAGCTTTAAGCTTGCTGTCAGCCTTGCTTACCAATCTGATTCTTACGTCTGTAATATTCAAGTCTGTTCACCTTCCCTTTTTAATATTAACTAACTAAGTAGTCATCTTTATTGTAACCAATCATAATAAAAAAATCAAATGATTTGTATACATATATTAAAAATTTTTTAAATTTTTTATAAGGAAGTTTAACAACATTTTAATTAATTGAATAACCATAAAATTTTTATATATTATATATATAATTTTTTGTTTAAAGTATTGACAGTGCTCGTGAAATGTCCTTTTTAATTATTTGAACAAAATAGATTTGTTCAAATTTCATTTATAGACAATCACTTCGCAATCTTTGAGAGGGCAACTGCTTTCCCTCTCAATACTCTCCCTTTGAATATGATGGTGTTTTTATTTAAAAAATAGTATAAGAAATTTTATATATTATATATATAATTTTTTTGTTAAACTATTGACAATAGGGTTTTCTTTTGCTAAAATATAGTCGTTATAGTGTTTGCTACCGGCTGTAACATTAAGTTTTATTTATATTTTTGTACAAATTTATGTGTTAAACATACGTTTATTGGCGAAAATTTGGTTGGATAAATAAGATTTAATTCAAATTGGTTGCAAAAAAATATAAGGAGGAGAATATGCCTACAACTCAACAATTGGTTAGAAAGGGTAGAAAGAAAATTGAGGTAAAAAGCAAGTCAATCTTACTAAACAACTGTCCTCAAAAGCGTGGTGTATGTACATCTGTTACAACCACAACACCTAAAAAACCTAACTCTGCGTTACGTAAAATTGCTCGTGTACGTTTGTCAAATGGTAAGGAAACAACTTGTTACATTCCAGGCGAAGGACACAACTTGCAAGAACACAACGTAGTATTGGTTCGTGGTGGTCGTGTGCCTGACCTTCCTGGTGTACGTTATCATATTGTACGTGGTGCTTTGGATACTGCTGCAGTTCAAAAACGTAAACAAGGAAGAAGTAAGTATGGTGCTAAACGCCCTAAGTAATCTTGTAATCGCATAATTTAAGTTTTTGCTTAAGATTGTGAGTAATTGCAAGATAGTAAATTGTTCTTTTGTTTAAAAGAACCCTGTGCATCAATTTGATGCTGATTGAAAGAGTGTAAACTCGAAGTAAATTTTGTATTGTTAGTACAATACGACTCGTGCGTAGGAGTAATACGCAAATTGAAATATATAAAAGGAGAAATTAATTATGTCAAGAAGAAAAGCTGCTGTAAAGCGCGTGGTACTTGCTGACCCTATCTATAACTCAACTGTTGTTACAAAGTTGATTAACCAAGTAATGCTTGACGGAAAGCGTAGCGTTGCTGAAAAAATCGTTTATGACGCAATGGCTCAAGCTGCTGAAAAGTTAGGTGTTGAACCTATGGTAGCATTAACTAACGCTTTGGAAAATTGTATGCCAGTATTGGAAACTAAAGCTAGACGTGTTGGTGGTGCTAACTACCAAGTTCCTATGGAAATTAAACCTGAACGTCGTCAAACACTTGGTATCAGATTTTTGGTAGAGTATTCTCGCAAGAGAACTGGCGAAAGAGGTATGGCAAATAAACTTGCTGCCGAAATCGTTGATGCTTGCAACTCAACTGGTGGTGCTGTGAAGAAGAAAGACGATATGCACAGACAAGCCGAAGCAAACAAAGCTTTTGCACATTATCGTTATTAATCTGGTAAAGATAGGGCAATATAGCAATAGTGGACTATTGCAACGATATGCGATTACTATCGCATGATATGTCCTTAGCGGACATGATATTTGTTGACACAAATGATATGTGCTTAAAGCACATTGAGGAAAATTATTGTATTATGTATTTAGCACTATCTTTGCATACAAAAATAAAGGAGAAAAATTTATATGGCTAGAACAACTCCATTAGAGAAAATCAGAAATATTGGAATTATGGCACATATTGATACTGGTAAAACTACAACTACTGAACGTATTTTGTATTATACTGGTGTTAACCATAAACTAGGCGAAGTTCATGATGGCGAAGCTACTATGGACTGGATGGTACAAGAACAAGAACGTGGTATTACTATTACTTCTGCTTGTACTCACTGTAACTGGCAAGATTGTGCAATTAATATTATTGATACACCTGGACACGTAGACTTCACAGTTGAAGTTTTACGTTCATTGAAAGTATTGGACGGTGCTGTTGCATTGTTTAGTGCACGTGCTGGTGTTCAAGCACAATCTGAAACAGTTTGGCGTCAAGCTACTGATTGTCATGTTCCAAGAATTTGTTTCGTTAACAAAATGGATATGAATGATGCTAACTTCCTTCGTACTGTTGGACATATGCGTTCTGTGTTAAAGGCAAACGCTGTGCCAATTCAAATGCCTATTGGTCAAGAAGCTGACTTCGAAGGTATTATCGACCTTATCACAATGAGAGCTTATTGGTACAAGGACGAAACAGGTAAGGAAATCGAGGAAACTGATGTTCCTGCACATTTGTTGGAAGAAGCACAAAATTTAAGAAATCAAATGATTGAAGCGGTTGTTGAAACTGACGACGCTTTACTTGAAAAATATTTTGGCGGTGAGGAAATCACTGTTCCAGAAATAAAGAAAGCAATCCGTAAGGCTACTTGCGAATTGAAATTAAACCCTGTACTTTGCGGTACAGCATTAAGAAACCGTGGTATCCAAATGCTTTTGGACGCTGTAGTTGATTATATGCCAAGCCCATTAGATGTTCCTGCTATTAAGGGAACTCTTCCAGATGGTACTGAAGCTGAACGTAAGTCAAGCGATGATGAACCTCTAAGTGCTTTAGCATTTAAGATTGCTACAGACCCATTTGTTGGAGGTATCACATTTACCCGTGTATATAGTGGTAAATTAACTGCTGGTAGTTATGTATTGAACTCTACTACTGGTAAAAAAGAACGTGTTGGTCGTATTTTGCGTATGCACTCAAATTCACGTGAGGATATCCCTGAAGCTTTGGCTGGTGAAATTTGTGCTATCGTAGGTTTGAAAGATAGTGGTACTGGTGATACACTTTGTGATGAGAATCATCCAATCATTCTTGAATCAATGAAGTTTATGGAACCAGTTATTGACCAAGCTATTGAACCAAAGAACAAAGACGCTCAAGAAAAATTAGGTTTGGCTCTTGCTAAACTTATGAAGGAAGACCCAACATTTAAGGCTCACACTGATCATGAAACAGGACAAACAATCATTTCTGGTATGGGTGAATTGCACCTAGACATTATGGTTGACCGTCTACTTCGTGAATTTAAGGTTGACGTTAACGTTGGTAAACCTCAAGTTGCTTACAAGGAAACAATACGTAAACGTGTTGAAGCTGAAGGTAAGTATATTAAACAATCTGGTGGTCGTGGACAATACGGACACTGTAAGATTATTCTTGAACCTCAAGAACGTGATGCTGGTTATGCATTTGAAAGCAAAATCGTTGGTGGTGCTATTCCTAAGGAATTTATTGGACCTATCGACGCTGGTATCCAAGAAGCATCTCAAGCAGGTGTTATCGCTGGATATGAAACTATCGACTTCAAGGTAACTGTTTATGACGGTTCTTACCATGATGTCGACTCAAGTGAAATGGCGTTTAAGATTGCTGGTTCTATGGCATTTAAAGAAGGTATGGCTAAGGCTGACCCAGTGCTACTTGAACCTATCATGAAGGTTGAAGTTGTTGTTCCTGATGATTATCTAGGTACAGTTATGGGAGGTTTAACTTCTCGTAGAGGTATCTTGTCAGGTACTGATGTTAAACCAGGTGGTACAGTAATCCACGC
>JAFUPL010000038.1 GCA_017481235.1 Clostridia bacterium | reverse complement strand
TAACCAGTATAACCCTACCAAGTAGTTTAACAACAATAGGAAATCAGGCTTTCGATTCTTGTTCTAGTTTAACAAGTATAGACTTAAGTAAATGTACCAATCTAACAACAATAGGTAGTGCATTCTATTTTTGTTCTAGTTTAACAAGTGTAGATTTAAGCAAGTGTACCAGTTTAACCAGTATAGGCGCTTCTGCATTCCGTAGTAGCGGATTAACAAGTATAACCCTACCAAGTAGTTTAACAACAATAGGAAATAATGCTTTCTATCAATGTTCTAGTTTAACAAGCATAACCCTACCAAGTAGTGTAACAAAGATAGGGCTTACTGCATTCCCTGTTACTGGACTAACTAACTTAACTATACAAGGTTGGGATAGTGGAACATGGTATTATACATCTTATGCAGATTATACTGGCGGAGAAGAATTTACTGGAAGTTTTGCTGATGCTAGCCAAAATGCAACATGGTTTAAGAGTTCGTCATATTATAATTACTATTGGTACAAGGTATCGTAGATACAATGATTAATGAATAGTGAAGAATGAATAATTAAGGACGCTGTCGCGTTATAAGAGTGAAGTTTGCTAGTGCAAGTGAAGTTTATGTAATGCGTAAGTTAAGTTCAAACAAAGTTTGAGTGAAATTTATCCTTGCGGATAAGTTAAAGGAAAGAGTAATGTTTAGGCATTGCTCTTTTTTTTGTGGATAAAAATTTTAGGAATTTGGATATAAATTTATTTACATTAGTTGAGATTTTTGTTGAGTAGTGATATAATAATTTGTATAAATATTTAAATTTTAATCAAAGGTAAGTTATGACAATTGTAAAAGATAAAAATTGTATTAAATATTTTGTATTGGCGGGTGTGATTTTGTTATGCCTATATTCCAATAGTTTGGCAGATTTGTTTATTCCTATTTTTGATGATATATATTATGGAAACCTAGTTAAGATGTTTGTGGCGGTTACTAGTGCTATTATTTGGGGCGTTGAAGTTGGGTTGATTGTTTTTGCATGCAAGAAATTAACTATAGACGTATTTACTTCCAAGGACAAAAAAGGCAAGGAAATGCAAACGTGGCAAGTGATAGTATTGTTTGTGTTGACCATATTGCCTATGATAATTATAAGCGCATGTATTAACTGGAAAGTAAAGATTGTGTATGCCTTGGGTGAACGTGTTACTATGATAGGGTTGTTGTGCAATGTATGTGAAGTGCTTGCTTATGCGGTGCGTATGGTGCTTATGGTTATGTTTATATCAAGTATACAAAAGGGATTTGAAATGATATTTAAAACCAAATACATAATACCATATGGTGCGATACTAGCATTTTTAACCTTTGGGTTGATTGACTTTTTTGTGCTAGGAATGGATTTAAGGGTGTTTTACTTGGTGGTTAGTTTATTGTACGGAATTATATATATTGTGAGTGGTAAACGATTTTTGCCAACATGGATATTGTGCTATCTAATTTATTTATTATAGGTGACGTATGAAAAAGTTTTTTAAATCAAATAGTTTAATATGGATATACTTTGGGTTAGCGATACTTATTGAACTAACCGCCGTTTTTGTAACAAGTGACAAGTTTTATATTCGTTCACCACTTATTTTCTTATTGCTTCAATTTATGATACTGCTTATACTTTTGGCAATACCGTCAAACAAGGCAAGGCACATAACGTCATCATTATTGCTAGTAACGTTTATGGTGGTGGACTTGGTGTTTATAGTTATATTTGAAATGACTGAAACAATATTTGACTACGGTATGTTTAATCTTCGTAATGATGGTATGGCAATACTTGAATCTGTACCAATTAATTTTACGTTTTTTGCGGTGTCTATGCTTGCAATTTCACTTTACATAGTGTTTGGAGGACGTTATGTACGTCATGCGGAAAAACCTGTAACAATTAAGTTTTGGGCAATACCTAGCATTATTGTTGTGATTAGCGGATTATGTTTGACACTATATCTAAACAATCGTAATTTTGAAAGTGATGTCACTGACAAACTGTATCGAACTAGCGAAGCTTCATATGCCGAATATGGAATTATTGGCAATTTCTTAAACGAATTTGTAAAAGGAACATTTTTTGCACATGTTGAATTGGGAGACGAGCAACAACTTGAAGATTTTGCCTATAGCACCGATAATATTTATCAAAGCAATTTTGATGCAAATGAAGAATATAATATTGTTACAATATTAGTTGAGTCACTTGAATGGCATGGTTTTATGCAAGATTTTGATTTGTTTGTAAATGGTTATGATATTAACTATAGTGCTTATGGTTATGATAGTGCAGAACAAATTTTAAGGCAGTTGTATCCAAACCTATATAAGTTTTACGATAGTAGTATCGTGATGACAAACTTCTATTCTCGTGAAAAAACCGATATTTCGGAAAATATAAGTTTTTTAGGGTCTTATCCTACTAATGTATACATCAACTATGATTTTCCTAACAACACAATGGCTACAACTATGCCAAATGTATTAAAGGCACTAGACGAAGATATTACTTGCAATTCGTTCCATAATGGAAGTTACACATATTACAATCGTAATAAGGAATTAATTAGTGCGGGATTTGATAGTTACACCGCCACCGAGCAAATGAAAAAGATGGAAGGTTTTACTGATTATAGTGCAAAGGGTGAGCGTAATCTTGATACTGAAATGATTAAAGCGTGTGCCGACAAAATGTTTCCAACAAATCAACGCTTTTACACATATATTACTACAATAACAATGCATGGGCAATATACGTATCGTAACAATCTTGTTAAATATTATGACGAAATGGAAAAATATGGAATAAGGTCTATGAAAGGTGATAGTTTTGAGGCATTTAATCATAACAACTTTTATTACTACTCAGCATGCGTGATGGAATTTGATAGGGCATTAGGTTTAGTAATGCAAGAACTTGAGGATAGAGGTCTTGAGGATAATACAATAGTTTGCTTGTTTGGTGACCATAATACTTATTATTCAAGTTTATCAAATTACGTAAAAGGTATTGATAATACTAAAGATAGTAATTATACCAATCTATTCCGTGTCCCTTGTATGATTAAAACTCCTGATATGGTTGGAGTGACAAATTACTTAAATACCACTTTAATTGATGAACTTGCAACCAGTTTGGTGGCGGAAGATAACACACTTGATAGCACTACCGCAATAAACATGGCAAGGGAGCAAATTTCAAATAGATATATAATCAACACTACAAGTGCTGGTACTCAAATATTGGTCAAAAAATTTATGTGCACCGCGGATATAGTGCCTACATTATTTGACCTATCGGGCATTAATGTGTATGGCAATTTGTATTTTGGACATTCTGCTTTTGAATTAACTACTAGCGTATTGTATTCACGTGCTTATGATATATTTATAACTGACAATATGTATTTTGTAAGTTTGAATAACATAAAATATATTCGTAAGGATAATCCTCTTTTAAACAATGACCCAGCGTTAAAGTATGCCGATATTTTAACTTATGATAGTGAGGAGCATATTACGCAAGTGGAAATTGAGGCAAAGAAATTGCTAGATAAATTAAGTGTGTGCAACCGAATATTCTACAACGACTATTGGGGACGCAAAAATATTAACGATAATACAAAGACCAATGCACAAATTTTTGTAGAAAAATTAAGAGAGATTAATTAGGAGGATATTATGTTCTTTTTACCATTTATAATATTTGGAATATTCTTTGTTGTATTTTTAATGATTGCAATAAGCGCATTTAAAAGTCATAAAAAAGCGGGTGATACTATGCAAAATATGATTAACACAGTATCCGCATATGCCGAAAAGGAAATACAAGAAATAATTGAACAACCAAAAGAAGAAACTAAGACTTGTGAATATTGTGGTTCAACAATGTCGGCACATAGTTCTCAATGCGATTCATGCGGCGCGAAAGTAAAAAAGTAAGATATATGATTATTAAATATTGCTAATTTTGTCATATCTACTAAGGAAATAATTACACTTTATTATGTCATACCGACCAAACGAGCGTTAGTGAGTGCATGGAGTGTATCTGGTCTAAAGTTTAGTTACACTTAATTATATTTATAATAATTAACCGTTGGGCACATTCACTCCACTTTTTCACTATGTTTACTCGGTTGGAATGACATGGAAATTAACTTGATATAAAGAAAAAAAATAAAGCGTACTATACGCTTTATTTTTGTTGATAACTATTACAAGGGGCATTTGTTTTAGACGAACCTACAAATATTCCGTTTGACATGCACTCGCCGTCATTGTTAAATAAGCAATTATTTGCATTGCATTTAATATCGATGCATTTACAATGGCGGAATGGTGCAATTTCGGGTTCATGTTCAAACATATCCTTTGATACATCTTCCACCGGTTTTGATTTGTCAATGGCAATATCGTCACAAAACGCCTTCTTATTTACTCCTAAATGCTTTCGTTCACATTTCATGTTTTTATTATAAGTACAACTATATTTTCTACATACTATATCCATAATTCACCTAATAATATTGTTTGCCAAATATTGGATTTTATACTTTCATTTTTTACTCGTTGTTCTTTATTTTTTATTTCTAAAATTTATTTGTGTTTTGGCACTTAGCACTTGACTAAACTACTTTTTATGTATATAATTAATTTTAAGGAGAGTATTATGAAAGTTATTTTAATCAAAGACCTTAAAGGTAAAGGCAAAAAGGGTGATGTGATAGATGTTAATCCTACATACGCTATGAATGTGTTAATTAAACAAGGGATTGCCAAGGAGGCGACTGCCAGCAATTTAAATGATAATCAAGGACAAAAAAATGCTCAAGCATTTCATCATGGCGAACAAGTTAAAAAGTATCAAGCAATTGCAGATAGTTTAAAGGATAAAGTGTTAACAGTTGGTTTAAAGTTTGGCGCTAACGGCAAAGCGTTTGGTTCAATCACAAAACAAGAAGTGTTTAATAAATTAGTTGAATTAAATATCCCTGCTGACAAAAAGATGATTTTGGATTTTGAACCAATCAAATCAACAGGCGAGTATACTATCACAATTCAATTTATAAAAGAAGTAAAGTGTCAAGTAAAGGTGCAAGTTGTTGAAACTAAATAATACAAAAAATCTCATCTATAATAAGATGAGATTTTTTTTATGCACTGCTATGGTGGTTCGAACCTACAACGGCAATATTAAAAATAATGGGTTTATAACGAATTTTTAAAATTTTCTAATGGTGTGTTTCTTTTTTTAGTTTCTAACTTTGAGGCAAATTCAATTAGGAATTTTGATGTTTCTGGATTTTTACAAGTATAAGAATATCCCGCAAATTCATCACCTAAAAAGTTTTTATCAAAAATATCAGAGTTTATATTATATTCCACTTCGAATTCAAAATCGTTATTTATTAATTCTACTAATGAATAAAAAGGCTTGTCTGTCAAATTTTTCATCAAATATTTTATTGCGTTACAAAGTTTTTTATAGGTTGGATTTAAGAATTTATCACTACTCTTTTTATACACGATATGGTGAAATATGTAATCCAATTCAATATAGGTAAGTTTAATATTGTTTTTTAAATGATGATTAGTCAATTCTTCTAATGAACTAAAAGTTACTTTTGTTTTTAGGTCTAATTCAGGGTTTTTCATTTTCGCTCCTTACAAATATATTCTAACACAAAATTCATATTCTTTCAAGATGTATTTTAAAAATTTTCAACTTTGTTAGGGAAATAAAAAATATCTCACCTTTACAGATGAGATATAATTTGGCGCCCCGAGGTGGTTCCGTTTTTTATCCGCCTCAGCAAATATCAGCCATTATTCAAAGTATAATTTGCTCACAAATTTTACACTTTCAAACTTATTAAATCTTCAAATTTCAAGTTCATGGAAAATGTTTGTTATTTTTAGTTTGAAAGGTTGGAAGATTATTTAGTTGCAGATTCTAACAATGTGATAGATTTATTATCACAATCAAGTTCACACTTTATACCCAATGGTAACACTGTGATTGGTTCCGCATGGCCAAAATTAACATTGTAAATAATTGGCAAATTTTTATGTTTACCTTCGTCTACTATTATTTTTTTGATAATACTTTTATACTCCTCAATTTCATTTTCATAAGGGTGTGTTCCAACAATTATGCCTTTTATAACACTTAAAATTCCTTGAGCTTCTAAATTGTGCAAAATCCATTTAACAACTTCAAGGATATTGCCGTTATCAGAAGTTTCTATCATTAAAATTTTATTTTTCCAAAGTTCTAAACTAGGCCATAAAACAGTGCCAATCATATCTATGAAAGTGTATATACACCCGCCTATAAGTTCACCGCTAACCTTTCCAGAACCATTTAAAATTTCATATCCAGTTTTATTATGATAGAACTTTCGCTGAACGGTTTTATTTTTATCATCCCACTTAACAATGTCTTTTGCAAAACTTTGAAGACTGCTAGGTTTTATTTCATATGTTGATTTAGGATTAAAGAAAATATTGTTTAGTGAATCTAGTGTATAATCATTAATTTTTATATACTCAGTCCAATTATTCATCAAACTTGCACCATAATATGAAACAATTCCTGCTTTTTGCATCATAAAGTGGTTTACTGTTGTGTCTGAAAATCCCGTAAAAATCTTAGGATTGTTTTTTATTATATCGAAATCAATATAAGGCAATAATCGAATAGTGTCCCCACCGCCAACAGCATTAAAAATTGCTTTAATAGATTTATCTTTAAAAGCATCCATTAAATCTTTTGCTCTTAATTCGGGATGCTTATCCAAAAATTCAATACCTTTTAAAGCATTTGGCATCACAACAACTTTTAGTCCAAAATCTTTTTCTAATCTTTCTTTTGCAATATCTAATTTATGAATTGCCCAATCTTCACCTAACACACCACTAGACAAACTTACAATAGCAACTTTATCACCCTTTCTTAATCTTTCTGGTTTAATCATTTTAATTCTCCTTAATTAAATTATATCACACCTTCCATAATTTTGTATCGTTTATTTTCAAAAAATTGTAGTTCTTGTAAGAAATGAAAAAAGACTTAGGTTAATTCCTAAGTCTTGTTTGGCGCCCCGAGTAGGGCTCGAACCTACAACCTATCGGTTAACAGCCGAGTGCTCCACCATTGAGCTATCGAGGCATAATCATTATTGATTACTTTGTAAGTATAGCACCAAAAAAAATATATGTCAACAGTTTTTACAAAGTTTTTTAAAATAATTTAATAAATTTTTAACATATGTGATAACTAGGTTTAATTTTAGTAAAAAACACATCTCATAAATAGTATATATGAGATGTGTTAATTATATTCAATTAAATTTCAAATCTAGTTGTATTAGAATTAAGTTTTATATCATCAAAGCAAACGCTATTTGCAAATTTGCTAACATTGATTTTTCCATTGTTAATGGCGGTTATAATATTTTTGGTTGTTATTAAAGTTCCATTTTTAAAATCTTCTACCTTATTAAACAATTCAATACTATCTGGTGCCAATTCTTTTTCCTTGTCGACATAAGGTTGTAATTCTTTAATAATTTCTGCATATGCTTCCAATGTGGTTATAAATGATTTAATCATATCTTCTCTAACTTGATCTATATGAGTATCATATTCATAGTTAGAAAGAAGTTTGTTGCTATACTCAAAAGTTGTATTATTACGTTTGCCATCAAGGTCAACAATTAAAACGTTATTCTTGTTATCGATATCAAAGTCTTTAAAGTTTTGAGCAGAAAGGATAAAGTTATTGTTGTATGCTAAAGATTTGATTGCTTGATAATATTGATTAAAGTAAGAACTACCTTTTTCGTTTTTGTGTTTAGTTCCTAAAAGAACATTTACAATTTGTAAATAAAATTGATCATCTTTTCTTGTTATAGTAAAAGTTTTGCATACCGTACGTAGGTCCGCTTTTGAGTTTGTTACTACCAATTTTTCCCTACAAAGTTTTGCAAACTTCTTTTTTTGTTTAATATTGTTGGTTTCAAATTTGTTAAAGAATTTATCTGACATAATTACACCCCTTTATTTTATTGTTAAAAACATTATATCATATAATTTTATAAATTTCAATACCTTTTATAAATTTTTATCAAAAATTATCACGCAAAAGATAAGATGTATAAATATGATGGTATATAAAGATATAATTATGTAACATATATTTAATAAGCGATATTTTGATACCTTTTGTTTAAGACTTTTTATAAGTTTGAGTAATAAATTGACAAAAAAGTAGTGGAAAACAACTAAAATTAGGTAAAAAGTAAAAAAAGTTGAAAAAATTTAAAAAAATTTTGAAAAAAGTGTTGACATTAATTTTAAAGTGTGGTATATTAACAATGCAATCGCCGAAAAGGAGGTTGCAAAGTACAATTTATCTTAATAT
>JAFUPL010000037.1 GCA_017481235.1 Clostridia bacterium | reverse complement strand
CGAACTACCGCGTGCAAGAGTCAAAGTCTTGTGCCTTACCGCTTGGCGATACCCCTTGGTGCGGATGAAGGGACTTGAACCCCCACGGTCGCCCACTAGATCCTAAGTCTAGCGCGTCTGCCAATTTCGCCACATCCGCAAATGGTGACCCATCCGGGACTTGAACCCGGGACACCATGATTAAAAGTCATGTGCTCTACCAACTGAGCTAATGGATCATATTAAGTTGTGTTACCCATTACTTCTGGTGTCCCGGGAACCCGGGCCTTCCTGTCGGAGCCGGACCGCAACAATAGTTGCTCCCGCTTTGTGCTAAAACAATTATCAATTGTTTCTTAACGCAGTCGCCCATGATTAAAAGTCATGTGCTTTTGCCTTCGAGCTAATGGATCATATTAAGTTGTGTCACTCAATTATCAAAAGTCATGTGATTTTGACCTCAAAGTTAACTGATAATCCCATACATATTTTGCGTGACTTTGTCATTATACAACATAAATTTAAAAAAAACAAGTGATTTTTCAAAATTTTTTAAAATTTTTTCATTTTTTTTCAAGTTCACTTGTTTTTTTGTGGTTTTCATATACATTTTGCCTATAATTTGCTATTTAACAAATCAAAATCTTTTTAATCTTGATAATGTTTCGCCCTTATTTGGTTTTGGTTTGTTCTTCAAATGTTATATATCCATTTCTAAGTTCTTCCATAAAATCAAATACCAAATCTAGTTTTTTTGCCTTTTGAAGCAAGTTGTTTTGTTTTAACCAATTCAAACACTCTAATTTTACATCATTATCGTTTGAAGCAAAAATTTTATTAATATGCTTACTTTTACGACAATCTTTAAAGGTTTTTAATACTTCCAAATTATCATAGGCCGTGCCTTCCCGCAACACAACGTCTAAATGCCCCGCCACATCTGCACCATTTATTTTAGCAAAAGATAAATTGGTGATAACGTCATCACTATCTTTTACAACTTCACCATGAGGTAAAATATCTATCCCCTCAATTTCCTTAGCGCAAAGATAATTGATATGAACATTTTTAGATTTAATAATTGCATCTATATGTGCTTGCCTATTTAAGTTCTTACATTTATTGGCCTTTATGTATTTAAAATTTTGATATGCATTACCTTTTAATACAATTTCACCATGCTTATTTACATAATCTTCCCTATACTCGTCGTTAATTTGCTTACCAGCACGTAAATTGAATTCGACGTCTTGAAGGTCAATAATTACTTGTCGATGCAATTTTGTATCACTTCCCTCAATAAAGCAATATTCAAAATTTTGTTCTGCATTACCAAAAGTTCTCACAAACAAACCAAACATTTTAACATCTGCACCTTTAACACTTCTAACAAAATTAATCATTTGGTCAATTTTGCCTTGCTGAGTAACTTCGTAACAATATTTTTTAAATTGCACACTGTTGCCATTTTGTTTATATTCATTTTGTGATTTGCTTATTATTTCTTGTAATTGTCTATTTGTTAACATACTTACCTCTTTTAAAAGGATAGCATATTTTAATAATTTGTCAAGATGCTTTTTATAAATTTTTTAATTTATATTGTTAATTATTTAATTGTTCATTGATAAGTTTAAGCATCTTTTCTTTTCCACTACTAATATCCAACTTTTTTAAATTGCTAATCATTTCCTTAGTATTTGGCAATGCCAATTCAATACTTTTAATAAGTGTAGATGGAGTAAGTTTAAACTCTTCCAATATTCTAGCACAACCTAAATCGTAAAAATATTTTGCATTTTGAACTTGGTCCCCACGTGAACCGCTGTTTTGAAGCGGAATAAGTAGCATAGGTTTATGCATGTATGCGCATTCAAACACAACTCCTGCTCCTGCACGTCCTACAATCAAATCACTAATACTTAACAAGTATGGCACATTGTCCGTACTTTCAATTTGATTATAGTTAACTGCCTTATTTTTAGACATATTACCTTTGCCAGTTAAATGGATTATATTATATCTACTACACAATTTATCCAAACTATCCCACACCGCTTGATTGATTGTTTTTGAACCCGAACTTCCGCCTATTATTAAAATTGTAGGTTTATTAAGATCTATGTCCAATTTAACAGTTGCCTTAATATTTGAATATTTAAATGCATTTGATATAACTGGACCAGTATAAATTATATTTTTCTTTTTGTTTTGTAAATGCTCATAGTTTACACACATAATATTGCTAAAGTGTAATATAATCCTATTTGCCAATCCAAACGAATAATCACTTTCGTGAGAAATTATGGGTATACGTAATTTCCTTGCCGCAATACACACTGGAAGTGCCACAAATCCACCCTTTGACACAATCAAGTCTGGTTTAGTTTCCTTCAATGCCTTTTTTGCTTGCTTAATTGACCTAACCAGTTCAAAAGGCACACGCAAATTAACAAGCAACTTACCTCGCCTAAATTTTGTTGCTCTAATTTCGTGATACTCAATCCCCGACTTTTTAACTGCCTCTTTTTCAATTCCATCAGTACCTATATATATCAACTTATGGTTTTTCAATTCTTCCGCCAAATAAAGATTAGGATTAACATGCCCCAAAGTCCCGCCACCAGTAAAACAAATAGTTTTATTACTCTTTTTCATAAATACCTCTTTAGTATTTTATGCAGAAAAGTTTAAGAATATATAAATTTAAAAAAATTTTCTTTAATGTGTATAACAATTATTAAAAAAAATTTAAAAAATTTGTAAAATTATGTTGACATTGTTTTTTTATTGTGTTATTATATACGAGTAACTTATGGACGATTAGCTCAGTTGGTAGAGCAACTGACTCTTAATCAGTGGGTCCGGGGTTCGAGTCCCCGATCGTCCACCACTATTACTTTACTCGAACTTTAAAGTTCGTTTTTTTATTTTATTCATCATTGTTAAAGTTCTTGAGAAGTTAGACCAAGAACTGGAAAGATAAAAATTAACAAAATAAGAAAAATCAAAAAGTTAAGTTTTTTTATATTCAACCATAACGCTCACAAAAATCGATTTTTGTTTAATTACCAAACTGGGAGCATTTTATACTCCTAAAAAACGGAGAATATGTATGAAGAAATTATTTAATGAAAAAAGAGAAAAGTACTATCATAGACAGGTTATTCAAGCAATTGGATTGGAAAATACTCCTATTGCCTTTGGCGCAGAAAAGAAATGTCACATATTTAAAAACTTTGTTGTATTTAGTCATGACATCAACACTATGGATAATAATTTTGCAACAAATCTTTCCTTAAATTTATTAATTAAATTTCAAAACACTCAACATTTGGCAAATGCTGGAATAAAAACACCCAGAATAGTTGATATAGAGTTTAAGGGAAATTCCATATACGAAATTCAAGAACGAGCACCTGGTCAAGTACTTTCTTATACCAACGAATCAAATATTTTAAACGTATTTGGCGAAAGAGAAAAAGGTTGGACTAGTTTAAGTGATATGAGTGATGCATTAAAATCTGACTTAATTTCCAGAGTTTTAACCTATAATTTTAATATGCAAAAGCAAATAAAATCTGCCCCTATATCTCACTTTGTTGAATTTATATCTAGTTTTAAAGTTATTCAAGAATATGGATTAGATTTAGATATTCATGGCGAAAATTTCTTGTATGAACCAACTAAAGGATTTTACTTTATAGATTTACCATCAATACAATCAACAACTAAAAAGAAATTTACAATCCAAAATCTTGATTTAAATCCAATAATATTCGACAACAAAAAAGTAAAAAAACTGGAAAAATTTAGAAAAATTTCTGATTTTTGCGTGGCAAAACAAGTCTGCTGTTTGTTTGGATATTTCTTAAAATATTGTAACTATTCATTTGATTTAGACCTTGTAAGACAAATGAAAAAAAACAACTACTCTATTTTTGAAAACAAACTTTTACCCGCAATAAAAGATGCTGGGTTTATTCTATCAACTACTGAATGGGAAGATTTGGTAAAATATTTATCTAAATTCACACATAAAGAAATGAACATTAATATCATAGATACTAAATTTAATAAATAACAACTATTTTGTAACTTTTATTGACATTTTTATTTAATTTAATTAAACTAATTATTATGAACAGATTAGATAAAGAGTTAGTGGAACGTAACCTTGTTTCAACACGAGCAAAGGCACAAGAATTAATTAAAAGTGCAAATATCAAGATAAATGGCAAAGTGATTACAAAGGCAAGTTTTGATATATCCCCTAGTGATGTTATTGAAATTATTGATACTACCACATTAAAATATGTATCACGCGCGGGATTAAAACTTGAAAAGGCAATTAATACGTTTAACCTAAATATTAAGGATAAAAATATTATGGATATAGGTTCATCTACTGGTGGATTTTCCGATTGCTCCATTCAAAATGGTGCGAATAAGGTTATTGCCGTTGACGTTGGCACAAATCTTATGCACGAAAGCCTGCGCAACAACCCTAAAGTAGAACTTTATGAGCAAACAAATATTAAAGATTTGCCTAACGAAAAATTTAAAGATATTGATTATATTACAATTGACGTATCGTTTGTGTCGCTTAGTAAAATCATTGACAAAGTTGTAATTTCTAATTGCAATGCTGACATAATCGCTCTTATCAAACCTCAGTTTGAATGTGGCAAGGCAATCGCCGACAAATATAAAGGTGTTATTTTAAACCAAAAAATCCACCAAGATATTTTAACTAACACAATTACTATGTTTGCCAATTTTGGTTATACCCTACTTGACCTAACTTTTTCACCTATAACAGGTGGCGATGGTAATATTGAATATATATCCCACTTTAGCAAATCCGCCACCAAACCCAAAAACATAAACCTAAAGCAATTAATATCCTCCGCCTTTGACACGCATAAAAAATAATATAAAAAATTCCAAGCAATAAGTTTGGAATTTTTTAAAAACTATTTAATATCTTCTCTTTCTAAGAAATGTAATAAATCATCTTTTGTTTCTCCATTATAAACATAATAACTTCTAGTAGGATTTTCTAATCCATTCCACTCTATCAAATTTGATGTAGTCAATGCGAAAAACCTTTTTTGATTTACCTTTATTCCTATCATATTGCAAAGACCTGTTGCTGTTGTTTGAGGTAATTTTATAACAACATTATATTCATCACCATTACTTCTCCCATATATGCCAAAATCTTCTTTACTTATAGGTGTTTGCATATCTTTATATAGTTCATATAAAAAATCTATCAATTCATCATTATTGTTTATTAATTCTTCTTTAAATTTATTAGGCATTTGTAATGTCAAACTCCTTAATGCGCCATACTCAATATTGTATCTTAATTGATAATCCTTGTTTGATGTTTCTTTAACAACCCCTTTAATCATTTTATCAAAATTTGAAGGATAATATCCTGCCAAGTCATATATTTTATTAATATTTTTCTTTATTACAAATATATACATAATTCCACATATAAACAATAAGGTCATCCACATAATATTTATTGGATTTTCGGCAACACGACAAAGAAAAGCAACTGAGCCCATTATAAAAATACTACCTATTGCTCCAAATAATGCTCCTATCCATTTCAGTTTATTTTTACATTCTTGCGAATAAGTTGTAAATAAACTAATTAAAATTGCCATAAAACTAAAAACAGTTCCTACTATAAAATTCGTCCAAAATACACTCTCCGGTGTACTTCTATCGCTTTGTGTAATTCTCATAAATCTTCTCCTTTTGTTTTTATACCACATCCCCCGATGATGTAATTTCTCTATTAATTAATTCTGAAAACTCTATTTGTATTAATTTTATCTCTAATTGCATTGCTAACAAATTATACTCATTAACCGTTTTATATTCATTAGATTGATATTCTAGGTATCTTGCGAGTGCTTTATCATATAACTCTTTTGAAAGTTTATCCTTAAATGATTTTAAATTTATAGCAAACTCAACTAGTTCAGATTTTGAAAATAGGTCTTTTCCGCCTCCCCAAACGTTATGTATACGAGTTTCAACATCTTGCAAACCATTTAATAATTTGCCTATATTGCTTTGATTAGAGTCTTCACTTCGATGATCATAATCTACATTACCAACTTTTTCAATATGCTCTTTACCTTCTTCAATATCTAAAATGCACTTACCTCCATTTTGTTTGATTAGGTTTATAATATACTCATGAGCATTATTTGCCAGTGCATAGTCTAATATTCTTTGTCCCGCAAATAAATCAGGCATTACCGATAAGTTATGCTTTGAAATTGGTATATTAAAATCAACCACTCTAAAATCGACTAGACATTTAAGATTATTATAATTATTTGTGTTTATTATACTTAATAACACTTGATTATAGTTTTTACACCTAACTCCATTTTGAATAAGAAGTTTAAAAATATCCTCTTTCTCGTCCTCTGCCGCAATTTCTAACAAACCACTTTCAACTCCATCACAATTAAATCTAATATTTAAATTGGGTTTATATGCTCTAATAACATTCTCTATTTCTCTTTTATTAAAATAATGTATGATCAATGCCATATATGGCAACTCAGTTTCTGGGTCAATATAATCAATTCCATTTCTTCCAATTTGTTTTAGTATTTCATTTAAAAGTTCATTAGTTCCTTGTGCTTTTGTTGACACTGTTGCCGATTTATGTTTATCTTCATTAATTACTGCCTGTTTTTTGTTTTTATCGTAAGTTATGTATGCACATATCACACCAATAATCGCTCCCGTAATCACCCAACCAATATAATTAAAAATTGTATCCACACATAAAACCACCACCCAAACAACTATATACAATCCAAGACAAATTAGCAATGCTTTTGTTTTTTCTTCTATCTGCTCTTTTGCCTTAGAATTTTGTAAAACATAAGCACCTAACATTATTGGTCCAACCATTAAATAACTACATATAAACATTAAAAATCCAAATAAAAATCCCATAAAATCCTTTCTCCTTTGTGTCGATATTTGCATTATATCACACCTTTTGGTGTGAAGTCAAGTATTTTACGCCATTTGGTGTAATATAATATATTATGGAAAGTAAGTATATGAAAGCATTTTCCAAAAACTTAAAAGACTTAATTGGTGAAATGTCCGTTTGTGAATTTTCAAAAAAAGTTGGAATACCACAACAAACTCTTTCACGCTATTTATTATGTCAACGAGAAATTTCCTTGGAATATCTATGTAAAATTGCTGATTATTTTAATGAAGACATTGACTTTTTGTTAGGACGTAAGATATAATCTATAAATAGGGGTTAATATTTATGAATAAATTTGAACAGAATTTTGAAAATTTAAATATTGTTAACATTAAAGTCGACAACAAGGAACAAGTTATATCAAAGTTTAGTTATGACGAAAATGACAAACTTAATAAGGAACTAAGCGAATTTATCCTTGATAAGACCAAAACCATGTCGTTAAATACGGATATTAAACTAAATTTCTACGCATCTTCACCCATCGAGCAACAAGAAATTAAAACCACCCTTCAAAATCATTTTAGGGAAGAATACATTGAAACTAAGCACGAACTTAAGCGCGCAAATATCTTTTCGCTAATTATGTTAATCCTTGGTGTCATATCATTATCTATTCTTGTTCTTGCTCACAAATTCTTCGACTATTTTTACTTTACAACAATTCTTGAAATTGCATCATGGGTATTCGTGTGGGAAGCGGTTGATATATTTTTCCTACAACGCTCACGATTAAAGCGCCAATGCTTACTTATGAAAAAACTATATTCCGCCCAAGTGGAAATAATTATCAACCACTAACCAAAACCTAAAAATTATTTTTAAAATAATATTAAACAATCACAAAAAAAACTCCAAACATTAAGTTTAGAGTTTTTTATTTAGTCTTCTCTAGTTTCCGCCTTATATATACCCCAATCTTTATAGTCTTGTACAATATCGTCGACTTTTTTACCGTCTAATATAGTAGTTTCTGCCCTGCCCGGATTTTCCATTGTAAAAGTATCCCAAGCGGTTATTAATTTATCAACTTGACTAATTCCCATATCTTTTAATAAATTAATATATTTTTCAACTTCTATAGTGTATATATACACAATATTATATTTTGTGCAACATATTTCAAGCGGTTTAATATTTGAACCAAAACCAAAAGTACTTAAACCATCTTCAATTAATAATTTCCCAGATTGCTTTAAAATTGTTTTTAATTGTTCTTGATTACAACCATCTATATAGTATACATCACTATGAAAAGGGTCAGTATCTTTTTTGCGTAATTTTATTTCTTCTTGCTTGTTTAATGGCAATTCTAAAAAGAAAAAACTTGGATAACTTAAAGTGTCAATAAAGTTACTTAATAACTCTTCCATATGTGCATCATCTACATTTATAATAATTTTATTATTATTAATTTCAAACCCCTCATTAATTAACTCCGCCTTAGGGACATAATAACATGATGAAAATTTCATATTTACTCCTATTTTCATAAAAATATATCTACTTTAAAAATATAATTTTTTATTAAAATTTAAAACCAAAAAACTCCAAAAAATACTGGAGTTTTTTAAAATTTAACTAGTATACTTTTATAATGAATATCCAGTGTCAAGGTTTAGTCCAGCAGTATTGTTAGCAACGCACCTGTAAATTCTATCCTCAGTCCAAACTTTATTTGATTCCTTTTTATATAAAGTATTTCTATCACAATAAAGTGCAACAATTGGAACACTTAACTTGTCAAAAGTCTTTTTAATAAACGATATCATTTTATCAACTTCCACTTGCTTTACATAAAAGTCATATCCCAAATATTCAGGACCACCACATTGAATATCAACACTATCGTTAAGTTGACAATCAATTGAAATTTTTAAACATACTTCTTGCATACCCTTTCTCCTTACGTAATCAAGTTAAGTATAACACAAAACAATAATTTGTCAATTAAATAAAGTCATATTTTGACTTGAGTTTGAATAAAAAATATTGAATTAATAAATTTTTAAAAAATTTTTAAAATTGTGTTGACTTTTAATTTTTGTTGTGCTATTCTATATGGGTATGCGGGTGTAGCTCAATGGTAGAGCGCTAGCCTTCCAAGCTAGTTACGTGAGTTCGATTCTCATCACCCGCTCCAGTATGTGTCAATAGCTCAGCTGGATAGAGCATCGCCCTTCTAAGGCGAGGGCCGGGGGTTCGAATCCCTCTTGACACACCAGTAGAGCTATGGCACAAATCCCTTCCTTTTCTTTAAAAGTGTTGTAGTTCAGTATCCTTAGGAGAGATTATGAATAGTAGAATTATTAAGACTTATGTAGAGATGAAAACTTCTCAAAACCAAAACACTCCTTTAATTGAAAATAAAAACCCAAAAGCATTAAGTCAAAAAGCAAAGCGTTGCTTAGGCAATCCTAAACCTAGCAAAACTGAAATTGTTTTACAAAAGTAATCTCAATCCAATATCGTTCGTAAAGCACCGCACTTAAATTTTTAAGTAGCGGTCCACCTCGAATTGATTGTAATCAATTTAATATTTTTTTATATGGTGGGTATAGTTCAGTTGGTAGAGCGCCAGATTGTGGTTCTGGTTGTCGTCGGTTCGAGTCCGTCTACCCACCCCAGTTAAAGACACATTTGACCAAGTTTGCCAAATGTGTTTTTTAATGATTAATGAATAGTGAATAATGATGAATTGTTGTTTGTGTTTTTAATTCTTCATTATTCATTTTTAATTATTCACTTATTGACTTTATTATATTTTTATGTTAATATATATGTATGAAAGAAAATATACTATTATCCAAAACCAAAACTTTTGCTTTAAATATTATTAATTTATGTAATGATATTAAAGGAACATGTATACTTACCTCTCAACTATTACGTAGCGGAACCAGTATAGGTGCTAATATTCATGAAGCCAATTATGCTCATAGTAAAAGTGATTTTATTTCAAAAATGCAAATCGCTCTTAAAGAATGTTATGAAACAGAATACTGGCTTGATTTATTGATGAATGCTAATATAATAAATTCCAAATATTCACATATATTAAAAGATTGTATTGAAATTAAGAAAATTCTTATCAGCACTTGCAAAACAGCAAAAGACAATTCATAAACCAAAACACATTTGACCAAGTTTGCCAAATGTGTTTTTTGTTTGTTGAGATTTAATAATAAGATCCAAAAATCTTATTGACAAATCCTAAATCTATGATATAATCAAATTAATTTTAAGGAGTAAATTATGAAACAATATTATTTAAAAGATATCTGGTGGATATATACCAATGATGGCAAATTTGTAACACCATTTATATTCAATCACACAAACACAAAAATTAAAGACTTAGCATCAAATGATGAGGTAATTGAACTTGATATTAGCAAATGTTCACCTATCTCAGCAGTGCAAAAATACTTTACAAACATTTTACATACTGAAGATTACCTTTATACAATTCAGTTTAGGGAATTATTTATTAATGGATATTTACAATTAAAAGGTATTAAAAATTTAAAATTTGCAAAATTAAAACACGATTTGCTTAAAAATGATTTTCAATATTACGCAACCTTTATTGTAAATGAAGATGATATTAAAAATATTACAAGAGAAATTATTCAATATCTCAATCCTAAAACTAAAATACAAAAAGATTGTGAAAATTTACATAACCTAACATCTCAATTTTAATACAAAAAAAATCAGTCAAGTTAATGACTGATTTTTTATTATTAATTTAGTAAAGTTACAACTCATTTTTAGGTGCGTCAATGTCTTGTAAATTAGTTTCAGTTGGTTGAACGATCGTTTTAGTTTCAACTACAACTTGTTGAACTTCTTCTACTGGATTTACAATTTCTTGAGGTACTTTACTACCTTCCTGTTTGATTTCAACAACAGGTTGAACTTGAGTTGAATTTACTTTTTCAAATTGTGATACAATATTTGTTATATCAGTTTGAAGAGTAGAACTTATTTGGGTAAACATATTATTTATGCTTTCCTTAACGCTGTCAAGGTCAATAGTTTGCTTAACGGTAACCTCATCATTATTAGTATCTGTAACAATGCCAGACATAACAAGTAGACCTAGTATACCAAGTATGATTTGATTTAGGTATTCAGTTTTAATATCAACATTAAACACCGCTTGCAAAATCAAAACCACCGCACTTATCATACTTACCCAAAAATTGCTACTTTTTAATTTTTTTAAAAATTTCATATATTCTCCTTTTAATTTGGAAATATCTTAAAAATATAATTAAAATTAATTTATTAATTATTTAAAATATTTATTTAATACTATTTATATTTAAATTATATTAAAAATAGTTTTTATTTGGGAAATACGCCTATTTTTGGAAATTATTTTTATAAAATTATTAAAATAATTATTTTTTATTAAAATTAATTTTAATTTATTTTTAAATATTAATCTTGTCTAACATATTCTATTTCAACCAAATTAACATATGCATCAGCAATATTAGCACAAATTTTAATGTTAAACTTTTTACATGCTATTATTGTTTTAAACTCATTCACACCTTCCCTAGTTGCGTTAAATGTATACGAATCTTCATCGGTAAATATTATAACACTTACGGCCTTACTACTATCAAATTTTACTTTACGAATTGTAATTCGCTCCATATCCTTTTGAATAATATCATTGGTTTGATATGATTTGTTTATAGGCAAATCAAAACAATAGCCACTATCATTAATTTCGCCTATTATATTTTGATGATATGTATTAAATGTAAGAACAATTTTTTCTTCGATACCTGCTTTCAATGCCAACATATCCTTAATATCAACGCCACGTATTATTTCAAATGAATTATCATGCAAATTCAATTTAATTAACGCATTATTCTTCATATCGCTATTAGAACATTCGCAACCAACCAATTCATCTTTGGAAAACTTTAAGCGTGTTGCCAAATAGTAATAATTTTGCAAGTGTGTTGCCACCGCATAATCATTAAAACTACCTTCAAGTTGATTTTGCAAAGCATCTACTTTTGTAACACTTGTACCGTTAAATTTATACAAACCATCTCTAGTAAGAAATATTACAAAATCACCACAAACAATAACAGTGTTAGGACAAATTTGACTATCGGTTAAATATATTTGATTATATGTTGCTTCCTTATCCTTGACATACGTATTTAATTTGCCTATGCCATAGTCACAAAAAACATACATATTTTCCCTTAACATAACAATCTTTCTACCACCACCAGCACTGCCTTCCATTATCAAATATTTAGTTTCATCACTTTCAACACCCACAGTTTCTGGGTCAAGACTTAATGTGTACCAAATCTTATCAGTTTCACCCGCTATTGTACAATACAATACATCATTGTACACACACATGCTAGTAATTGTTGGAATATTTGTAATTTCATATGGCGTCCTACCTGTTGACCACACCACCAACTTATCGGTAGAACTAATCAAAATAGAATCCAACCCTTCTTTTTTGTATTCCAATACGGCAGGAATTGTATCAAATTGTAGATTGTACACCCAATTAGGTCTATCCAAGTTTGAAAACATCTCAAACAAATACAACTTATTGTCCGAACCATGAATAAGCAATCTATGAGTAGTGTCTCCACTGGCTGAAAAGTATTGCTTAAAATGCATAACTTTATTGATATATTCAAGTCCCAAATGATTGTAAGTAAGTGGATAATGAAAACTATTTAAATCATTTTCAGCATAAGTGGTAAAGTTGTCAATTCCCATGCCCTTTTCCAAAACTCCATTACAATTTTTAAAATTATAAATCTGTACACCTTCTATGGCAGATTGTAATTTTTTGTTTTGTAAATTAGTTTTTGAAAAGTCATTGATTATAATTTTTTCTGTACGATTTTTTATATGAGTTTTAATCATGCCAACTCCTACAAGGCATTGCAAAAAGTTTTAGATTTTTAATTCTGGACAACTTGTCAACATAACTTGAATTGTACACATTGTATTCAGCAAACAAACCGTTTGCCAAACAATAATATGCATTTAACCCGCATAAAAACAAATCTTCACCAGCCTCACGATTAATAATGTTAATATTGTATCTTAAACCATCAATTTGTGGATAAGAATTAATTACAACATCATAAACGCCATCTTCATCAAGCACAATATCGTTGTTGTATATTTGATATTTAACATATTTATCTCCACTTTTTACAGCCACAACTTTTAAGACATTATTAATCAGATTAAGTTGTATTTTTTTGTTTTGAGTACTGCAAGTAACAACTTTTAGTTCATTTGAATATGAAGCAACTTCGTTTACAACTATCTTTACAAACTCAAACATTCTTTTCAACTCAAAGTTACTAGACAACAAATCTTCTTCACTAATTAGACTAGTGCTATCATTCAATCGTTCATCATCTAATATTTGTTTAACGTTCAGCATTGTGGCACTTCTTTGGATTAAATCTAATGCAGTCATTTGCTCTCCTTTTAAGTTAATTGCCTTAATTTATGTTCAGCGATTATTAGAGATTGCTGTTTTAATTTTAATTCGTTTTGTCGTTCTAATTCTTTATTTTGCTTATCAATTTGTGTAATAATATCATCAATATTTTCAACACTTGTATCATACAAATATTTTATACTTCTAGCATCTAAACAATCATATGGAAGCGTGCAAATATAACTAAGGACCCTTCCACTAATCAAGTCAACACTATCAGTTAATTTTGCAGAATACACTTCATATTTATTAGACACATTATTAAACACAATGCAATAATTTGAATCAAATTTTTTAATTCTATTGCAAATATCAAACACATCACTTTTAACTAAAATTTTCATAATCTCTCCTAAAAAATTATCGCAAGCAGGTCTCAGCCTTTACCCTATAAATATTTTTGTACTATCTGAATAACCATACTTGCGAAATTTTATTTTAAATTTAACAATTAACTATTTTTTATTTTTAAATTAAAGTTTTAAAATCTAATTATTTATTGTAAAAACACTATAAATGAGATAAAATATAGCATTTTGTATAATTACAATATTTATTTTTTATTTAATTAATAATTTTTATTTTTATTTAATTAATAATTTTTATTTTTATTTAATTGATAATTATTTTTATTATGCAAATGGATTTGTTACAGATGATTTAATGTTAGTGAACTTTGCTTGACCGTTTGGTTGGTCACAAATTAAATCTGCATATTTAACCAAGGTTGCAGTATATGTTGGATATCCTGCTTTTTGATGTAATATATTTCCATTTTCACCTTCAATCCATTCCCAATCACACAATTGGTGAAGAGTGAATTTTGAAGAGTCTAACATATACAACTCATTGTCTTCAACAAATCTATCAGCGACTACTGGAATACCATTAAATGATACTGCCTTATAACCGCCTTCCATATTCATAACATCAATATTGCGACGATAGCAAGATAGATATTCCATATACGCACGACGCACTCCCGCACCGCAAGTAATAATATCAATGTTGCTACCTGAATTTTCTGCTAAATAGTCAATAGCAGTTTGAAGTAAATTATCACTAATTTCCTTTTCAGCAGTTGAAGTGTATGGAGTTAACCAACCGTTTTCAACTCTATTTAAACCATATAAAGTTGCAGTGTTGCCAAATATTGCGCCAAGACCAGTAATTTCATAATCTTTACTTCCTTGAACATAAGCAACATAACCTTCACTTACAGCACTACCAGGAGTAGTATCAACGGTAATAGTTTTGTTGGTTCTATCAACGCTCATAATACGCAAACCTGCAACAACCACAGTTGAACCATTGTAAATATCAATACACATACCTTCAACAAATTTTTTAACACTATTAAATGTAATTACTTTGTCAACTTGAGAAACCACAGTTGCCAAAGCACCTGTTCCGTCACCATATAGCATACGACCAAGGTTGAACTTACTTGCAGTAAGCAGTCCTTCCATTTCAGCGTTTAATAGGTCTACAAACGCACCGGCATTTGATGCACTTGCACGGATTGCTTTGTCAGTAATTGCAATTTGTCCATAAAGGTTTTTCAAAGTTGTTTTAAATTGAGCATAACGATTGCTTTTAGCGGTTGGAAGTGCTCCAACTTCATCACCCGCACCAACGCCACCATTTAAACCAATAGGCGCCATTTTAATAATATTTTTACCATACACATCAGCACTAGATTGCTTAATTTTAGCAAGTAGTGGATTTGCATTAGTATTTAATTGATTGCTTACAGCATTAAGATATGCGTCTTTCAACGCACTTTCAGCAGTAGTTAAACTTATCATAATTATTCTCCTTATTTTTATAAAAATATTGATAATATTATTAAATTATTTAAAATTAAATTATATTTGCAGACAAAACATGCAATATGGTATTTGTATTGCATTATTTTTAGTATTTTTATCATTTATTTTTATTGTTTTTTTATTATTTTGCAAACAATTTTTATTAAATTTGTTTAATAATATTTTTTGCCAATTTACTCGCTTCTTTAATTGTTGAAGGAATATTTGGCGGACTAATTGGAATTGAACCACTAATATTGGACATCACCTTTGTAGGTGAACTGTTTGTCAAATTAGTTAAGTAATCACGAATAATGTTATCTCTAATAGAAGGATTATTATATACATAGTTATTTAAAAATTGTTCATCAACAATGTATTCATTTGCTGATTTGTAATTTAATTCCAAATTTTTTAACAATTCTTGTTGAACTAATTCGCGGTAATCTTGAACATCTTTATCTTTTACCGCTTCTTTAATCTCTTGCAAAAATCTTTGGGCAATATTGTGATTTTTGGTTAATTCTTTTATAGCCTGATTAATTTTTTCCTCGCGATTAAATTCTGTTTTAGAATTTTCAAGTTCGCTAAGTCTTTGACTTTTTTTAGTAAATTCTGTTTGCAACGAATTGTAGGCCTTTAATAAACTCTCAGCATCTTTAAATTTACCTAAATTTATGGAGCCTTTTAGTGTTTGTGAAACAGAGTCTTCAGCATTTCGATTAGTTTCAGCAGTGTCACTTTCAACACTAGCATTATATAACTCCTCACGCTCCTCCTCCATTATTACATTTTGACTATTAGGTTGTTCCATATTATTCATAAAATTTCTCCTTTTTTTGTTTTAAATTTTTAATAAATAAGAACTAAACATTTTTTAGTTCTTATTAGTAATATCGTTTTTACATTTATTGTTTTTTTTAATTATTTTTCATTTGTTTGTGTTTTTCAATATGGTTAAGTATACGAGTTTTCACTTCGTCATAATTTTTACAATCTTTAATACCTGAACCCAAAATATATGATATATGTTCCTCTATATGTACATCATGGTCATCTATAGGTAAAATTTCCACATCACGAGTTCTCATTGCAATATTTTCCTCTTGCGCATGATTAATATGCAATGCATTAATATCGGTCGAATGTTCCCAAGTTCCAAATCCAAGTAAATCCAAGCATTTTGAACGTAGGTTAGGTGAAAATTTACCGTCTTTATCGTACAAAATTCCTGACTTTAAAAGTTCTAATAGCATTGTTCTACGACTTGCAACACTTTCACCTAAAGCGCTAGATGTATCAAATATAACATCATCACTACGAATTGAATTTTTGTCCCAGTAATGCATTTCAACTTCTCCCATTTCTCCTGCAATCTTAATAAGTCGTGGCATCATAGCAAATTGACGATACAGTCTTAAAATATGCTTTGCTAATATTTTTAACGCTTGCTTGGCACTATCAATTGCGCTAATTACACGGTTATCATCTTGCTCAATTAATAATTGTAACGCTGTTCCTGAAAGATTAGTGTAGTTTTCGCTGTCGTCCATAAGGTCACTTACACCCGCTAGATTTTTAAATTCGTCCATCAATCTTTCTTCTTCCGCTTTAAAGTCAGCATGAATATCTGGTGTGGTCATAATAGTTGGTGCTTGTCCACCTTGGCGATACACCAATACTTTACCTGGCGACAAACCATCTTGCTCCAGAGCATCGGTATCCACACTTCCATCTTCAACAGTTAACACTCCCATTGAAATTCGATTAAAGTATTCATGTTTACGATTACGGATTGCATTATACGCACGTTGAATAGGAACAAGTCGTTCAATAATACTTACACCATAAAAACACCCTGGCATATAATTAGAAGTTTGTTTAATAAACGGCAATACTCGTTCATTGTTGTCACCGTTTAGATATGGCAAGTCACCATCAAACAATACTTTGTCACCTGCAACGATTGTAAGTCTACCATTTGGATATACTCGGTTTGGTCTTACATATTTTTCAAGTAACACGCAATGATTATCAAGCGAAATGTTTGTTACTTTATTAATATGCGCATCATAACCAAGACCACCCATGCTTCCAAATCCGCTATCAAGACTAAATGAATGCACATTCTCGGGTTTAACATCTACACCATACATATTTTTAATAGCATCAATACTTACTGCTTTAGCATGAATGATACTATCCATATCCGCAATATTTTCGCATGACAAATTATCTGGCAGTATTTCAAAAGGTGAACATACGCTAATTTCAACATCACCTTCACGTATTGACTTTTTGTCGTCACTGGCGACTACCATTCCCGCTTCGCTGTTCCAAGTAATTTTATAAAAAGCAGTTCCACAAATTTCACACCATGTACTTGCATATTTTGAAAGCGCGGGCAAGTCAAGACGATTGGATACTGCTTTAAAAATTTCTTTAGAAAGTTTTGCACTTTTAATATCCGCCAAATCCATAGACGCTGGTAAAACATCAATATTTGGATTTAAACGTGTAATTTTTGAAATACGAGTTTCAATCATTGGTGCAATATGATTGAAGACTTCTTTTTCTTGCCAAAAGTATTGTTTGTCGTAATCACTTATATTATTATTGCTGGCAATGTAACTATATTGATTTCCTACATAAAAATTAATGTTTAGTTGCCATTGCGCTTCCAAACTACGTCTTGCTTCCCTTCGCGCTAAGTAGTCACTACGCACACTTTCAACAATTGCTTGTTCGTTTAATTTACGTTTCATCTTTACTCCTTTTTTTATAGATAGGTGTTGGACTTTTAGGCGTTAATACGCTTCCTATCATTGAATATAAATTTTTTAAACAACTTTCACATAAATAAAAATTGCCATCAAATACAAATTTTTTGTTAACTATAGTATAACTTGATTGACTGTCACAACCACTTACACTACACTTTATTTTTACTTTCGTTTGCTCGATATTCATCGTTTTCTCCTTTCTTTAATAACTTTAATAGTCTTTGCTTTTCTTTTTCCAGTTCTGCGTCGGTCCACTCATCAAAGTTGGTAGTTGGCGTTTCACTTTTGCTAAGCAACATTTTTAATATATCGGTGTTGGGCGGTACTAATTTTTTACTTATCTTTTGTTTGGTTAACTGTTTGTTTCCCTGACCATCTAACACGTATTCATTCACCACTTCCTTTAAACAAAAACCTTTGACCAATTTTTTTATTGCCTTAAAGGTTTCTTCATCTAAATCTTCTAAATTCATCTTAGTCTTAGTCGCCTAATCAGTCGTTCTTTTTGCTTTTGAAGAGGTGAAATATCTTCCTTAGGTGCATTGTTTACCGGTCTTGTCATTATATAATAACGTAGTTCGTCAAGCGCATGGTCATCTGTTTTTACTGGCAAATCACTATTGCCCCAATGATACGCCTTTAACTCGCGTATAAGATTGGTGCACGTTTTAAAAATATATAACCTTGTATTTCCATTTGCGTCCTTTAAATATGACTTTACTCGTTGTATACCCGAAAACATATCCTTATTAACGCGCGGGTCTACAGATATGCCAAAATCATAAAATAATTGTGTTACACTTTTTGCGCTTGCAAGCGTTGTTTGATTTGCCGCACTATCAATTATTGCTTCCAACATTCCATTAAACCCCCTATGCCAATTTAATTGATTTGAAATTCGCTTAATTTGTTCACTATGATAACCTATATCTTTTTCCGCTTCAAAATGTTCAGCAACCACATAGATGTTTCCATCATAATCCACCGCATACCAATGTGCACTTAATGGATTTTTAAGTCCTGGGTCAATACTAATCTTGTCCTGCCATTCAAGCGGAATATCAAAAGGTTCAATCACATGCACACTTTCGTTAAATTCGGTATACACGCGCCCGCCAAAGTCTTGAAATTCACCAAACTGACGCGAGCGAAGTTCTTCCGCCGACATACTTGCACGCATGCTTTGTTTTGCTTCTTCACTAATATATGGATTATCGTCCCAACTCATAAAGATATGCCAAATATTTGAATCATTATATTTATTAAGATATATTTCATCATATACGTACGTAAGACCTTTTAATGGAGTCATTGTTGCAAATATTTCACCATTAGTATCAAGTACACGCATTTTGCATTCAATGTAAATATCTTGAGGCGGTTCTTCATCAAACCACACATAATCAAGACTAGTACCTTGAAATTTTTCACGCCCTTGGTCGCAACTTTTAAAACCTATTTTGGACACAGTTCCAAATATATTTTTAATAAGTATATAATCAATTACCCCACCAGCAGGGTTGTCTTTACGTCCGCTTAACATGTTTACGTCAACAATCCAATCGGGATTGATATAGTTTAGTATTTTTGCTTGTGCAACATCACGCTGTACTTGACTTGACAATGACACTACCCAACCACTAGTTGCTTTAGTAAGTTTTTTGTACGGGTGGTTGCCACGCGCATAATACACCACTTCTACTGCGCCACATTCTGTTTTACCACTTCGGTTACCTCCAAACACCCAACGATTTTTTGCTTTACATTTGTGAAACGCCAATTGCTTCTTATGTATCTTATCTCCTGTATTGTAGTATGTGAGTTTATTCTTTTGTCTTCTTTGCTTTTGTTCGTGAGTTATTGCTAAAATCATATCAACAACTTTCATACGTCCACCAGTTTACTACAAGAAAAGTGAAATTGTAACACCTTGTGCCAAAAATTTTTATTTTGTTTATGTTATAATGCTTATATGAAAGTTTTTTTAGTAGTTATAAATGTTTTTGTCAGTATTTTTCAACCAATCAAACATGTTAATGCCCAAACCCCTGCTTATGCACAAATTTTACATGCTGGTTGTTATCTGTTTAAAACCCCTCTTGACAATACTAGTTACACCAATGTGTATTTCATGCTTGAAAATTCATATTTTGTAGAACTACTTAGTGATTACAATGAGGAATTTTACAAGGCAAAATATTTGGACGTTGTGGGTTATGTTAAAAAGTCGCAAGTTCAATGCGTTAAGGGAACACCTAAAAATCCTTATTTAAATAACGTCTCATTTCGAGTGTATAACAATCTAAGTAGAGGTATGTATGATAAACCTTACATGAATTCAAACAACCCTACGCTAAAGGTATATTTACCACTGTATTGCGAGGACTTGGTTTACTATGGCATAATTTATGGTGAAAGTGCAATAGAAGAACGAACTAATATTTGGTATTACTGTAAGTACACTGTTACTGGCGTTTGTGGTTATGTTTACTCGGACTCATGCGATAAGATGGATACAATTATTCCAAATAGTGAAAAACTTCCATATATAACCTCTCCTCAATGGAATATAACCCCTTCAAATAATCAACTAATTGCCATTGACAGTAAACCATTTAAAATTAGCATTGTACTTATTTGCATACCTTTTGTAATATTTACGTTTCTTCTTATCCGTCTTGCTTACACTAAACGCCAAAACAAAAAAGAGATTGACACTTTCAATCCCTTTGATTAATAATTTGGATATTTTTAGGTGCTTTGTGTGAAATTATTAGAAAAATCTTTTTATACCTCGTTAAAAATTGCTTAAAACAATCAACAAAAAAACTCCGTAATAACAACGGAGTTTTTTTACCAACCAATTTAAATTTTTAATTTTTAATAATTATTTATTAAGCAGATGGAAGAGTAATGCTGAAGTTTAATTTAACTGAATGAACACCACTATTTAATACATATGCACTATATTCCATAGTTTTTCCATTATAATTATCAAAATATTCTTGAGTCAATGCAGCACTGCTATACTTAATTGGATAAAGACCTAATACAGTTCCTTCCAAATCAGTTAAACCATAATTAATGCTATTGCCAATAACTTTTTTAGTTAATACAATATCATTTGCTGTTGCATCTGCATAACTAAGTTTAATGTATCTATTTGCTTCCTTGAAGTTTAGATTATATTCATTATCGCTAACCTTAGAAGAAATACTAGTTGCACCATCTTGGAACTCAACATTAGTAAAGTTAGATGCTTCTACCTCTACGTCAAGGTCAAAATCAAATTCATTATTATTGATTTTAATCTTGCCAAGATTTACAGTTTCAAACACCAATACTGGAGCAGCAACATAAATCTTGTCATCATCTTCAAAGAATACTTTTGCTTCCAGATGAGCATTATTACCTAATGACAACTTAAATGTTTGATTTTTGGTAAATTTTGAAGCAAGAGTAATTGAATTGACATCATCAATATCGTCAACTTCACCAATTTCAACATAATAATTGAAATTTTTTACATCTTCCGGAATAGGTAAAGACGCCATAGCATCTTTCATTTCAGTTAATGTAAATGTTTGATTTGCTGGAACATTTCCGGATTTGTAAATCTTAGTTAAATCTGAAACTATATCATTAGCAACAGTTAAAACATTTTGACCTACAGCAAACGTTGGTTTATCTTTGTCATCTTTATCACATGCTGTAAAAACTAATGCACATGGAATAATCAAACAAAGTGCCAACACAAAACTTAAAATTTTGTTTTTAATTTTCATAATTTTTCTCCTTTATTTTTATTTTGTCTTTTAAAGACATAATTATTCTAGCAAATGAAAAATAGTTATGTCAAATATTTTTAATAAATTATTTACATTTTTATAATTTTTTCGCATTCTCATTATAATCACTATTACGTTCATTAACTATTTATTTTAATCATAATATATACAAAACTATTCATCTTCGGAAAATTGACTATTATAAAGTTCGGCATAAAATCCATTTTGATTTAACAATTGAGTATGTGTGCCTTGTTCTATAATATCTCCGTCCTTTAACACTAATATCATATCAGCATTACGAATAGTAGAAAGTCGATGCGCAATTACAAATGATGTTCTGCCTTTGGTAAGATTATCCATTGCATTTTGAATAACCAGTTCTGTTCGAGTGTCTACATTACTTGTTGCTTCATCAAGTATTAAAAGTGGTGAGTTTTTAATCATTGCACGTGCAATAGTTAGTTGTTGTTTTTGACCTTCAGATAGCGAGGTAGCATCAGTTAAAACCGTATCGTATCCATTATCCAATGTCGATATAAAATGGTTAAGTCCTACCGCCTCACACACCTTGTCTAGTGTTTCATTTGATACACCTTGTTTATTATACACCAAATTTTCTCTAATAGTCCCGCCAAACAACCATGTATCTTGTAATATCATATCAAAAAGATCATGTACGCTTTCACGTTTCATATCCTTAATTGATTTCCCATCAATTAAAATATCGCCACTATCCACCTCATAAAATCTCATAAGCAAATTTACAATAGTAGTTTTACCCGCTCCTGTAGGTCCAACAATTGCAACCTTTTGACCAGACTTTATTTTTGCCGAAAAACCTTTAATTATTTTCTTATCCTCATTATAACCAAACTTAACATCAACAAATTCAATATCACCCTTAACCGTATCCAATTTTACAGTTTTGTTACTTTCATCACTTAATTCATCGCTTTCAAGTATTTCAAATACACGTTTAGACGACGCTGATGCTTGTTGTAATGATTGCATACTTTGAGCAAACGTACTAAGCGGTTGACTAAATAATCGTGCATATATTATAAATGCGATTAGAGTTCCGATGGTTACACTAGTTCCGCCACCCACAATAATAGATACGCCCACCGCAAATATCAACACGTATGATAAATTACCAACAAAATTCATAATAGGCATCATCATACCCGACATAAAATGAGATTTCCACTCTACATTATACATATTATTATTGTTTTGTTTAAATTTTATCTTTTCGTTGTTTGTTCCATTATATGATTTTACCACATTATAGTTTGTATACACTTCCTCAATATGACCATTAATATCCCCTAAATATGCTTGACGTTTATTAAAGTATTTTTGAGATTTTCCTAAAATTACTCCCATAAATACAAACCCCATTAAAGAGGTAGTAATCGTAACCAAAGCAAGTATCCAATTAGTGTCAAACATCTTGATTGTTACACCCACAAATAGCACTAACGAACTTATTAAATTTGCGATGCTTGAACCTAATGTTTGCGATATTGTATCAACATCATTTGTAACCCTACTTAAAATATCTCCTTTAGTAGTTTTATCAAAATACGATAGGGGCAACTTATTGATTTTTTGATTAATATCAGTTCTCAACTTTTTAGATGTGCGTTGTGTTACAATTGCCATAATATATTGTTGCACATATGAAAATACTGCACCAATCAAGTATAAACACACTAAAAACACGCAAATATCAACAACTTCCTTAATGTTAATCTTTTGCCCAATCATCACGCTTCCAGTAATCGTGTTCATCAAGTCGCTAATCTTTTCAGGTCCAATAATAGTTGTAACACTTGCAACAACAGCGCAAATAATACTAATTATAATTGCTGGCAAATATGGTTTGCAGTATAAAAAAGTCTTTTTAAGTGCACTAAAGTCCATTTTTTCTTTAGTTTGATTTCTATTTATTCTTGGCATTATAGTTCCTCCTCTGATAGTTGCGATAGTGCAATTTCTTTATATAATGGACAAGTTTCAAGCAATTCATTATGTTTTCCCTCTCCAACAACCTTACCATCATCTATCACAAGTATTTTGTCAGCATTACGAATAGTTCCAATACGTTGGGCAACTATAATAATTGTTTTGTCATTTAAAACCTGGTTAATATTATCGCGCACCTCTTTATCTGTTTTATAATCAAGTGCCGAAAAACTATCATCAAATATCAAAATTTCAGCATCTTTAAATATTGCTCTTGCAATTGACAATCGTTGCTTTTGACCACCTGAAAAGTTTGTACCATTTTGAGCAACTTCACTTTTAATCCCTTTGTCAAGCGCATATACAAAATCCGCATGCGCAACCTTTAAAGCACGCTCAATTCTAGGGTCATCATCATCAATTTGTTCGTCGCTACCATATGTTATGTTTGACTTAATGTCTCCTTTAAACAACACTGCCTTTTGCGAAACCACTGCCACCTTATTTTGCAATTCATTATAATCATAATCTTTAACATTAATTTCGTCAATCAGCACCTCGCCTTCCATAACCTCTTCAAATCGTGGAATAAGATTGATAATTGTAGTTTTTCCGCAACCAGTAGAACCAATCAATGCAACTGTCTCGCCACTATTTGCAACAAATGAAATGTTTGAAACTACATCTTTAGTACCATCATTATATTTAAATGACACATCTTTAAATTCAACCTTTCCAATTACTTTATTGCCACTCTTACAATTTCCACTTTGCATTGATAAATTAGTTTTTAACACTTGGGTTATGCGTTTCCCTGATACTATCGCACGTGGAAGTATTATAAATATACTAATTAACATCATAAACGCCATCACTACTTGCAAAGCATATTGAGTAAATGCTGTCATATCACCAATAATGATTGCTCGTTCCAATATTGGTGCTTGGTTAATTAGATATGCACCTATCCAATATATTGCTAATGTTAAACCATTCATTGCAACCGTCATAACGGGCATCATTAATCCCATAACTTTAGAAGTAAATAATTGATTTTGGGTTAAATTATTATTTGCTTGTTCAAATTTTGATTCTTGATATCTCTCAGCGTTAAATGCTCGGACAACTCTTACGCCCGACACATTTTCACGCGTTGCATTGTTGAGGTTATCAATTAACTTTTGAATTTTTCTAAATTTAGGCAAACAACACCCCACAATAATTCCAACCGCAACAATAATTACTGCCACACATACAAAAGTAACCAGTGTCCATTCAAACGAAGTAGATGATATTTTACATATTGCCCACACTGCCAAAATTGGTGCTTTTACAATCACTTGCAATCCCATGGCAACAAACATTTGAATTTGTGACACATCATTTGTAGTACGAGTAATTAAACTAGGGGTTGAAAACTTTTTCATTTCAGCACTAGAAAATAAGGTTATTTTATTAAACAACGCCTCTCTTAAATTGCGTGAATACGCACTTGCCACACGTGCAGTAAAAAAACCACACATGATAGCACTAACCATACTTCCTAGCGCACACAACAACATCTTACCGCCATTAATCCATACATCTTTACTTTTTGCCATACCACTTGAAACAACGGTTGTTAGTTTTGCCGTGTAATCTGGCATTTTTAAATCCAACCATACTTGTACCACAATTAATGCAACCGCAGTCATTACATATATCCAATCTCTTTTTCTTAAATACTTTAACATCTACTCTTACTCTCCTTAATAAGTTAACCAAGTTAACTGTATTTCACGCATAAAAAAATTTTTACTAAAATCTAAATATTGCTAACTATGTAATATATTCCTAATATCCTTAGAAAGTTCCAAAAACTGATTAACTTTGTTAATACCTAAATTATCAATCAGTTTAGTTACATTATCTAGCACTTTTTTCTTAATATTATTTACTTCATCACGACCCTTATTAGTAATGGTTATAATTTCCTTACGAGCATCTAACTTAGAGCGTTGCTTAACCACAAAACCCTTATAAATAAGTTTACGAAGCAACATTGTAACGCGCGCACGACTAATTTGCATGTCATTACTTAAATCAATTGCATACACTTCTTCTTTTGCGTTATACAACTTAAGCATAATATATCCCATGCCCGAATTAATTTCATCAATTGTTCTAAAAAATTCTAATGGGTTGCACTCTTGCAACTTTCCCATCACCTCAAAAACCTCTGCCTTACTTGCCATAATAATCTCCTTTTCAAACTAAGATAATTATATTATATTCAAACAAAAACAATTTGTCAACCAAGTTAACAATATTTTCAATAAAATAAAAAGGAAACCACTCTAATTCCCTTTTCTTGATTTGATACTATAACAAAACTTTCATTATGCTTTCGTATTTATCTTTCATAAGTTCTTGCGTTTCCTTGCTCATTTTAGCATAACTCTTACTTATTTTCTTTTTAACAAAGTTATTACAAGTCATTATATCTTCGCCAAGGTATGCACGCCAACAAATAAGTTCTACCACATTATCCAAATGACTAATTGCATCGGCATCTGCCACACAAATTTCTTCAATCGAAAACTTTTCTCTTAACACACTTGCCCTATGATTTAATATACAAAGTTTAACTCTATCAATAAAATCTTGCTCAAAACCATCTTGTTTTAAGACCTTTTCAGCTAATTCCGCGCCCAAAATATGATGTTGCTCACTATTGGCATAATCTACCAAATTTGCATAATCATGAAAAATAGCACCAAGCTCAACTACATCTCTATTTGCATTATAAATATCTGCCAATTTGCACGCACTTTGAATTACCGGTAACAAATGAAATTGCCATGTTTGCCCAATAGCACAATTTTGTGTTTTGTCATATATTTTCGATTGTTCTTCAACTAATTTATAATATTTTTCGTATTTCATAATAACCTCAAAAATATTATAGCATAAATTTATTATTTTTGCTATCAATTTGCCTTATAAAACAAAAAAACTTGACATTGATATCAAGTTTTTAAGAAATATGAAAATTTTAATATATTTTAATATTATTAATGTCATATGTTGGCGGAGTTATTAATGCACCTAAACTAGAATTATTTGTTATTTCAGAAATTGTTAACGAAATTTTAGAAAAAGCAGCATTTAATATACCCATTCCTTTCTTTATATCTTTAATAAATTGTTCCTTCGATATTAAAGAATTTATTCTTAAACTAACCATACACTCAACTTTAATAGTTGCTACATTTATAGGTTTAAATTTTAAATCCCTAGATATTTTTAATGCAATATCATTATCTCCTATTTCAATAACATCAACACTATCTATTGCATCTATATCTATTATCCCCATATATTTAGTATCTATATATTCAAATTCAACTTTTGATAAACTTACTTTTATTCCTCTATAATTATCTTTCATTATTCTCCTACCTTTATTGAATGTTTCCACATTGTTTGTACTATTTCTTTATTCAATTGTAAATTAACTTGTTGCAAATTATAACTATTGTTTGAAGATTCTCTTATTTGCTCTATTTTTTTATTTAAATCAATATCTAATTTCTTAACGCCTATATAACTCTCAATAGCATTATTTAATAAGGCATTTAAACTTATTCCTTCTTTTTCTGCAATTTCTGAAACTTTTTGATGAGTTGACTTTGAAATTCTTAAAGAAATTTTTCCACTATATTTATTTTCTTCATACTCTTGTGGCAATGGTCTTTTTTGTTCTTTTAAATACTCTAAATAAATTTCTAAATTTTCTTGAGCTTCACTTATCGCTTCTTCAGCACTATCTCCACCGCCTATACATCCATCTATTGATGGAAAAAATGCGGTCCAATATGTCTTGCCATCAACATCTACACTTGGAATAACTTTCATTTCATATCTTTTCATAACTATTCTCCCTCTATCTCCCTAATACATTTCCTTATTTTATCTATATATGACGGTTTTACTGGATTATGCATTGGTATATTTAACATAAATTCCCTATCACCATTAGGATATGCATATATAAAATGACTTCCATTAACATGTTTTAAAATAAATCCATACTTATCTAAAAAATTTTGTATTTCTTTTGGGGTGAAATCATTTGCTGTGGGAGTACTTAATATTTTTTGTTTCGTTTTTTCGTGCTTGCTCATTAAATATTATAACTACTCCTTAATAATTTATTCAAAATTTAAAATAAATGATACCATATTTAATATCATTTAATTACATTATAACATAAAATTTAAAAAAATCAATAGTTTTAGGCATATTTTTATGATAAAATAAAAAAATCACTTTCGACAAGTGACTTATTTTATGGTGGGAATTATAGGACTCGAACCTATGACCATCTGCTTGTAAGGCAGGTGCTCTACCAACTGAGCTAAACTCCCATATTGGAGCGGAAGACGAGATTCGAACTCGCGACATTTGCCTTGGCAAGGCAACGCTCTACCACTGAGCCACTCCCGCATAATGCGTCGCTTTACACCAAACGCATTATAATAATAGCATATATTTAATATTATGTCAACAATTTTTTAAAAGTTTTTTAAATTTTTTCAACTTTTTTAATTATTCAACAACCATTATAGATATTATATATTCTTTTTTGATAAAAATTGTGTAACCTTTATCTTTAATTTTTCTATTTAGCGATGCATCAACATATTCAAGAACAACTTCGATATAATCGTTTTCATTAGTCTTTACAACGCCTGTATATGTTGCAGGTTGAGCACCAGAATCTAGTCCATGCCAACCAGCAAACGCAACAGTTATATCACACTTTCTATTTAAACACTTTTCAAACATACAATCTCCTAAATCTTACTCAACTGAAATTAAGTAGTAATATACAGGTTGACCACCCTCAATCATACTAACATCACAATTTGCATACTTAAGTTCTAGAGTTGCTAGGAATTGTTCCGCTTGTTCTGCAGTTACACCTTCGCCATAGAACAATGTAATGTTCATTGTATCATTGTCAACCAATTTTTGTATCAATGCATCTGTTGTATCTTCGATATTATCGCCATGAACTAAAATATCATGTTTATCAAGACCAATAACCTCACCTTCATGCAAATCCATACCATCAATATTGGTGTTGCGAACAGCATAGGTAACCGAACCTGACTTAACGCTTGAAATAACTTCAGTCATCATTTCCTTATTTTCATCAACCGTTGCATTGCGATCAAAAGCAAGAGCGGCAGAAATACCTTCCGGAATAGTCTTAGTAGGGATTACCACTACATTACAAGATGTGATATCGTTTGCTTGTTCAGCAGACATTATAATATTCTTATTATTAGGTAATACAAACACGGTTTTTGCCTTAACAGCATCACATGCAGTAGCAATATCGTTAGCACTTGGGTTCATAGTTTGTCCACCAGATATTACATAATCTACATCAATATCTTTAAATACATTGTTTAAACCATCGCCTGCAGCAACCGCTACAATTCCGTACTCCTTAAGTTCTTCCTTTTTAGCATTTTTACGAAGTTGACGATTTTGCTCTAACATGTTTTCAATCTTAACGCCATTTAATTCACCCAATTGCAAAGCATAACCTAATGCCTTGTTAGGTTCATTAGTATGAACGTGCACTTTTACCAGTTGCAAGTCACCAATACACAATACACAGTCACCAATCTCTAGTAGACGTTGACGAAGTGAACTTATATCTGCTTCAGTTGTCTTTTCATATATATTAATAATAAAGAATTCAGTACAATAAGCAAAACGAATATCAGCAAGACTTTCATAATTAACGTGATTTTCCTCGCTTGTAACATCTTTTTCCACTTTGTCCACAAATTCAACATTAACCATTTCGCCCGCTAACATCTTGTACATACCGCTAAAGATAACCACAAGACCACGACCACCAGCATCTACTACACCTGCTTTCTTAAGTACTGGTAGCATATCTGGTGTCATTTGAAGCATCTTTTCAGCATCGGCAATAATTTTGTGTAAATAATCTTGGAAAGTATCAGATTTAACATTTTGCTTAGCTGATTCTGCTATTGCTTTAATGATTGTTAGGATTGTACCTTCCTTAGGCACTGTAACTGCCTTATAAGCAGTTTCACAACCTTTTTCACACGCACGAGCAAAATCCTTCATTGTGATTGCTTCTTGACTTTTCATAAGTTCCGAGAACATACCCTTGATTATTTGTGACAAAATAACACCAGAGTTTCCTCTTGCACCCTTTAATGCTCCGCGATTAAAGGCAACTGAAAGCGCCTCAATAGTACTGCTTTCGCACGCATTCATTTCAGCCACCGCTGATTTTAAAGTTAAACTCATGTTAGTACCAGTATCACCATCTGGTACGGGGAATATATTAAGTGAATCTATATTATCTTTATTTTCTTCCAAAAGGGAATATGATGTAACCAACATTTTACGAAGGGTCACACCATTAATTGTTTTTTGCATTGCTTTGTCTCCTAGTTTCTATCTTACATCTATGACGTGAACGTCAACACTTTTTACAATCATGCCTGTAAAACGCTCAATAGCGTATTTAACCACTTCTCTAATAGATTCCGAAACGGCTGAGATTGTAACACTATATTTTAAAACGACATACACGTCGACCATTATTATATCAGTTTCGTTAGAGGATAAAACCACACCCTTGTATGCATGAGTCTTAGACTCACGATTAAAAAGTGGATTAACCAACCCTACCACGCCATAACAATCGAGCACGGCAGCAGAAGCGACCTTACTAATAGCTCGCTTAGACATACTAATTTTGCCAAATGAATTAAAAGTAGTAAAGTTCATCAAACCCTCCACCATTATTGTATAATAGATTGAAAAAAAAATCAAGCATTATTTCAATATTTTTTAAAAAATACTTGCAATTTATTATTTTGTGTGTTACAATAATGTGTATTTGAAAAACGGGAGGTCCTTATGAGCAGAGTTTGTGCTATATGTGGTAAAGGTAAAGCAAGTGGTAACAATGTTAGCCATAGTAATAGAAAAACAAAACGCACTTTTGAAGCTAATGTTCAAAAAGTTTCAGTTGAAGTAAACGGTAAAAGTACAAATCAATACCTTTGCACTAAGTGTATTAAGACATCTAAAAAGTCTAAATAGTATTATTACAGCACAACTAGGTTTAACCTAGTTGTTTTTTTATTTTCCCTTTACCCTCAAATTACATTTTGTTAACTAGGATAACATCATGCTGACTAATCCGTAACATGTTTGTATAACACACTATAATTAAGCATATATACTACTTAATAGGTATTAATATATATTATTATTTATGTTAATAGGGTTAACAAATTACATATTTATGCACTACTTACCTACGTAATACACATTTTTACCAAAAATCAATTTTACAATAGGACTTAATAGTTTAGGAAGTTTAAAACAATATATTTTCATATTTAACTATATGCATCAAGTATTGAATTTTGTTAAAGTTGTTTTTATTTAATAGTGCATATTGACAAAACTTAATATTTGTGATATTATCAATTTGACAAAAGGAGCGTTGTATGTATTTAAAATATATTGATAACCAATCAATTGATCGCTTTATTAAAAGTATTGGTTGCCCTTATTCAAGAAATATTATTATTGCCGATAGTGAACAACGAAACTATATTAATGTATTTACAAACATGTTGGATACCACTTTTCATATTACCGATTACGAATGTATTAATGTAAATAGTGGCAAGATATATAGTAGGCAATGGCGTAAATTTATAATTGCCGAATTGGATAAGCAACAACAAGGTTTAGGCGACAAATATATTGACGGATTGCATGACTATTTGGAGCAAGATAGTATTTATGGTGCAATTTTATAATTTGACAAGAATAATTTAATAAAAAATCCCGATTAAGACCTAGGTCATTTGAAACTAGTTAAAAAAAGAGCAAATCTTTTGCTCTTTTTTAACTTATAAATTTGTTTTTTATAAGTGCATTTTCCAAAAATTCCCCATCTTCAATTATAATTTGATTGTATTGGGGTTTTGAAAATTCTTCAATAAAAATTTCAAAATTATCTTTTACTTGATTTATAAACTCTTCAGTATTTCCTCTAGTTCTTAACCTGTCTTCAATATATTTCCATCCTGATAAATTTGGTCTTGCAACATAAAATTCGATTTTATTTTCATTAAAATATTCAAATATTTGTTCGTTTTTAAGTCTTTCATGGCTTAATTGAATTAAAACAATATCGTAATTGTCTTTTTGTTTTAGAATTTCAGCAATATAATTTTGAGGCCAATTAGGATTTAAAACCCTATTTTTATTCCCTTTTCTTTCTTCTTCAGTTAAATTAGCAACACCATTTTCTAGCCATTTATAATAAGTAGATTCTAAATCTAAAATGTTTTCATATTTCTTTCCAATAAAACTTTTTCCAACGCCGGCAAATGCTGCAATAATTTTACCCATAATTACTCCTCCAGTAAATATATTATAGCATATTTTAGTGTAAAATACAACTGTTTTAATCTATTTTGGCACTTAGACGTGTGCTTGTCATATACAAGTGTTCTCGCTTCGCTCGAACAGACAAGCACCTTTCACGGCATAAAGTGGCCAAGAAAAAAGAGAACTAGATTTGATATTCTAATTCTCTTAATTATTACACTAGTTTCAAAATACACTGACTAACTTTCGGGAATTTTTTTATTTTAGTTTGTTATTATATGTTTCAGTTTTTGGGTAGTCCTTACTAGAAATTGAATTTTCAAGTTCTTTAACTAGTTTCTTTGCATTTTTATCTAAGTTCTTTGGTATTTCACCCTTTAAGGTCACAACTAGGTCCCCACTTCCAAAACCTCGTAGGAACTTTATTCCCTTGCCCTTTAAAGTGTATTTAGTATTGGATTGAGTTAAAGGTTTGATATCAATAGTAGTTGTTCCTTTAAGTGTAGGCACTTCCATTTCACCACCAAGTAAAAGTGTAGTAAATGGAACATACACATCAACATATAAGTTAAAGTCCTTACGAACCAACAATTTGTGTGGTTGAACCTTAACATTGATATGCAAATCGCCCGCAACTCCATTGGCACTTGCCACTTGTTCACCTTCGCCACGCATACGAATTGTTTGACCATCATCAATGCCGGCAGGGATTTTAACCTTAACCTTTACGCTTTGTTGACTTAATCCACTACCACGGCAATAATTACATTTTTCCTTAATAATTTTGCCTGTGCCACCACAAGTTTTACAATCGGTCATACTTGCAACGCGACCAAACAATGTGTTTTGAACAAATTGCACCTTACCCGTACCACCACAATCGCTACAAGTTACTGTATCGCTACCGCTCTTTGCCCCACTTCCACCACAATGACTACATTTTTCATCACGATTGATGCTAATTTCTTTTTCAACACCAAACGCCGCTTCTTCAAAACTAATGGTTATATCTGTAACAAGGTCTGAACCTTGTTCACGCGTTGCACTTCGTCCACCACGACCAAAAGCGTTACCAAAAATATTAAATATATCTTCAAAACCGCCTTCAAAACCTTGACTAAAACCAGAAAATCCGCCACCAGCGCCACCGCCAAAACCTTGTGGACCATCAGCGCTACCAAATTGGTCATAATTGCTACGTTTAGTCTTGTCACTTAGCACTGAATACGCTTCGGATATTTCCTTAAACTTTTCTTGTGCGTCCGCTTCTTTATTTATGTCAGGGTGATACTTTTTAGCAAGATTTCTATATGCAGATTTAATTTCATCATCTGTTGCGGTTTTACTTACACCCAAAATTGAATAGTAATCTTTATTTGCCATATTTTTCCTTTTATTTTAATCAACTTTTCTTGCTAAGAAAAGTTACAAAAGAACCTTTTACACTTTGCTTACATAAATATATAAATTATTGTTGCAAAACTTGTTCTTCTTCCATTTCTTTAACTTTTTGTTTATATTGTTTCATTGCCTTTTTAGCACGCCACTTGCCAAGTTGAGGATAATCTATATGAAAATCTTTAAAAACAATTTCAATTCCCTTGTTTTTATTAATAAATCTAATGTCTTTTACATTGTCAATATTAACAATCATATATCCAAGACTGGTAAAATGATTTAAACCTTCATCAATTAGTAATTTATGTATTATTTTAAATCTTCTAACAATATCACTTTCATAGTTAGTACGACTGCTATCTAGGTCATATTTGTCGCCATTATTAAATTTGAATTCCAACCAATAATTGTCTTCCAAACCAAATTCTTCATACAAACTATTTTGCTGTATGCCAATCAAGGCAATTTCATTTAAGTCAAAACTTTTGTTACGCATTACCAACTTGTTATCATCTATTTTCATATTTCCCCCTCCTTTCAATTAAACCAATTATCAAAAAATCCTAAAACTATAAACTATGAAAAGTAAATTCTAAAGCAAGTTTAAAATTTTGGATTGTTGACACAATCTGCTCATAAATTCGCACTTCTCAAGTGTATATAACCCTCAGTTGCTGTCAAATATCTCTACGGACCACTTGACGACAACTTCTGGTAATATTATTTAACATTAGTTACTTCTAAAATATTCTTTTTAATATTCTTAAGTTCTTTAATATAACTAGTTAATTCTTTTTTTAACTCATTGTCTATGAGTTTAGTCCTACGCAAATTAACGCCCATTTCCAATATATGATTAATATATTGCTCGTTTAATCTTGACTTTAATTTATCATCACTCATCAAAACATTCAACTCGCTAACAAACCACCTAGCACAAGTTTCTCTAGGATAATCTTTTTCATCATCATAAATTCTTCTAAACAACTCCGCTAAGTTTCCATATAATCTATTAAATTCTCTTGTTATACCTTTATCTGTCATAATATCACCTATCTATCATTATTTAAGCAACAATTAAATACTGAATATATCAATTCGACCATTTCGTTAAACTCAAATCCCTCTTCCATGATTTTACGTCTAATATTCCTATTTATATTGCGATTACCCATTATACGATTAATCCAACGTTGAACAACAGCCAATTCCGCATCATCTAAAAGTTTTGCATGATATGTTTGCCATTGAATGTTAATATCCAACAATTCAAGATAAAATAATTGTGCAAATTTATCAACATCAATACTTGAACCCTTGATATATGATTGAATTTCGTTAAAATTGCCTTGTAAATTTATAAATTTTTGCGAATGTTTTTCCATAATAATCTCCTATCTATAACCTTAATAAATATAATACCATGAAAATACATCTTTGTCAACACCAAAATTAATTTACTCCCCATACAGCAACAATGAATAATGCCACAGCATTATTCATCATCACTCTTTCATTAAATTAGGGGGATTTTTCTATTCTACTATTACCTCGTCATCTCCGCCATCGTTGTTGTTTGAACCATTATTTGCATCGCCTTGAGGTGCTTGTTGTTGCATATTTTGATACATTCTAGTAAACACTTCGTTAGATACAGCAGTTAAATCTTCAGTTGCTTTCTTCAACTCTTCAATATCTTCACTAGTTAAGTGCTTTTTAGCCTCTTCGCAAGCATCAGTTAATTTCTTCTTGTCATCTTCACTTAGCTTATCGCCATTTTCTCTAACAAGTTTTTCAATATTCATAACATTTGCATCAAGAGTATTGCGAGTGTCAACTACTTCACGACGTTTTTTGTCTTCCTCAGCAAATTGTTCAGCTTCTTTTACCGCCTTATCAATTTCATCATCACTTAAGTTTGTGCTAGCAGTGATTGTAATTTTTTGTTCCTTATTAGTTCCAAGGTCTTTTGCGCTAACGTTTACAATACCGTTTGCGTCAATATCAAATGTAACTTCGATTTGAGGAATGCCACGTGGAGCTGGTGGAATACCAACTAGTTGGAACTTTCCTAATGTCTTGTTTTGCGCTGCAAATTGACGTTCACCTTGTAATACGTGGATTTCAACGCCTGGTTGATTGTCTTGTGCAGTACTAAATACTTGACTCTTCTTAGTAGGGATTGTAGTGTTACGTTCAATAAGTTTAGTAAATACACCGCCTAGTGTTTCAATACCTAGAGATAGTGGAGTAACGTCTAGAAGTAGAACGTCCTTAACTTCGCCACCAAGTACGCCCGCTTGAATTGCAGCACCCATAGCAACACATTCGTCTGGGTTGATACCCTTAAATGCACTCTTACCAATTTCCTTTTCTAATGCTTCAACCACACTAGGAACACGTGTAGAACCACCAACAAGCACTACGCTGTTGATATCACTTGCACTTAATTTAGCGTCTGCTAGAGCTTTACGAGTACAATCTAGTGTCTTGTTGATTAGGTCGCTAATCATATTTTCAAATTTAGCACGACTTAAATTGTATTCCAAGTGCTTAGGACCAGTTGCATCAGCAGTAATAAATGGTAGGCTGATTGTAGTGTTAGTTAGTGTACTTAATTCAATCTTAGCCTTTTCTGCTGCTTCTTTAAGTCGTTGCATAGCAAGTTTATCGTTCTTTAAATCAATACCATTAGTATTTTTAAAGTCTTCAACTAGTAAATCCATAATGCGATTATCAAAGTCGTCACCACCAAGGCGAGTATCACCATTAGTAGATAAAACTTCAAACACACCATCACCGATTTCAAGTATACTTACGTCAAATGTTCCGCCACCTAAGTCGAATACTAAAATCTTTTGATTTTTCTTATCTTCCTTATCAAGACCATAAGCAAGCGCCGCTGCTGTTGGTTCGTTGATAATACGAAGAACTTCAAGACCTGCAATCTTACCAGCGTCCTTAGTTGCTTGACGTTGACTATCGTTAAAGTATGCAGGAACTGTAATAACTGCTTGTGTTACAGGACTGCCAAGATAAGCCTCAGCATCAGCCTTTAACTTACTTAAAAT
>JAFUPL010000036.1 GCA_017481235.1 Clostridia bacterium | reverse complement strand
TGCAAACTTATGGCACTGTAAGTGCTAAGGAAGTTATTGCATTAAGTGCAAAACTACTTAATGACTACTTTAATATGTTTGTTGAACTTGTTGAAACAATGGCTGATACAGATATATTGGTGGCAAGAAAAGAAGACGAAAGAACAAAATTGTTTGAAAAACCTATTGAGGAAATGGAACTTAGCGTTCGTAGCTACAACTGCTTGAAGCGTGCTGGTATTGAAACTATTGGCGACTTGGCTAAGAAGACAAGAGCAGATATGTTGAAAGTACGTAATATGGGTGCTAAATCATTAGAGGAAGTTATTCAAAAAATGGAATCTTATGGCATTAACCTTGATAATAACGAAAACTATTAAAAGGAGAACTTAAATGAAGGTTAAAAAGTTTAATAGACCTAGCAAGGAACGTCGTGCTTTAACTCGTAACCAAGCAACTGACTTGATTATGAAGGGTAAGATTGAAACAACTTTGGCAAAGGCTAAATACCTAAAGAGTTATGTTGAAAAACTAATCACTCTTGGTGTTAGAACTTATGATAAGGTTGTTACAGTTAGCAAGAATTACGTTGATGATAAGGGTAACAAAACTACTCGTGAAGTAATTAATGACGCACCTGAAAAATTGGCTGCTAGACGTGCTATAAAAGCTAAAGTATATATGGTTAAAGAACCTCGTAAAGAAGGCGAAAAGAAGGCTCAATATATTGCTCGTATGGACAATATCAAAGATCCTGTTGTTGAAAAAATCTTTAACTTCTACGCTCCTAAGTATGCTGAACGTGCTAAGGAACTTGGTCAAGGTGGTGGATATCTTCGTCTATTGAAGACTGGTAAACGTCGCGGTGACAACGCTGATATGGCTATAATTGAATTTGTTTAGAAATTAATTGTTAATTATAAATAAATTTTAGTATTTAAATATTACAAAAAATACACTCAAATTGGTTGGAAATTGAGTGTGTTTTTTTTATTTATATTATGTAAATGCCAATATTTATTGACTTTTTTGTTTTATATGGTACAATATATATTGTGGATAGAGATATTCTCGATGTGCAAAGGTGCTTACGTAGGTATGACATAATAAATTAAAAATAAGGACTAGGTAATTATGATAGATACGCATTGCCATTTGAGTATGGTATTAGATGAAAATAAAAATATTGATTATAATCAAATTTGTGATATATTGAAGCAAATGAAACTGAATGGCGTTACGCATGCTATTACAGTTGGTAGTAATATGAGGGATAGCGAGTTGAGTGTAGAGATTGCAAAACATTATGATAATATTTATTGTGCTGTTGGCGTTCACCCGGAAGAAGTTGAAAGTTTTGATATTGTTGAACTTGAAGATTTGGTTAAAACAAATTTAAATAGTGGCAAAGTAGTTGCTATTGGTGAGATTGGACTTGATTACTATTGGCGTAAGGATAATAAAGAGGCACAAATTGAAATATTTAAAAAGCAAATAGAATTGGCTAAAAAGTATAATCTTCCAATTGTTGTGCATTGTAGAGATGCGTATGGCGACACACTTGAGATATTAAAACAATATGCACCTTTTGATAAGGGTGGAGTGATACATTGTTATTCCGGTTCAATTGAATGGGCAAACGTTGTAATTAAATTAGGTTTTTTAATTTCATTTACAGGCGTGGTTACATATCCAAATGCAAGTAATGTTCAAGAGGTTGCTAAGTGGGTGGATATAGATAAATTTATGGTTGAAACTGATAGTCCGTTTTTAACACCAGTACCATTTAGAGGGAAAAAGAATAATCCTTCATATGTACGATATACTTTAGAATATATTGCAAAATTAAAAAATAAAGAAATTCAAGAAATTGATAAAAATACAACAAATAATGCAATTAAATTATTTAAATTAAAAATAAAATAAATTATTTTAATAAAATTATAAAAATAAAAAATATATAAAACAACACTATAAAATAGATATTTTTAATAAATGTAATTAATTTAAGACAAATTTAATTAAAATAATAAAAGGATAAAATATGGATAAAATTGATTTTAAAAAACAATTTGGTCAAAATTTTATTTTTGATACAAATTTATTAAGATTTATAGTTGAAAGTGCTGGCGTAACAAACGAAGATGATGTTATTGAGATTGGTGCAGGTGCTGGAACTTTAACTAATCAAATTGCGCTAAAAGCAAAAAGTGTGATATCGTTTGAGATTGATAAAAGTTTGACGGAAAGGTTACAAAAACTTGAAACTGAACACGATAATTTGAAGTTTGTGTTTGAAGATTTTATGCAAGTTGACTTAAATAAATATATTAATAATGATAGTAAGTTTAAAGTGGTGGCGAATATTCCATACTATATAACTACACCTATCATATTTAAGTTGTTGGATTTTGCTAAAAATATTGATACTATGATGTTTATGGTGCAAAAGGAAGTTGCTGAACGTTTTTGTGCTGAATGCAATAATAAGGACTATGGAATTACGTCTGTAATTTTACAAAGTATTGCAGATGTGAAGTATGTGCGTACTATTAAACGTGAGTGTTTTACGCCAGCGCCAAATGTGGATTCGGCGCTTATTAGGTTGGATTTAAAACTTGATAAATACAACATAAATAATCGAAAATTTTTTGTAGATTTTGTGCATAATGCGTTTGCAATGAGAAGAAAGACTTTGGTTAATAATTTATTAAAAAGTTATAATACTTCAAGATGTGAAGTTGAGAAGGTGTTGCACGAAATGGAATTAAATTTGATGATAAGACCAGAAAATATATCGGTTGATGCTTTTGTGGACTTGAGCAATAGAATGGAAGATTTGTTAACTAAATAATATAAGTTTTTAGGATTGAGATATATAGTTTTACAAAAAAAATTAAAAATCGATACTTTTGATTTAAAATACATTAAAATACATTAAAATAATTAAAAATTTAAAAAAATATAATAAAATTAAATTAAATTGAAAAATATTAATAATTTTTAATATTTTTCTTTTTATTTTATATTTAATTGCAAATATCTTATTTTAAGTATAAATCCAACTTATTTTAATTAAATTGAGGGTTGCGAATAAATTCTTTTTACTGGTTAAAAATTATTTATAAAAAAGTAGATAAATGTTGGTTTTTGTAATAATTGGTTTGACTTTAATGCGTGATTAAATTATAATATTATTATAATTACTTATAATAACTTTAAGTAGAGATAAACAAATTTAAGGGGTTTAATTTATGTTTAAAAGAATTGCTAAGATTGTGGGTTTTGTATTGCTAGGATTTGTACTACTAATTGGTGGAGTGGTAGGATTTATGGCAATTAGGGGAGATTTTAAAAAGAAGGTAGTTAAACCTACTGCCATTAATTTTTCTATTGAAAAAACCGATTTGGTGTTTAATGTAGATATACAAGGAGAACCAACTTTAGGAAATGGTAGAGTAAATTCGTTTACGATTAAAGCAGAACCTTTGGATATAAATGTTACAGAATGTACATTAAAGTTAAGTGCTCCACTTATAACTTTTGTTAAGTGGGAGAATGGAGGTTGGGTAAAAAACAACTCAAGCACCTTTCACTTAAACACCCCAATATATTTTGTTGTTAATAACGTAGTTGATGACGTTGAGGGTAAGAAATATGCAATTAGCGAAGAAGATTATTATGATGGTGTATTAACAATTACCGTTAAAGACGCTTCAGGATTACTTCAAGACACTTTGGATTTGGTGATAGATAGAAGCATTACAAGCATATCTTTTAAAGATAGAGCGCTTAATAGTAAGAATAATATAATAACCGATGGTTTGTTTGGATATGAAGATGAATATGGTGGTGTAGATAATCAAGTGCTAGAAGTGATTGAAGGTCAAGATTATCCATTGGAGGTGTTAACTGCTCCACTTAAGGCGTCTAAACCGTTTAATGGAGAATATCCAGAAGGCGACCCTAGAAATGCTGAAAAGATATATGAGATTTATTACGTTAAAGAGGGTCAACCAAATTTGTTGACGCATTATGATGAAGTGGTTAAATTGCAAAGATATAACGATCAAACTACGGTCGAAGAAGATTGCAACTTTTTGAAATATGATACAGTTAATGGTTGCTATGTGTTTAATTCAAATCAGTCTGGAGAATTTGAATTTAAATTGGCAACATATCCTACATACGCAATTCAACAAGAAATATTAAGCAAGGGATTGTCTTTTGTTGATAGATTAAATTTTGGCAACGATAATTCAGAGTCGTCTGTTAAGATGCTTAAGAAGACGGTTGTTATTAAAGTTAGTGGAACAGATGCGCAAAAAATTGAATTTAAAGGTGACGATTCATTTGACTTGCAATTATTGAAAGATAATAAATGGGTGGTCAATAATCCAACCATTATTGATAAAGATGATTTGGGATTGATTTTGTCAAAAGAAAATAGTCCTGAAATTTTGAGTAGATATAATGAATTAAAATTCTTTACCAGTGAAGATACGCTAACTGACTTTAATTGGGAATTTAAGGAAGCGGTGCTTACTGCTGAAGGGGTGCAAAGTTATAAGAACTCCAATATTGAAATAAAGTTCCAAAACAATTTACTAGGTAAACGAGAAGCGACTATATCAGGAATTGATGGTATAAGTGCATCTATTGAATTTAGTGTAACATTAAAGTTTGATAACAATTACTACGTGTTAGAATTAATAAATACTCAATATCATAATGATGAAAAAACTCAATATACAAAAACGAGTGTGAAATTTTATTTAAATGCAGATAAAATTACTGGTAAAGTTTTATCATTAAATGAAGGCGAGTATAAGTGGACTGAAGATGATGAGATTATTTCAAAGTTAACAAAAGTAGATATATCTCAATCAAATGAAGAAGGATTAATAGGAAACACAAGTAAAAGTTTGTACTTGGATTTACAAGTAGATAAATGCTTTATACTAGGGGATAAAGATGAAAGCACTGAATCATATGCATTTAAGACTTTAAAATCGGGAATGTATCTAGTGCTTGTTGGTAAGGGTAAAGATAAAGATGAAACCACTAAGTCATCATTAATTAATGATAAATTTGTAACAAGCATTGATTATAATGCTGAAAACACAATAATAACAATTAAACCAATAGATAGCGGATTAGATAAGCAAGACATACAATTGTATGCTATAGTAGTTAATTCGGACGGCGGTTGCAAGTATACGATAGTGCCTAGAGATGTTGTTGTAAGTGAAGTGCCTTCTCAAATAACATTAAATAACTCAGATTTGAGTTTGCCAGTAATTGTTGGTGAGGAATTGGATTATGGAAGCGGATTTGATGTGGAAGAATTGGTTACCGTGCAACAAGGGGGAAGTTATTCATCAGTACTAATATTTGCTCCGCGCTATTCACCTTTGACTCAAGTCAAACAACCGGCAGAATGGGGCAAAGGATTGGTGGTATATGATAAAGATGGAAATATAGTGTCGATTTCGAAAGATACTAAGTATGAACCAAATAAATATTATGTTAAAAACAACTTTAAAAACTTTGATGGTTATGTGGATAGTAAAAATGACAATACATCTCCTATGGTTATAAGTGTTAATAACGGTAATGAAATATACTATTTGATAGGATATTTCGAAGATGGAAAGTTTGTAAATAAAGTTGTGCCAATTGGAAATAATACCTATTCAAAACTATATCCAGTGGTGATAAAAACTGAGTACTTGACAGGGTTGGATAAGTTGCAATCTGCGGAAGATTATATTAACAAACTTGTAATTGGACAAACTGGCGATAGCAGTGCGCAAAATATAGGTGATATTGAATATGATTTATCCTTATTAAACAACTCAAAAGTTACGGTAAAAAATGGCAATGCTTATATTCAAGTTACTGGCGATTTTGATTCGTCTAAAACATACTATAATGAAAATGGTGAAGAAGTAGAAGTTAATCCAGAAGATACCGATGCATTATATTATGAAAAAGTAAATGTGGAAAATGCAAAAGATATATTAGGTGAGGTTTCAACTCAAAATTATTCAAGATTAAATGAATATTTGACATACTATAAACTGGAAGACGGTAAATTAATTAATCCTACACGAGTTACCAAAGAAACAAGGCAAACCATTATTGACTCCTGGGATAGTTGGTATATAGTAGTTAGTCATTACTTGATTAATGAGGTTGAATATAATTCAAATAATATCAATATTAAAACATATGCATGTAGCGAAGGTAGAAAATTAACTGAAAACGTTAAAACCTTTACAATAAGTCGTGATGACTATAAAATCGCTACGGAAGGTGCGTTTAATATAGATGTTTCTAAAATCTATCAAAATCAAATAATAAGTGCTAATAGTTATTATGATTTTGCAAACTCAACAGTTAAACCAACTGGAGCGTTTGGTGGAACGTATTTTGACGGAACTGATTTTAATCACGGTGACTATTGCGAAGTTGTTGCAGAACATGGCGACATTGAGTTTGATTGGAATGGGGATAATTCAAATTTAAATAATTGGATAAGTAACAAGACTTTACATACTTCACTTTATTTGCAAAACATAAATGATGCCCAAATATTGCAAGAGATTGTTAGCAAATTATCAGTTAGTGCTATCGAGTATGACGCGAATGGAAATATATATAGTTTGTTGCAAAACAATATTGAATTAAGTGAAGAAATACATTATGGTTATGTTGTTGCTGGAAGTGAGTATGACGCTAAACGTGTTTATTACACCAAAAGTGGAGATACTTATCAAAAAGCAGATATAACCACGGAGATAAAAGATGCTTGGAGCACTCAACATACTAATTATTATGTGTATGAAATATACAATGAGGTTGAAGTAACAGGCGTTATCAATAAAGGTCACTATTTTAGATTTGTATGGACATACACAAATGGAAGTTTGGAATACAAAGTATATAGTCCTCAACTTAAAGTATTGTCACGAGATGTTACAGGTTATCAAATTAACGTTGGACATACACTGTATAAGGCATCATTGATTAAAACTGACACTACAGAAGATATTTATGAAATTCAAGATAGTAAATTTGTAAAGGTTGAAACATTTAATAGTGAAAATAAGCAATACATATTAACTAATGTTGAATATACAGATGAACCTTATTATTTACTAGAAATAGGTTATAATGAGGGTTATACTTATGTTGTTTACGCTGTGGACAAAGACGGAAATTATTTGTATTACAAACAAGGTGATGCTACTAGCGAAGAATATAAGATTGCCAAAGTTGGTGCTTCAATTGCATTAAACTTAAACAGAAAGGTTGGTGGCGGTTGGATTAAATCAAATCCATTGTACGCAAAAGACCCTGAGTTTGAAATTAATGACAGCGCTTATATAGATTTTGAATACGATAGTACAAACAAAATAAATTCTATTGCATTTGCTCAAGTAAATAGTGGTTTCGAACAAGTTACATTGGGTAATGGAACTGTTAGCAAAACTATTAATATTAAGGTTGTTCAAGATGGAAAGTTTATTAGCGGTTTTGATGGTATAACTAAAATATCTAACACTAAAGAAATAAGTTTGTCCAATCTTTATAAATACGATGATGATGACGATATTTCAAACGAATTGCTAGTAGATATAACAAATTTTTCTATTGAAAAAACGGAAGATATTAGTGATGATTACAAAACTAAAGTAATCACTCCTAAGAAACACATACAAATTGTTAAAATTGACAATGAAGATAATTGCATTGTTGAATTAAAATTTGATAATAATAAATGGTTAATTACTCGTACAGCTTTTGATACCATTAAGTTGACGGTAAACTTTAAGAGCGTGCTTGGCAACAATCCTGTTGAGTTTGAATTTACAAGTCCATATAAAAATGTAAGCAAAACATCAAATGCTACAACCGAAATTTATGCGGGAACTAAGTTTGTGTTAGGTACTACGGAAGATACTGGTGCGTTGTATAAATTGGGTATAGAGGGCACAGATGGACATATTAAAATAACATATTCATATAATGATAAAACTGGTAACATTATAGGAAGTGCTGATGGTTGGGTGTTTGACGTTCCATTGGTAGATAAAGATACTAAGTGTGAATTTAAAATATGGTATGTTGATAATAATGCTAAAGAAGGAGAACCTGACACATTTGTTGATGCATTTAGTTTAACTATCAAACCTAATGTTAAACTAATTACTGATGTTAGCGAAGTTATTAAGTTAGATGATTTAACTAATAATACATACAACTTTATTGAAGGTGATAATAAGTTGGAGATAAAAGAATATGCGACAACTAATAATTACCCAACTTATTCAAACGAAGGATTGCAAGAGATTGCTACAACAGACTTTGTGTATAATGTATACACTTATACAGATAGTGAATTTAGTAGTCAATACGCTACTAATGTTGCAAAAGTTGAAAACGGAAAACTAAGCGTAATCTCTCCAATTAGTCAAGTTGGAACATATTATGTAAAAGTGTTGATAAGTCTTCCAATTTACGAGGGAGAAGACGATAATAAGACGTTTATTGGCAATGCGTTGTTTGCTGAAATGAAGTTTGAAATAACCACCAAAACCGAAGTTGTTAACAATGCTAATCCACTTAATGAAGTAATTGCAATGAAAGAGCAATCTTACAATTTGACACAATTAAACAATATGTTTGCTTTATCTCGCGATGATAAAACAACTTACGAGTTAACGGATATATTGTGGATACATAATACTAATCCAAGTTTGATAATTAAATATACTTATGCAAACGCTACTCTAGAACAAACTTGCAACAACTTAAAATATAACGACAAAAATTATGTGTTGTACGGAACTTCATATAATATGGGTTCGTACAAGTTTGATATTGATAACAATAAATTTATTAATGGCGATACTGAATTGACTGCACTAAATTGTGGCAATAATGTATGGTATTATAGTGATAATGGCAAACTTACCCTATATTGCAAACAAAACGCGTATATATTTGTAAACGCTAATGATGATACAAATATCATAGTGATATCTATTGAAACTAATGGAAAAACTATATATGAATTTAATAATACTGCTTTAGCGCAACCTACTAAGTTATATGAATTGGAAACATTATCATTGAAATACAATAGTTTTGGCATAGATTTATCAACAAATGCTACAATTGTGGATAGTATTGAATATAGCGTGGAATTGGTGTTTAATACTAAATATAATATTAAAACTAATAATATATACAATATTAATATACAACCATATACTGTAGAACCTAAAACGGAAGTTGTATTAAGTGGTAATACTTATACATTAAGAGGTGAATTGTTTAACACTTCAGGGTACGCTCAAGTGGAAACAATTGCATTTGGAACTAGTGATGATTATAAAAAATCTACTGGAACTGATGGGGTTGAAACAATTAACTTTTATGCAAAGGGTAATAGTTATATAACATATATTCCAGTAACTATAACCTACAAAAATAATGGCGGAACTTATAGTTATAATGTTCCAATAACGGTTATAAATAGTACTAAGGTAAATATTAATTATCCATACAACGTAGACGACAAATCAAATGAAGCAACATACAACACATTTAATGCGTCTATTAGCGAATTTACTAAGAGTGTGGAAAACTTGTATGATGCTAATGATTTTGCTAAATGGTTAGGTTTTGATACAAGCATAACTACATGGAAAGAAGATAGTCGTGTTAAATATGACCTTGCACTAAAAGGTGATAAAATTGATTTGGCAACAAGTGAAACATTGCGTAATGTTGTTAGATATAATGTTTGGACATTTGAAAATGTTGATACAACACAGGACACATATGCTCCTAATACCTATTATGAATATAATGTTAGCACTAAATCGCTTGAATTAGTGACTGACAAAAGTGTTGAGGATTGGAATAATTTAACATATTTCAAGAGAGTTGGAGATACAACTACTTCAATAAGCAAAATTGAATTGGTGGCGGTGTCATCAACATATGTGAATAACTTGCAAAATATTGTGGATAACATTGCTTTAAATGGAACTACAATTTCAATTTCTACAAGTTTAAATTATACTGGTTATGTATTATTTAAGGTTTATGCGGGAGATACTTCTGCATATGGATATTATGTGTTAAAGATTGTTGATGACGAACTATTTGAAAATGCAATATCTATTGGTGAAAACAATAGAAGAACTCAAACAATTGCCAATAAGATATCATTTACAGAAGTTACCGATAAGCAAAAATATCCTTACGAACCAAACAAGTATTATGATAAAGACGGCAACTTGCTTACTACAGAAACTGCGGAAACATACTATCGTGGAAATAGAATTATCGACTTTATACGTAATAGTGGATATGATATAGGTTCGGTTAGTGCAATACCATATGATTTAATAAATGCGGATAATAGCAATGTTTATTTATTTAAGATAAATAGTAATGCTGAAGGAGATATTGATAGTGTTGATAACTATAAATTAATTAGCAACGATACATTGCTACAACCAAGTGCGAAAAGTCAAACTATTACAGTGGCGGTGGTTGTTCAAAGTGGAACATCACTAGTGCATGTATGTAATTACAATATTGTAATAAAAGTTGATGTTGGTATTAACTTGAATATCCCTGATGGAGATGAAAATCTTGATAATGATGCGGAAAATGATTTAATAACTGTGCTTGATGCTAACAAATATGAATATTCAATGGAATTAGAATATAGTTATAATAATGGCAAGGGTAACGTTGATGGGAATAAAAATGGATATGACTTCTCTAAACCTATAATCAATGGTGGATATTTAACCATTAGCGGTAATACGTACGGTGGTCAACCTACAAGCATTGCATTTGATAGTAACAAATCAAAGAGTGACGGGGTTGGTTATGATGAAGATAATTATCAAATCACATTCAAAGATAATGGAACGCCTAAACCAATTGCAACTATAACTGGAACACAATTGATTTTGAATTGTCCAGTAAGTGAAGAAATATTCTTCTATCTAACACTAACAAATGGTAAGGGATTTGAAATAAGTTTGCGCATAATATTAAATCCTTTTGTTCCAAAATCTGACACCAATGCAACAGTTGGTTTGTGGAATGGTGAGAAATTTGATAATAATTTAAATTTGGCAACTCATGTATTTGGCACCTATGAAGGAAATTATAATTATGTAATTAAAGATGCAAATACTGGGGCAGTAGTACAAGGTCAAAAATCAGAAGATATAACTGCAAATACCGATACAAACAAAAAGGTTGAAATTCCTACCGATACTGAAGAACGTAGTTATATTGTTGAGGTTACATTAACTAGTGTTGTACCTAGCATTACTAAACCGATTACCGTTAAGGCAATGCCACATATACACCATGAATATACTGATGCTAGCAAGCAAGGTGAAAATGCGGGAAATCGTTTAACTCCAAATAAAACTATTACAACCACCGGTCAAGACTTAACAACTGCTGGAAATAAATTATATGTGGATAAAAATACAAATAACACGACAAACATAACTACTATTACAGTTCAGGATAAAAAAGAAAATCCAACTAAACAGTATTTAACTATCAAGGTTGATAACTTTAGTTCGGTTTACTTTAGTTTTGCGGACGTGGAAGATTGCTATTTTGTAGATAGTAACAACCTAGCGTCTAAAGACATAGTGTTAAGCCAACCTAGTGAATTGTCATTTGTGCATAGTGCTAAAGATATTGATTTGAAATTAAATGTTCAAATTTGTAATTATAGCGGTGAATATTATGCCGCGGTTAAGTCGAGTAAGGATTATGAACCAAATAAATATTTCAACTTAAGTGGACAAATGATTACTACGGATATTCCTTCAGGTGCTTATTATGAAATGGTAAAAGTGGATAACGGTAATAAATCAACCTATCCATTTAAACCAAACACATATTATACTAAAAATGGAGATGATTCATATACATTAATTGATGGTGCATATGATGCAACTTATCCATTGTATATCACATTACCTAAAACGTATTCGTTAGAGGCAACTTATCGCGTAACTGGTGGGCAATATGAAACTGTGGTTGACGGTAGTGAATTAGACTTAAGTCCAAGATATTATCAATATGACAACGCTAATACTTATACCTTAACAACTAACATTAAACCAAATGAATATAATGTGGATAATTGGTATACCCTTGAAGTGGTAAAATTAACTCAAGCAAGTTATGTTGGTGAGTTTTATAGTTTAGAAAACAATGGCAACTATACTAAAGCAAGTAGTTATAGTGAAAACACATATTACAAGTTAGAACCTAGTAAAGTTGATATTAGTAACAATTTCTTTGGTAGTGATAGTAATGATGATGAGATTAGCGGAACTATGAAAGACCAAACCATTAAGGTTAATAAATCACGTATTGCAATTGCTATTGATATAAATGACGGAGATACTATTAAAACCGAGTATTATTATGGTTTTGATAATATTAACACATTAGGATTGTTAAGCGATAACAACCCTAACAAGTTAACATACGATTTAAATTCTAATATTAATGATGGGGTGTTGACATTTAATACCGACATTCTTAACTCGGAATATAATCTAGTGCTTACTAATTCGACAACAAAAGTGGAATATACATTTAAGATAATGTCGGAAGAAAGATATTATGGAAGAGTTGAATACAACAACAATTTATTACAAACTGAAGATGACACAATTGTAATTCCATATAGGTCATTTATTGATGCGGAAGGAAATGTTGTTGGTATTGATATAGCGTATTTGCAATATAGTCCTAATTTGGAAGATGGTTTGATTGGTGTAGCGGTGTTTGACAAAACGTTGGTAACTGGTCAATTTGTAACTGAACAAACAACTGACTATACTAGCAAGTTGGTGATAAAAGTTAATAGCCAACCTACAACAACTACAACTGTAAAACTTACTATTATCACTGTTAATGGCGCTACTAAACCGATTAATTTGGTAATATCAAATGTTGTGTTAAGTTATGGATATGGTGATGGTTACGAAACTGCTTATGCGGGTACTCAAATAGGTAAATTAAATGACGCATATAATGGGGAGCAACGTGTAACCTTGACTGTTAATGCTTCCACAACTAACGAAGATGGAGAAACTTATACTATTGACTATAAGGGGGCGGTAAACGGAAATGTATCACATTGGTACTATGATATCTCTCCAGATTATAGCGCTGATGATAGAAGTTTAATTTGGTATACTAAATCTAACGATAATTCGTTAAATGGAGTTATATCTTCACGTAGTGTGGCACGTAATACATTTGTGACAATGATGTTTGATGTTAAGGATAGCAAGGGCATTGTTGTAGATAGAATTTACTATGTAATAATGCTACAAAACAACATTAAGATTGGTATGAATCCAATGTTGGATAACCAATATGCTATAGATTTGTATTTAGGTTCAGAGATTTATAAAGTTGAATATAGGGAAATAACATCTCAAGATCAACTTGATGAACTGGAAGACATTAATATATCAGTTTATACTAAAGAAACTGATTACGGAAATGTAACATATAACATTGATACGTCGAAAGACAAAACATATAGTGACGGAAAATATTACTATGCTGAAACAATAATTGATTTGTTGCAAAGTGAAGAATATAAACTGATTACAAGTCAAGATGAATTAGATAAGGCAAAAACTGTATATATCTATGATAGTACAAAAACGACATATACTAAGTTAAGTACAAAACCAACAACATACACGGCGGATACTCATTATGTGAGAAATGATAACAATATATTTGTAACACTTGAACAATATTCAACCAACAATCTAATTAGCGAAAATGACTCAACTTCAGAATTATATGATGGCCCAACTAAGGCATTGTATAATGGTTCTAAGTCAACTCTTGATATTACTCCTACAGGAAGAATGGTTAAGAATTATTTACGATTTACGGTTGATAAAGGTGATTTAACTGGTAAAGTTAGAGTTGATGAAAATGCTAAGTTGTATATTGCTGGTAATCCATCTGGGGCATTTGTTTTGAATATATTCTCAACAAATGGTACTGGTTATGGTGAGCAATACACTATTAATGTACATCAATTTGACAATACTACCGCTCAATATAGCAATCAAATCAATAGAAATAGTGGAACAGGATTTGAATCTGGAACAAAAGTGCCATTGTTTAAAAATAATGGTAATCTCACTGGAGATGATGCTAAGGTTGGTGACTATGCGTTTGTTACTAACAGATTAGGTTATTCAATAACCGAACTTGTTACTTCATCAATATTCCAAGAAGGAGTAGAAATATCATATCAAGTATTAACATTTGAACATGATACCTCTATTAATGAAATTAAACAATCTACTGAATGGGACAAATTAGATGAATCTATACCAGTAACAGACGATATAGATATAATTGATGAATATCCTTTACCAAGTGTAAAATACTCATCTGATGACAATGGTGAAAGTCAAATTGTTACTATTCGTTTGGCAATTAGGTATAATGGTGAAACAAATTACTATTTTGCACACTATTTGGTGTATAATAAAGTTCAATTGGTAGTAAATTCACATTATCAAGAAAATAAAACTATAAAATATGGTGAGTATGCTTGGCAAGAAGGAGAAACCATAACAATTATGGGTACAGATGGTATGTACCAATATAATGCGGATAGCGATATTGTAAAATCTGCTGAAGGTGATGGAAGCATTACCAAGTATGAAGCGTATATTAAGGTGGGTGATAAAAAACCTAGAATAATTACCGATTTGAAACATGTTAACAATCGGGTGACTGGTACGTTGCCATATTATGGTAGAGAGGTTGATGGTGTAGAGGAAACGGAACATCTATTTGATAATGATGCAGATATAGTGTTTATATTAAAAGCAACAGATGGCGGTGCTACACTACTAGAAGACAATTGGACCATGCAAGCGGGTACGCCTATCACTCCAAATCAAACTAAATTGTTGAGCGACTTCTTCCTAACCAGTGAAATTGGAAACCAAAAGTACTACAACATTCCTATTATTGGTATTGGGGAAAGTTATGATAATTTCGTAACTGGTGGAAAATGGACAGATGTAGATGATGTTACAGATATATCATTGCCAAATGGTTACTCATTAAAACGAGTAACTTATGAAGGTGGAGATGAAAACTGCAAGGTATTTAAAGTTGTAAGAGATGATTGTTATGTATTGGTTGGACATGATAAGGCAATGAGTTTCAACTTTAACGGCGGTGACTACTATATTAATGTAACTATTGATGATGGTGAATTAACTAAAGATGGAGAATTAACACCTTCTGCTACTATTAATATTGCCGACTTTGTGACAGTTTGGTACTATACTGATAAAGATGGTAGATATTTTGATTATTATGATAATGATACAGTAAGTATTATCATTGAAGGCCAAGACGATGCTTCAATTAGTTTAGACAACATTGACAAACAACCAAGCAATATATCTAAAGATATCACGGTAAAATGCGGGGATATTAGTAGAGATATTCAAGTATACTTCAACATTATTATTAACGCTAAAAATCTTGATAGTAATGGAGATGGTACTAATGATGGAATTATGCCATGTAGTGAAAGACTTGTTAATGCAATGGCGGATAGTGATGGTGTGTTAACTATTGAAGAAATTAATGACAATATTGAATTAAAGAAAGAGTTATTAAGTTTAATTAAATTTAATGGTCAAAATGTTGCAACTGATAACACCACCTTAACTTACTATTCGATAGAAGTTAAGTCAGTTGAAAATGAGAACTACTACAATGTTGTTTATACTTATAATAACGGAGTGTCAACGTACACTAGAACTTTGAAGATTTCAAATGTTAAGTCAAATTAGATTTCTTGGTTAGAACATCTTAAAATAAAAAGGCAAATAGGCAACTATTTGTCTTTTTGTTATGTAAGAAAATGTAATTTGTTAATAGCATATACTTGATTAAAGGTTAAAATTAATAAAAAATGTAACATTAAGTTATAAATTTATTGACAAAAGTTAAAAAGTTTTATATAGTATAAATATACAAGAGAGGTGAAGGGTATGGATTTAAACAAAAAAGAATTTGAAAGCAAGTGTATTGAAGTTATTGAGTCAATAATATTGTCAAATATCAACTATACAAGGGCAAATGCTATTACAATTTCGGGCAAAATGCTTGAAAAGGCAAAGGAAAAGAAGTGCCCACAAGGTGTACTTGACATTTATACTCGCGTTAATGAGGAATTTAAACTTGCCAGCGACAAAGAGTATGAAATTTTGAAAAAACAATTGTTTAAAGATAAAAAGTAGGAGATAAAAATGGGATTTGGTGATTGGCTAATGAAGGGGTTGGGCTTTGACTCCAAAAAAAAGGATAAAACAGTGGTGGAAGAACCCGTTGATGACAAATATGCTAATTTCAATATGCATGTGAAGCAAACGGAAACAACTACCGAAACTAATAATAGAAACAATTTTCAAGCGGACACATTTAATTTGGGCATGCGTGACAATTTGATTATATATTCTCCAAGCACTATGAAGGAAATTCAAAGTGCGGTAGATAGTTTAAGGCAAAATCAATCGGTTATGCTTGACCTTGAAAAGATTAGTGATGAGGACCGTACTCGTGTGCTTGATTTTATTAGTGGTGCAATTTATGGTTTAAATGGAAGCATTCATAGATTTAAAGACGATAGTTTTATTCTTACACCTGAAGGTAAAAAGATTTTGACACCTGACAAAAAGGACTAAAATGAAAACTAGAACAAAATATATAATAATGGCGTGTATTATAGCGGTAGCACTGGCAATTGATTTGATATCTAAGCAAGTGTTTAGTAATATTAGTTATACGCGCATTATACCTTATATAATTGCCTTTCAAACAAATGGGGGCAATACGGGCGCTGCTTTTGGAATTTTTTCCAAAAGCACAACTTTTTTAATTGTTATTAGCATAGTTATAGTATTATGCTTGATATTTGTTGAATTGATGTTAAAAATTAATACTAAAACATATAGTGTTGGTTTTGGATTGATTATGGCGGGTGCAATAGGTAACTTTGTGGATAGAATTATGCTTGGTTATGTACGTGACTTTATTATGTTTGACTTTTGGCATAGTTTTCCAATATTTAATTTTGCCGATTGCTGTATCGTAATTGGTGCGATACTTGTATGTGTGCATTTTATATTTTTATCCAAGTCGCGGAATACAACTTCCAATAAAGATGAAAAGGCGGATAAAAATGGAACAAATTAAATGTGACGTAAACAATATTCGCTTAGACGTATTTTTAAGTTCAAAGTTTGACACATGTACAAGGTCGTATATTAAAACTTTAATTGATAATAACCGCATAAACGTTAACAACAAAATTGTTAAAGCGGGATACAAGTTGAAATATGATGATGAAATAAACATTGATTTCCCTGAAATTGAAGTGATTTCAACTGAGGCACAAGACATTCCGCTTAATATTGTGTATCAAGATAAGGACTTGTTGGTAATTAACAAGCAAGCAGGTTTGGTAGTTCACCCTTGTTCTACCACCAAAAGTGGCACGCTTGTGAATGCACTTATGTATCATGTTAAGGATTTAAGTAGTATTAATGGAGTATTGAGGCCTGGGATTGTGCATCGTTTGGACAAGGATACCGCTGGTCTTATGCTTGTGGCAAAAAACGACCACGCGCACAAGTTTTTGCAAGACCAACTTAAAGATAAAACTCTTAACCGTGAGTATTTGGCGCTAGTTAAGGGTCGTATAAAGCAAGATTTTAGTGTTGAAGGATATATTGGGCGAAATCCTAATAATCGTAAACAAATGGCGTTGGTTGCGGAAGATAAAGGGAAATACAGTTATACAGATTTTTACATACATACCATATACGAACACTACACATTACTTAGATGTGTGTTAAAAACTGGGCGAACACATCAAATCAGGGCACACTTAAAAAGTTTAAATCATGCCATAGTTGGCGACGAATTGTATGGCGGGACAGATAAAGACATAAAACTTAAAGGACAATGGTTGTTTGCGTATAAGATAAGTTTTGTACACCCCACAACGCACGAAAAGATGACCTTTCAAGCGGATTTGCCTACAAACTTTAATTCAATTTTGGAAAAATTAAGGTAAAATTACCATTTCGACAAAACTAGTGTTTATTCGTATAATAAAAATTTGCCCTCTAAACAAACTACAAATATCACCAATGCACAAAAAGATTTATTTAATTTGTTTAATTTGTCGAAAAATCGTTGACAAAAAATCAAATATTAAGTACAATAGCATTGTTAAACAAAAAATAGGAGACCATCAATGAAAAAATTATCTAAATTTATTTATTTTATCTTCGCATTTGCATTGATTGCTTGCATGTCAATATTTAACCCTGCAATCGATTTTGTTAGTGCGGACGGTTCTGCAACGGATACCGACAAATCAATTTCAATTTCAAATTCTAAGATTGAAAGCACCGTTGAAGCGGGAGAGGATTTAATTATTCCAGTGCCTACTGTTAGTTCGGCTACTGCTAAAAAATTTATTGTAGTAACCGATAGAAGCGGAACGCAATATACTTATGACTGCGAAACAAAAAAGACTCTTGACAAAAATGGTAATGAAGTTACAGTTAAGGAGCAAGACGTAGACGTTCCTGTTAAGTACTTTACATTACTAAACAAGGATAAGCAAGATATTACCGCAAATGGAGTTTCTGATACTGTTGTAGCATTTATTAAGGTTGCTAAACCTGGCAAGGGAACTTACACAGTTCAATACAAGGTTACAGAAGGCAACAAAACTTATTATTCAGATGCAAAACAAGTTCAAGTTAAGAGTGTTGCTTATAGTTGGGAATTTAATGCTGAAGACACAGCCAAAAATATTATTCCAAGCATAACTAATGCAAATAGCACTTACACTTTACCTTTACCTAAGATTTTAAATAACTTAGATGAAGATGAAACTGAAGAATATACTGCTGCTGACGTTGCCGCTAAAAAGATTATTGTTACAAATGGCGGAAAAGATGTAACCAATGATGTTATTGATGTAACTGATGACGGAAAAGTTTTATTTACTCCAACACTTGAAGGTACAGATAGTGATACTTATACTATTAAATATGTATCAAAAGTTACTGCTTTCCCTGACAAAGTGTTTACTGTAAAGGTTGAAAAGGATTACAACACTAAAGCAGAACTTGAGGTTACTCATAATGCTATTACTAACTATCAAGTTGGTGCTGTTACAACTTTCCCTACTGCAAATGTTACTGACAAAACTCACAATAAATCAAGTGTAGAAGTTAACAACGTTATTGTAATTAAGCAAAATGGAACAGAGTATGCAAGACTTAATGCAAATCAATATACTTATAAGTTTACCGAAGCGGGAACTTATACAATTTACTATGAAGTTACTGATGCATATGGTAACACTGCAACAAGTAAAGCGACTTCAATTACATTAAGTGATAAAAAACCTTACAAGGTTACTTATGCTGATAGTTACAAGGTTACAACTGATGCTCAAACTGGCGAAGTTACAATAAGCGAACTTAACACAAACGTTACTGCTAATATCCCTAACGAAGTTGGTTTTGGTGGTTTTTGGTTGCCAGCAATTTATGCTGAAGACTATGTTGATAGTTATGACAAACTTGAATTTAGTCGTAAGTTAGTTTCAACCGCTGATTCAAGCATTTACTTTGATCTTGATAGCAATGATGCTACTCACGGAAATGCTGCGTATGGTGAAAATCAAGCAAAAGGTTTGACATATAATGATGAAATTTACTTTGAGTTCCCAGCAGTTGGTGATACAGTTGCTCAAAAAACTGCTTATATCAAAGAAAAATATGCAGGAACAACATTTAAGTTAGTTTATACTGCTAAGGATTCAAAATCTAGCAACACTGAAGCAAAAGCAACAGAATATATAATTAAGGTTGCTGGTGAAGACGTTTTAACTAACAATGTTGACAAAAACTTAATTATTAAATTTGCAACAATTAATGATGAGATTGACCCTAATGCTGAATTAACTTTCACTACTGCAACTGCTAAGGAAGAACCTACTGATAGTAGTTTGGTAGCAGATGAACGTATTGATGTTAAAACATTCTATTATTATGGTGCAAAAACCAAAATTGAAGGTTTATTAAATTCTTATATTCAAAAATTATCAACAGCAGATACTACTGGAAAGTACATTGAAAAATATGGTTATATATTTGAAGACTTCCAAACATATATTGCTACTCAAGAACCAGACTTAGATATTAATAAGTTGGATTCTATCGACGGAAAAACAACTATCAAATTAACTGGTTATACTAGTCAACCAAAAGTTACAATCTTTGCGGTTGCTATCAATGACCAAAAACAATTTGTAATTAAGGCACAAGAAGTTGCTATTAATAATACTAACGAACTTGTTGCTCCAATCATTTCTAATGTTTCATTTGAAACTGGAAAGTCTTATACTGACCAATTAAAGGGAATGAGCGCATTTAATCAAAATTATGAAGTGACACTTCCAAGTGTAACTTTCACTGATGAAATTGATAAGAGTTTGCAAGTTGATATTAAATGTTATGTTGATACTCCTGACCAAACTGTTGGCATTACAATTGATGAGTTTATTCAAAAGACAACTGGTGAATGTGGTATTCAAACTGCTAAACTTACAACAACTTATGCTGGAACTTATTATATTGTGTACACTGCTACTGATGATGCGGGCAATAAGGCGACTTACATTTCAACATTTGATGTTGCTAAAACTGAAAAGGCATATATCGAAGTTGAAAATGGTTCAAATTTAACTAAAAATGTTGGTGATGAAGTTAAATTAAATATTAACCTTGCTGGTAATGGTGAATATACCAATCAAGAAATTACTGTTACTTGGGGAGAAAATAAACCAAGCGGTTTAGGTTCAACTCCAAATAGTTATAAGTTTAACAAGGCGGGCACATATGTTGCTACAATTAATGCGACTTATACTATGAATGGTGTTAAATATGAAGATACTCCAAGCGTTACAGTTACTATCACAGTTACTGAACCTGATATGGAATGGGAAGATAATATAGATCAAATTTTGGTTAATCGTACAGCAGATATCAACGAAAAAATTGAATTGCCTGTAATTTCAGCAATTGAAAATGAAACTTATATATCTACAAATGTAAAAGTAGTATTTGTTGGTGAAGACGACAAAGAGGTAGATATTATTCCTGAATATGATCACAACGACCACTACTATTTCGTTGCTGATAAGGACGGTGTGTATACTGTAACTTATACTGCTACTACTGCTTATAATTCTGAAAGTAAGTCATTTACAGTTACTTGTGGTGACCACTATGACCCAACAATCGCATTAACAAGCAACAAATTACAAGATTCTACAGTAACATATAATGGTAAAGATATCAACGTTAGCGTTACATTTACTCAACAAGAAGATGAAAATGATGATAAGATTACTGGTAAATATACTTTAACAGTAATTGGTAAAGACGCTGACAATAAAGAATTGTTTAATTATGACATTGATGTGGACTTAAAAGATACAGATGCTGAAGGTGCGTATGATTACTTCACTCCTGATACATGGTCATTTAGTTTAACTGGTGATTCAGTATCTAGCAATGGAACTAACAAATGGACCATTAAGGGTGTGGGTGATTACAAATTAACCTTAACTGTAAAAGACGATAATGGAAATGCTGCAACTGAAACAATTGAATTTAAGGTTTCAAATAAAACTGAACCTAAGAGTATTAAAGATAATGTGGTTGGAATTGTTTTAATAGTTGTTTCTGTAGTACTTCTTGGTGGCGTAATCTTATTCTTCGCTTTCGCTGGAAAGAGAAATAAATCTAAGAGAACATCTGTTAGAATTAACAAGGATTAATTTTAAATAATTAAAAAACTTCTATGATAATTCATGGAAGTTTTTTTATGGAAATATTATGGAAAAGTATTTAATTAATTTACCAATCAATTTACAAAATTATAATTTTAATTGATTATTTATATATTTATGTGTTATATTTTTTGTTTTTTACTTGATTTGTGTCGATTTGTATGATAGTATATAAGGGTAGATAAATTTAAAAGGGGAGTTGTTATGGAAAATAAAGAAAGTAAGAAAAAAAGTATAGCGCGTAAAAGTTTGTATACATTATTTTTTAAAAGATTTTTTGATATATTGTTATCAGGACTTGCATTAATTATATTGAGTCCAGTATTCTTAATTACTTCAATTGTGTGTAGAATTAAGATGGGTAAGGGTATTATATTTAAAAACTATCGCCCAGGTAAGAAAAATAAGATATTTAAGTTGTATAAATATCGTTCAATGCTTAATACTAAGGACGCTAATGGCGAATTGTTGCCCGACCGTGACCGTATGACTAAGTTTGGCAATATGTTGCGCAAAACATCTTTGGACGAACTTCCTCAACTATGGAATATATTTAAGGGTGATATGAGTATTGTTGGACCTCGTCCTAAACTTGTTAAGGATATGGTGTTCTACAATGACGAACAAAATATCCGCAGTTTAGTTCGCCCAGGACTTACTGGTCTTGCTCAAGTAAATGGCCGTAATAATATCACTTGGGAAGAAATATTTGAATATGATAAATATTATGTTGAACATTGTAGTTTGTGGTTAGATATTAAGATTTTGTTTAAGACGGTATTAAAAGTATTTAAAAAGGCGGATATTGTTGAGCAAGATAAAACTAAACAAGCATATTATTATGGTGATTATTTGCTTGAAAGTGGTGTGGTTACTAAGGAAGAATATAATACTAAGCAAGAACTTGCTAAAAACTTGATTGAAAAAACCAAAAAGATTGGCAAAAAGAAAAGCAAGGTTAATTAATAAATTAAACTATTCAAAAACTAATTAAAATAAATAAGCAACTATTAATTTAGTTGTTTTTTATTTGATAAAATAGTTTGTAAAACTTTATATAAGTAGTTGTTGTAACAATTAATAAAACTTTCAAAAATCGACTTAAAAAGCAATTTAATACATTTGACTAATTTGTTAATTAAATATATAATTAATTATATTAATAATAAAGGAAGTATTATGAAAAAACGTAGTGAAATTGAAGATAAATATAAATGGGACTTATCAAGTTATGTAAAAGATGAACAAGAACTTGAACAAAATCTACAATACTTAAAGGACAATGCGGAAAGATATAAGGATTTTTATGGAAAGTTTGGTGATAAGAATACACTAAAGCAATATTTAAAATTTGATGAAAAATACACTATCAAATTTTATAAAACAAGTGCCTATATTGGTCATACGCTAAATACGGACATGAGTAATACAAAATATATTAATTTTAGTAAACAATTAGAGTTTATAGCAAAACAATGCGGGGAGGCTGGTTCATATATCTCACCACAATTGAATGAGTTGTCAAACGATTATTTAAATGAATTGCTTAAAGATGAAGATTTGGTGGACTACAAATTATTTTTTGCAAATATTTTAAGAAATAAACCTCATAAAATAAGTGAACAAGATAGTAAATTGCTAAGCAAAATGAGTTTGTGTTTAGGAAACGATGGCGAGGTTTTTGATACATTAACTAGCGGTGAGATTAAATTTGATGATATTATAGATAGTAATGGAAATAAGCACGAAGTTTATGAAGCGGATTATTCTAAATGGTTGCAAAATGAAGATAGAAATTTACGTAAACAAGCGTTTAGTTCAATAATGAATGGATATGGTGGTAAAATCAGGACATTAGCATGTTTGTATACAAATGACATTCAGTACGATATATTTGATAATGATTTAACTAAATTTGCATCTACTAGGGAAAAGTCCATGTTTCATGAAGATGTAGATATTAAAGTGTATGATGTGTTGATTAGAAATATAAATAATAGAATAGATATTTTACAAAATATCTTAAAACTAAAATCAAAATATTTAAATATCAATGATATGGCATATTATGATATGATGTTGAATGTGGGTTCAAAGAGTAATTTTGATATAGGGCAAGCACAAAAGTTGATTAAACAGTGTACTAAAATACTTGGAAATGAATATCAACAAATACTAAATGAAAAATTTAATCAAAAAGTTATTGATTATTTACCAAATGAAAATAAGCAAACAGGTGCATATAGTAGTGGTGTTTATGGTTGTCCAAGCATTGTTTTTATGAACTTTGTTGAAGATTATAATAGCGTAAGCACGTTGGCTCATGAAATAGGACATGCCATGCATACTGAATTTTCAGATCGAAATCAACCACTTCCTTTATCGAATTATGTAATTTTTGTTGCGGAAGTTGCAAGTACGGTTAATGAGATATTGCTTAATTTACATGTTCAAAACATTTCAAATGAAAATCAAAAAATATCATTAATATTTGAATTGTTGGATAGTTTGCGTGCAACTGTTTATCGTCAAACGTTGTTTAGTGAATTTGAGGATTTTGCTCATAATAAGTTAGAGGCGGGTAAACCTTTAACTTATGAAGACTATAATAATAAGTATTATGAACTAAATAAAAAGTATTATGGTGATAGTGTTATGTTGCCAGAAGACCTAAAATATGAATGGAGTAGAATTCCCCATTTCTATAATGCATTTTATGTATATAAATATGCTACTGGATTTATTAGCGCGTTGTGTATAGTTCAAAATTTATTGGAGGATGTTGAGTACTACAAAAAGTATATCAACTTTTTAAAGAGTGGGTGTAGTAAACCTCCAGTAGAATTATTGCAAGATATTGGTGTGGATTTAACTTGTGATGAACCATATATTAAAGCATTTAGGTTTGTTGAAAATTTAATTAATAAAATAAATATTTAAAATAAAAATAATTATTAAAAATAATAAATTTAACAAGTGTTATACTATAATCAAGTATTTTAATATTAAATTAAAAATATTTAAATATTTAAATTTAATACAATTAAAATAAAGTATTGTTAAGTTTATTTTAAATAATAAATTAAATAGTATTTAAATTGTAAAATGTAAAAATAGTTACAAAAGGTTATACATTTCAGCAAAATACGACAAACTAAAAATAATATTAATAAATATTCTTTATTCTTTTGCAAAAAATATATATTAATGATATAATAGGAGTGTAAAATGCTGGATAAAAAAACTACCACAGTATTAAAAGTTCTTGGCAAACTTGGTGAAGACTCTGCTTACAAGGTTATTACTGTAGATGAAATACTAAGTTCCCTCAATTCGCGAACGCAATATGATGTGGATACTGTTAAGCAAATTATTGAATATTTGTGCAAACAAGAATATATTGTGTTAAAATTTGAGGAAGATGTAACTTTTTGCTATTCGCTACTTCCTAAGGCACGTATTTATTTGGAGCAAAATAATACTAATGTCAAACCTAAAAAACAACATTTGCCTTATGGTTGGTTGATGCTTTGTTTGGTTATGAGTGGTGTGGGTAGTTTTGTGGCAAATTTATTGTTTTATTATTTTTTAGGGTAGGTTAGGTTATGTTGTCAAGAAAGGAAAGATATATAATGGAGTACCTTTATCAAAGATGTACTGGCAAAAATAGTTGTTTGATTAATCCGCGTGAGATTATTACTTTTGCCAGCGACCGCTACATTATGTATCCGCCAGAAGTTGAAAAGATTGTAACAAATCTTGTGTATGATAACTATATTGAAGTTGCTAAAAGTGATAAAAAAGGCGAAATGGTGTATTGCGTGTCACTTAAACTTAAAGGTCAAGGTTTTCACCGTGAACTTGTCAACGATAAGCGTACTGTAATGGTAGCCGTTGGTCGTACGGTTGTGCTTGCAATTCTAAGTTTTTTGATTACTTGGATATTAAAAATATTAATATTTTAAAAATCCTTATTAATAAGGATTTTTTTATATCTTTAAACAAATTTTAACAAAAGTATTTTAATTTATGTAAATATGTGTTAAAATATTAAATAAAGCAAAAAGGAGGGTGCTATGGAATATCGTGATTTTGAACTTGTGTCCAAGTTTAAACCGACGGGAGACCAACCTCAAGCAATTGAAAAGTTGGTTGAAGGGATACAAGATGGGTTGCAAGCGCAAGTACTAAAAGGTGTTACTGGTAGTGGTAAAACTTTTACAATGGCAAATGTTATTGCAAAGGCAAATCGTCCAACATTGATTTTGGCGCATAATAAGACTTTGGCGGCACAACTTTGTAATGAGTTTAGAGAATTTTTTCCTAACAATCGCGTAGAGTTTTTTGTTTCGTATTACGATTATTATCAACCCGAAGCATATATAGTGTCAAGCGACACATATATCGAAAAGGATATGAGTGTTAATGATGAAATCGACAAACTTCGCCATAGCGCAACATCAAGTTTGTTAGAACGAAGCGATACAATAGTTGTAGCAAGTGTGTCGTGTATTTATGGTTTGGGTGCTCCTAAGGAATATTATGATTTACATTTGTCACTTCGTGAAGGTGATACGGTTGACCGTGACGCGATTATACGCAAACTTATAAGCATTCAATACACTCGTAATGATATAGACTTTCAACGTAGTACATTTAGGGCAAGGGGTGATATTTTGGATATTTTCCCCGCTAGTAGTAGTGAACGGGCTATTAGAGTTGAATTTTTTGGTGATGAGATTGAGCGTATTAGCGAATTTAATCCTATTGACGGTAAGGCGTACAATCGTTTGCAACACGTGGCAATTTTCCCAGCATCTCACTATGCGGTAGGTAGTGAGCGTTTGCAATCGGCGTTAGCACAAATTAGGCAAGACGCGGTTGAGCGTGAACAATTCTTTTTAGGTGATGAAAAATACATTGAGGCACAAAGAATAAGAGAGCGAACAAATTATGACCTTGAAATGATGCAAGAAATGGGATATTGCTCGGGTATTGAAAATTATAGTAGATATTTTGATGGACGTAATCCAGGCGAACCGCCGTATACGTTGCTTGATTATTTCCCAGATGGATTTTTGTTGTTTGTAGACGAAAGTCATATAACTTTACCTCAAGTTCGCGGAATGTTTAATGGTGATAGGGCGCGAAAAACTGCGCTGGTTGATTATGGTTTTAGGTTGCCATCGGCATTTGATAATAGACCATTGAATTTTAATGAGTTTAATAATCGTATTGGACAAGTCGTATATGTTTCGGCAACTCCTAATGATTATGAAATAGACAAGGCAAATGGGCAAGTGATAGAACAATTAATACGTCCTACGTATTTGCTTGACCCAGAGGTCGAAGTGCGACCAAGCGAAGGTCAAATTGATGATTTGTATAGCGAAATTCAAAAGGTGATTGCAAGCGATGGTAAAGTATTGGTTACAACTCTTACTAAAAAAATGGCGGAAGATTTAACAACGTACTTTAGTGAAAGTGGAGTTAAAGTTAAATACTTGCATAGCGATATTGATACGCTTGAACGCGTTAAGATTATTAATGCTTTGCGTGCGGGCGAGTTTGATGTGCTTATTGGTATTAATCTGCTTCGTGAAGGGTTGGATATGCCAGAAGTTAAATTGGTGGCAATACTTGATGCAAACAAGGAAGGTTTCTTGCGTAGTACAACATCATTAATTCAAACTATTGGTAGATGTGCGCGTAATAGTGAGGGGCGTGTAATTATGTATGGCGATACAATTACCGATAGTATGCGCCGTGCTATTGATGAAACTAATCGTAGGCGTGAAATTCAAATGAAATATAATAAAGAACATAATGTTAAGCCTATGACAATCAAAAAGGAAGTAGTTGATACATTAAAGATTTCAATGGAACTTGACGATGTGCAAATGTCCAAGGAACAAATTATAAATAACATTGAAAAGTTAAAAGCGCTTATGGTTAGTGCTTCTGCACAACTTGATTTTGAAAGTGCAATTAAATATCGTGAAGAAATTTCAAAATTAAAAGATAAGATGAAAAAGAAGAAGTGAGAGTTTGGTGATAAATTATATTAAATAAATGCAAAATAATAATTAAATTAATTATTAATTAAAAACAATGCTTAATTAAAATAAATAATTATTAAAAAATAAATCTTAATTATTGTTTAAATAAAATACTATAAAATAGATAAAAATAATATTAAAATAAATAATTTAAATACGTAATTAAAAATATTTAAATAAAATGGGTGAGATATGTTGCAAGATATTATTATTAAAGGTGCTAATGAAAATAATTTAAAAAATGTTGATTTGGTGCTACCTAAAAATAAATTAATTGTATTTACAGGTGTTAGTGGTTGTGGCAAAAGTTCGCTGGCTTTTGACACTATTTTTGCTGAAGGTCAAAGGCGATATATGGAAAGTTTATCGTCATATGCACGTCAATTTTTAGGTCAAATGAAAAAACCAAAAGTGGATAGTATTGATGGACTTAGTCCTGCAATTTCTATTGACCAAAAGTCAACAAATAACAACCCGCGTAGTACGGTTGGTACAATTACTGAAATTTATGATTATGTGCGTTTGTTGTTTGCACGTATTGGTAAGATTTATTGTCCACAGTGTGGCAAGGCGGTAACCAGTCAAACTATAGACCAAATTGTAGATAGCGTTAAGGAAAATGAACTTGGTAGTAAGTTGATGATTATGTCGCCAGTTGTTCGTGGACAAAAAGGTACGCACGAAAAAGTTTTTGACGAACTTAGAAAAGACGGTTATGTTCGTGTACAAGTAGATGGTGAAATTTTGCTACTTGAAGATGAGATTGTGTTAGAAAAAAATAAACGTCACGACATAAATGTTGTGGTTGATAGAATTGTGCTTAAGGAAGATATTGACAAGCGTTTAAATGATAGTATCGAAAAGTGTTTAGCGTTATCAAATGGATTAGTGTTAGTTCAAAATGGTGATGATGTAAAAATGTATAGCGTGCGTCATGCGTGCGTAGATTGTGGAATATCAATGCCAGAGTTGGAACCAACCTTATTTAGTTTTAATCATCGTGATGGTGCGTGTCCTAAATGTAGTGGACTTGGTTATGTGGTAAAAATAGGCGAAAATGCAATTGTGCGTAATGACCGATTGACTATTAACGAGGGTGCATTAAATATAATGGGTTGGAATGTTGAAAATTCCAAGATTAGTCGCCTAGCATATCGCAAATTATCTCAAAAATATAATTTTAGTTTAGATGTACCATATTATACTTTGCCAAAAGAAGTTCGTCAAATACTTATTTACGGTGAACCGAACGCGGACAAGCAAGGAGAGACTAATCTTCATCAGTATGTAACTCGTGATGATGTGTTATTTACTGGTGTTGTACCTGATTTGTTGCGTAAATTTCAAGATAGTCAAAGTCAATTTATTAAAGATGAGATTATGAAACTTATGAGCGAGGCGGATTGTCCTGAATGTTTTGGAAGAAGATTAAATAATATTGCCTTATCGGTTAAAATAAATAAAAAGAATATTGCTGAATTAACTGAGATGTCAATAACCGATTTGAATAAGTTTTTGGAAGGATTAAAACTTAATAAAACCGAAGAAAAGGTTGCACGCCCTATCTTGAATGAAATATTTGCCCGTCTTCAATTTATGATGAATGTAGGACTTAATTATTTGGATTTGGCGCGTAGGGCAGGAACGCTTAGTGGTGGTGAGGCACAACGTATACGCCTTGCAACTCAAATTGGTAGTGGACTTACAGGGGTGTTATATATTTTGGACGAACCAAGCATTGGTCTTCACCAACGTGATAATGATAGATTGATTGATACGTTAAAGCGTCTTAGAGATTTGGGTAATACTTTAATTGTGGTTGAACACGATGAGGATACGATACGTGCGGCGGATTACATTGTAGACGTTGGTCAATTTGCTGGCGTTAATGGAGGTAACGTTATAGCGCAAGGAACTTTGCAAGATATTATGAATAATTCTAATTCAATTACAGGTCAATATTTAAGTGGAAAACTTAAAATTGAAGTGCCTGAAAGTCGTAGACTTGCGGATAAAGGATTTATTGAGTTAAAAGGTTGTCGTAAGCATAATTTAAAGGATATTGATATTAAATTTCCGTTAGGTATATTTACTTGCGTTACTGGTGTTAGTGGTAGCGGTAAAAGTACACTTATTAATGATATACTTTATCCTGCGCTTAAAAACGAACTTGATGGCGAAAAGAACGAAACAAACCTAAAGAAAGTTGTAGGTGCGGATGCGATTGATAAGATTATTAATATTGACCAATCGCCTATTGGTCGTACTCCACGTAGTAATCCCGCCACCTATACAGGTGTGTTTACTAAAATACGTGAACTATTTGCATCAACTCCAGATGCTAAAGAACGTGGCTATGATATTGGCAAGTTTAGTTTTAACGTTGCTGGTGGACGTTGTGAAGCGTGTGACGGCGATGGCGTTAAAAAGTTGCGTATGTATTTTATGCCAGATGTGTATGTGCCTTGTGAAGTGTGTGAAGGTAAACGTTACAATCGTGACGTATTGCAAGTAAAATACAAGGGTAAAAATATTTATGATGTGCTTGATATGACAGTTGAAGAAGCATTAGTGTTTTTTGAAAACTTACCCACCATTAAATCAAAAATTCAAACATTATATGATGTTGGTTTGGGTTATATAAAACTTGGTCAATCAGCAACTACGCTAAGTGGCGGTGAAGCACAACGACTAAAACTTGCAACTGAATTATCTAAGCGTGATACGGGTAAAACTATGTATATCCTAGATGAACCAACTACTGGTCTTCATAGTTATGATATTCAAAAACTTATTAATATACTTCAACGCTTTGTTAATGGCGGAAATACGGTTGTGGTAATCGAGCATAACCTTGACGTTATTAAAACTGCTGATTATATTATTGATATGGGACTTGAAGGCGGTGATGGTGGCGGAACAGTAATAGCACAAGGTACACCAGAAGAAATAGTAAAGTCAAAACAAAGTTATACAGGTAAATATTTAAAGAAATATATTGAATAAAAATAGCAACATTAGTCACAAACTTTTGAAAATAGAAAAAAAAGAATTAAGATTTACTAAATTCTAATTCTTTTTTTATAAAATTAAACTGAATAACAAAACCAATATCTAATAGCTTTAATTGTTATCAGTTAATTTATATTTTTATTTTGTTTAATCCTCTTTATATTCCAAAATATCAGCAGGTTGGCATTCCAATTCTTTACATAAAGCATTTAGGGTTGAAAATCGAATTGCGGAAATTTTACCTGTTTTAATGTTGGATAGGTTGGCATCTGTTAAGCCAATTTTTACGGCAAGGTCTTTTAACTTAACTTTGCGCTCTTTCATTACTTTATTTAAATTTAATACTATCATAATGTTTCATCTTCATTTTTTTGTAATTCTTTGCCGTAATTAAAAAACATGCTTATCATAAACATTGTAATTCCAGATATTATTCCGCTTAATGAAATTGGGAATGTTAATTCAGTTGCTGGATAAATTATACGTAGAACAATTGAACCAACAAGTGCAGGGATAACGGAAATAAGCACAACAAATATTGAACTTCTCTTCAAATAGTAACTAACCTTTTCAGAGAATGGTGCTTTTTCTTGCTCTACATTCTTAAAAATTGATGCAACATTCCAAAGCAGACCAATGCTCATAAATGAATATAAAGCAAGTGTGCCAAATAAACAAGCAGTTTCTTCAACTGTAAATGTTTTAATAGCCTTTGTGCAAGAAAGTGCTATTGCCAACACTATAAATGTTAAACATAAAACACAACTTGCATAATAAAGTCCCTTAGTTATTTTATGACATATTCTTGCGGTTTTGATAATTTTATTTTTTGTTTTCATATTACCTCCTTTTTGATGATATTCAAATATTAACAAAAAAATTATCGTTTGTCAATAATTTTTTATACATTTTTATTGTTTGTCGATAAATTTTTATAAAATAAAAGAGTTAGAATTAAATTCCAGCTTTTTTATCTTACTAATTTCAAATATAAGTAAGCTGATTTGTTACTTTTTTATTTCAACATAAAGTGGTTTTTGGTAAAGTCGAGTATACCTTGTTTTTTTAGTTTGCTTAGTTCAAAACTTAGGGCAGAACGGTCAACAGATAAGTAGTCGGCAAGTTCTTGGCGGTTAAATGGAATATCAAAGTATTTAGAGTTTTGTTGTTTACTTATGTATTGAAGGTAGGATAAAACCTTTTCCTTTGTAGAAGGTTTGGTAATGTGGTTAAATTTTTGCATCAGTTCGATATTTTTTTGGGATATTATCTTAACAAGGTTGTTTTGAAATTGGGTGTGGCGGGGGCATCGATTATCGCAGGGTTTCATAACCGCATACTTATTCATGGTTAGCACTTGAGTATCTTCTATTGCAATTAGAGTGTATTGAGCGGTCGTGTTTCCGCTAAATGCCTCTTCAACGCCTACTGTTTCGCCATTAGTATAGTCGGCAAGGATTGAAGAGTTGCCATAATAGTCATTAATAATGCTTCGAAGATGTCCGTCAAGTACTAAAACGATACTTTCGAATGTTTCGCCCTCGTCGATTAAAATATCACCTTTTTTGACTTCAAAAACCCTTGTTTTAAAGCAAAAATGGAGTGCTTTTAGGTCGTTTTCGCTAATTTCATCAAAAATTTTTGATTTTTGCATCTTTTTTAAAATTTCCATAAAAACCTCTCATTTTGTTGGAAAAACAACGTAATATTTACAAATATTGTACTATAATGGGGTTGTAAAGTCAAGAATTTGCAAAAACTTTACATTAAAAGGGAGAAAAATTATGAAAATTATTAAGCGTAGTGGACAAGAAGTGCAATTTGATGGGGAAAAGATACGTCAAGCCATTGCAAAAGCAAATTTATCTATTGATGAAGCAAGCAAACGTCTAACTGAAGCACAAATTATTGATATTGTAAATGCCGTGGTTAGAGATTGTGAAAATGTAGGTCGTGCGGTTCACGTTGAGGAAGTTCAAGACCTTGTTGAACATCAAATTATGAAAGTTGGCGCTTTTGATGTTGCAAAAAATTACATTACGTATAGATATAAACGTGCTTTAGTTCGTAAGGCAAATAGTACCGACCAACAAATTTTGTCGTTGATTGAAATTAACAATGAGGAAGTTAAGCAAGAAAACTCTAACAAAAATCCAACTGTAAATAGCGTTCAACGTGACTATATGGCGGGCGAAGTTAGTAAGGATATAACAAAAAGATTTTTGTTGCCACAAGATATTGTTGAAGCGCACGAGCAAGGTATAATCCACTTCCATGATATGGATTACTTTGCGCAACATATGCACAACTGTTGCTTGGTTAATCTTGAAGATATGTTGCAAAACGGCACAGTTATTAGTGGTACTAAAATTGATAAACCAAATTCATTTAGTACCGCTTGTAATATAGCAACACAGATTGTTGCGCAAGTAGCAAGTTCACAATATGGTGGTCAAAGTATAAGCATTGCTCACCTTGCACCATTTGTTGATGTTAGTCGTCAAAAGATTAGACGTCAAGTGTGTGAAGAACTTATGGAAGCATGTGGACATGTTGATGAAGGACTTCTTCACCGTATTGTTGAAAAGCGACTTGATAAGGAAATTCAAAATGGTGTACAAACCATTCAATATCAAGTGGTAACTCTTATGACCACCAATGGTCAAGCACCATTTATTACTGAATTTTTGTACTTGGGTGAAGCAAAGAACGAACAAGAAAAGAAAGATATTGCAAAACTTATTGAAGAAACATTACGTCAACGTCATAAGGGTATCAAAAATGAAGCGGGTATTTATGTAACTCCAGCATTCCCAAAACTTATTTATGTATTGGAAGAACAAAACATTCATAAGGATAGTCCATATTATTATTTAACTGAACTTGCTGCAAAATGTACTGCTAAACGTATGGTGCCAGATTATATTTCTGAAAAGAAGATGAAGGAATTAAAGGTAGACATTAATGGTGATGGACATTGCTATACTTGTATGGGTTGTCGCAGTTTCTTAACACCATATGTGGACGCTCAAGGCAACCCTAAATATTATGGACGCTTTAATCAAGGCGTTGTAACTGTAAACTTGATTGATATTGCATTATCTGCCGAGAAAGATATGAATAAGTTCTGGCAAATATTTGACGAACGTATGGATTTGTGTCATAGGGCATTGCAATGTCGTCATGAGCGTTTGACTGGTACAATTACAGATGTTGCACCAATATTGTGGCAACATGGTGCGCTTGCAAGACTAAAAGCGGGGGAAACTATTGATAGTTTGCTTCATGGTGGATATTCAACAATATCACTTGGTTATGCTGGACTTTGGGAAACTGTTTATGCACTAATTGGCAAAAAGTTGACCGAACCAGAAGGCAAAGCATTAGGTATTAAAATACTTGAAAAATTAAATGAATATACCAAGAAGTGGAAGGCGGAAGAAAATATTGACTATTCATTATACGGCACTCCACTTGAAAGTACAACTTACAAATTTGCAAAATGTTTGCAAAAACGTTTTGGAATTATTGAAGGCGTTAGCGATAAAAACTATGTAACTAATTCTTATCACGTACACGTAACTGAACCTATTGACGCGTTTAGTAAACTTGCTCTTGAAAGCGAATTCCAAGCACTTAGTCCTGGTGGCGCTATTAGTTATGTGGAAGTTCCTAATATGCAAAACAATATTGAAGCGGTATTGCAAGTGATGAGATTTATTTACGACAATATTATGTATGCCGAACTAAATACTAAGAGCGACTATTGTCATGTGTGTAGTTATGATGGTGAAATTCAAGTGAAAGAAGATGACGGCAAACTTGTTTGGGAATGTCCAAATTGTAAAAATCGTGACCAAACCAAGATGAATGTGGCACGTAGGACTTGTGGATATATCGGTTCGCAATTTTGGAACCAAGGTCGTACCGCCGAAATTAAGGATAGGGTGTTACACTTATAATGCATTACGGAAATATTAAACTTAATGACATTGCCAATGGTGAGGGCGTAAGAGTTACATTATTTGTATCTGGGTGCACCAATCATTGTAAGGAGTGCTTTAATCCTGAAACTTGGAACTTTGAATACGGCAACCCTTTTACCGCCGAAACCGAACAATTTATACTTGACAATTTAAAGTCGGATTTTGTAAACGGACTTACACTTTTAGGCGGTGAACCATTTGAACCTAAAAACCAAGAAGTGCTACTTCCTTTTGTAAAAAAAGTGCGGGAAATATATCCAAGCAAAACTATTTGGGCATATTCTGGTTTTAGATTGGAAGATGAGTTGCTA
>JAFUPL010000035.1 GCA_017481235.1 Clostridia bacterium | reverse complement strand
TTTTCGTCAATATCACGCATATCACTACTTTCGCCATTAATACCAAGTAGACCGCTTTGTTTGTTTAGATATTGAATTGCTTGGTCAATATTCATATCCTTATATTTCATAATTTGTTGCACAATTGCAGGGTCAATATCGCCTGAACGAGTACCCATCACAACGCCCGCAAGTGGAGTATAACCCATAGAAGTATCAATGCTTTTCCCATCGCGAATAGCAGTAATACTACTACCATTACCTAGGTGACAAGAAATAACCTTTTTGCCTTGAAGTCCGCCTAGCATTTCGCCCAACTTTTCCGCAACATAGCGATGTGAACTACCATGGAAGCCATAACGACGAACTTGGTGCTTAGTATACATTTCGTAAGGGATTGCATACATATATGCTTTTTTAGGCATTGTAGCATGGAAAGCAGTATCAAACACTACAACATTTTTCTTATCAGGCATTGCTTCCATACATGCACGAATACCAATAATATTAGCAGGATTATGCAAAGGTGCTAGCGGAATCATCTCCTCCAACACTTTAAGCAAGTTGTCATCAACCACAACTGACTTTGTGAACTTTTCACCACCATGCACCATGCGGTGACCAATAGCGTCAATTTCACTCATGTTTTTAATGCAACCATAATCGTCGCTAAGTAATAATTCAATCAAACCCTTAATAGCGTCAGTATGTTCGCGCATAACATAGTCTAATTTAGTTTTGCCCTTTTCACTTTCAAATTTGATAAAAGATGCCTCTAAACCAATACGTTCACATGTACATTTTGCATACACCTTTGATGTTTCACTATCAATAAGTTGTGCCTTTAGGGAAGAACTTCCCGCATTAATAACTAAAATTTTCATAAGATTTAATTTTCTCCTTCTTCTATTTGTAATTTGGTTATAACCACAGTGTTATAAATATCTATCACCGAACACCCACGTGACAAATCGTTAACTGGGTGACGGAAGTTTAACATTATTGGACCAGTCGCCTTACAACCACCCAACCTTTGAGCAATTTTGTATGATATGTTTCCGCAATTAAGGTCTGGGAACACAAACACATTGGCACGCCCCATAATTTGCGAACTTGGGCACTTAGTACGCGCCACATCAGGCACTACCGCTGAATCAAATTGCATTTCACCTTCAATAATATATTTGCTATTTGCCTTTGCAATATTGGCAGCATTGCGCACTTTACTAATCAACTCGCCTTCCGCACTTCCATAAGTTGAATATGACAAAAATGCCACCTTAGGTTCACGATTAAGCACATTGTAGTAAAATTCGGCACCCACAACACCAATGTCAGCAAGTTGCTCTTGATTTGGATTTTCGTTTAGTGATACGTCTAAATACAAATGAGGTTCGGTAAAATCATCACGATTAATCAACATACTACCTACCACCATTTTACCTTCCTTGCCCTTAATAAGTTGCAATGCTGGACGAAGTGCGTCCGCCGAAGTGTAATACGCGCCCAACACCATACCGTCCGCCTCACCCATCTCAACTAGCATTGTTGCAAAATACCTAGGGTCTGCCAATATTTCCATTGCTTGCTCACGAGTGTATTTATTTTTCTTACGTATTTGGGTAAATAGTTTAATCATTTCATTAAATCTATCATAATTGCTTGGGTCAATGATTTTAACTAATGGACTATTTTTAAGTTCGATTGGATATTGCTCCTTTTTGCCAATTAGCACAAGGTTGCAAAACTTGTCCGCCACCAATCTAATACACGCTTGCATAACGCGTTCATCTAAAATTGCTTCAGGTAATAATATTCTACCTTTCTTTTCTTTTGCTCTATTGTATAATCTATCAATAATATCCATGCTTCTATAATAACCAAATTACAAAAATTTGTAAAGCAAAAAACACTACAAAATTTAAGATTGTAGCATTTTTTTTAATTTTGCTATGTTCTTTTCCATAGTAATTTCACCATATTTAATAGATTTATTAATACTATTCTCATCAAAACTCATTTGTCCAATGTCAGGCTGACTAACTATGATACGCATATCACTACAATCACCCTTTAAGCGTGTAATTTCGGTTTGCATTAATGTAAGTGCATTAATTGTTAAACCCATGATTTTGATTTTTGCATTTTCTACTTGCTTGCTATATTCGCCAATTACATCAATTGATAGCACCACATAGTCCTTTTTTAAATTTTTTGCAATATCACTTGGGACATTATTAAGCAACCCGCCATCACATAACAATTTGTTGTTACGCCTAACCGCAGGAAACACGCCAGGAATCGCCGAACTAGCAAGCACACTATCCACTATGCTCCCTTCCTTTAATATTTCCAGTTTGCCATTGTATATATCCGTAGCAATTGCTACAAATGGAATAATGGTTTGATTATGATTAATATCTCCAAGTTCGTTAATCAAAATCTTTTTCAACTTTTTTCCGCCTAATATTCCAGTGCCCAGAAGAGTGTTAAATATATTAAAATCCATCAACTTATTTCTAGTTAGTCGCTTACTAATATTAGTCAAGTGCCCGGTGTCCTTTCCGCATGCATATGCCCCACCAATAATAGCACCCATACTAGTACCCACAATCAAATCGGGTATAATACCGTTATCCTCCAATACCCTTAACACTCCAATATGAGCATATCCCTTGCATGCTCCCCCACCTAACACCAATGCTAACTTACTCATAACTATCCTTTAAAATATATTATGAGTTTTATCCCCAATTTTATGTATTAAAAAAAGCAATACAATTAGTTTAGTATTGTCATTAATTTTATTAAACATTTATGTATTAAAAAACCTATCATTTGAAAGATAGGTAAAATATAATTAATCTTTTTTATCAATGTTATAAAAAACCGTTATAGGTGAAGTTATTTTAATTTCCTTAGTTAAAAAGTCTGCCTCCTCGCCATCTTGAGTAAAGGGTTCATTTGAATGATTTTCAATTTTTACATTTTTACATTTTTGAATAATCACGTTTTTGTGTTTACGCACGCTATTAAGTCCAAACAAAAACATCTTAAGAAGAGTGAACAATGCTTTTAAATAACTACGCTTTTTTTCCACCAATATAACGTCAATAAGTCCATCATCTATGTCTCGTTCCTTATTAATCCTAAATCCCGCCGCTGAAGCACTATTAAGCACCATTGCCATAATGTATCGCCCATGATGACGTTCGCCATCAATAGTAACTGTAAGTGGAAGTGTACGCATACTAAACAATTGCTTAGCGCCCGTTATAAAATACGCAATTTTGCCAAGCGCCCTTTTCATACCAGTGCTAGTTTTAAAACTTGTGCTTACAAACATTCCGCCCGCAAAGGTGTAAATCATATAGTTATTACCCTCTTGCATTATGTCATACTTAATAGTTTCACCACGCAAGATTACATCAATTGCTTTATCAAGTTTGCGAGAAATGTTAAGTGTGCGACACACATCATTAACCGTGCCGTAAGGCAAAAATCCAAGTGTTGGACGACCTTTACTTTGCTTTACACCATTAATTACGTTATGTATACTTCCATCTCCGCCCGCAACTACTATACAATCATATTTTTCTGCGTTTTTGCGTGCCAGGTCAACCATATCTTCTGCACTTTTACTTTGCACGCTATCACATGGTGAAAACTTGGTAGAAAGTCGTGACAAAATATAAGGCATAACCTCTTGTATCTTGCCTTTACGTGCATTGGGATTGTAAATTACAATTAATGACTTTTGTTGCATTGTTTATTCCTTTATTTATAATATTATTCAAGTTTATTTTGTCATACCGACCGAGTGAACATAGTAAACGAGTGGAGCGTATCTGGTTTATGGTCAATTATTGTTGATATTATAGACTATATTTAAACTCTCAGTCAGATGCACTCCATTCCGCAATGCAAATGCATTGCTCCAGTCGGTATGACAAAATAAAATCATATAATTGCAAAAGAGTACTCATTAAGTGACTTTAGTCACGTCTTCATAAGCAAACTTGTTTGCGATTTCATATTTTCATACTTCTATATTTTAATATTTAAACTTTTTTGCGTCTTAAAATATCATATTTATGTAATGGTTTGTCGGTATAAACATACACTTTTTGTTGCACCACTTTCACATCATCAATAACTTCGCCAAGTTCATTTTCGATTTTATTAATATGTATTATAGCATTATTTTCAAATTTAGACAACACTTCCAAACTACTATTTACTAAAAATCTATTACGCATTTCAACTAGCGCCTTGCCGTCCACACTATCTTCTAGCACTATTGCCACAAAATCATAATCCGCTTCAGGCATAGAAGTCTCTAGATTTTGCTTTGCCGAACCAAAGAAAAATCCTGTGCTATACGTACGGTGACTGGATTTGTTAACCTCATTAGCAATATCACTTGGAAGACTATATGTTTCATGACTATACATATAATCAAGTGCCTTACGATATGCATTAATAATGTTTGCCACGTAGTATTCGCTTTTCATACGACCTTCTACCTTAATGCTATCAATTCCCGCATCACGAAGTTTGTCAAGATGTTCAATCATACACATATCATTACTATTTAAAATATATGTACCCTTGCTATCTTCTTCAATTGGATATTGTTCAGTTTTATTAGTTTCACGTATTGTATAGTTCCAACGACATGCTTGCACACAAGCACCACGATTAGCGTCCCTACCTGTCATAAATGTTGACAGCAAACATCTACCCGAATAACTAATACACATTGCACCATGACCAAAACATTCAAGTTCAACATCTTTAGGGAGTTCGCTACGTATCCTTTTAATTTCTTCCAAACTAAGTTCACGCGCCAAAATTATACGTTTAACGCCAAGGTCAGCATAAAAGTTAGCGGTTTGACTATTGGTTACATTTGCTTGAGTGGAAATATGAATATCAAGGTTAGGCGCAACACGTTTAGCAACGCGTAAAACGCCCAAATCCGCCACAATAATTGCGTCCACGCCTAAAGTGTCAAGACTTTTAATATACTCGCCCAATCCGTCAAAATCGCTATCGTGTGGAATGATATTGATAGTAACATAAATCTTTTTGCCAGCATTGTGAACATATTCTACCGCCCATTTAAGTTCTTCCATATCAAAATTGCCAGCAAAAGTACGCAACCCAAAGCGCTTAGATGCAAGATACACCGCATCAGCACCATAATGGATTGCTAATTTTAATTTATCAATATTTCCCACAGGGGCTAATAATTCCATAATTTTATCCTTTTTATTGTAATTTTTTTAGTTTGCCTTGTTTAAACAACCAACACTTTCCATATATTTTAAATTCATTATCCTTATCAAGTATGTAACTATTTCCACCAAGACCATACACATCTATATGCTTTGAAAAGTCTTTGATAAGTTTTATGCGATTTCTAAATTTTTTATCAAACAGATATTCTTTTAATGAATAGTCAAAATGCGGTCTTATTGAATAATTTTTTAAACATAAAGCTTCCTCGATTTCATACTCCTTCATATTTCCATGGTGAGTTGACAATGCTTTGGTAGCAGGAAGTTTTGCCGCTGTGCTATTAAAAATCATAACTCCTTTATATTTTTTGATACAATCAACAAATTTAATGTCTTTTAATATCTTTAATCCTCTAGGAGTGTGACCTCCTTGAATATACACCATATCTGCATCTTTAATGTCATCTTTTAATACTCCATTATATTTACAATCAACTACAATCATTTGTTTGAAATTAATCCCTGACAATTTAAAACATTCCTTTACTGCTTTTGCATATTGATTATTGGTATAATGAAAGTCATTGTGAACTTCATCTTTAGGTTGATTTTTAGCCGTTGTTGAATTCCAACGATTTGTTATAAATACCATTTTATTAACGTTTTTAATTTCATTTTTCAAAGTGTCTATTATTCCGTTCTCGTTTTGAAATGGTTCAACAACCAACTTATTATCTCTAGTTTTAGGTTGTAACAAAAAACTTGTATATATTATTTTCATAAATTCCCCTTATTTTAATCTCGTAACACATACTCCATCGCCTAGTTGATAAATATGAGTTTCTAATTTAGGATTGTGCGTAACTTCATCTACATATTGCCTTAAACCATTAACCATACTTCGACAAGATGATGGTGTTACAATTTCGCCCGTTGCCATACCATGAAAGAAGATATTGTCGGCAATAATTGTACCATTAGGATTTAACAGTTCAAGTAGTCTTGGCAAATAATTAATATATTGCCCTTTAGGTCCATCGAGATATATTAAGTCAAACTTTTGGTCACATTCTTGCAAGTACCACTTGGCATCAATAAGTCTTGCATCAATTTTATCTAGCATATTATGTTTTGCAATATTATTTAATGCCTCTCGATAATTGGTAGTATCAATTTCAAGTGTTGTGATATGTGTAACACTTTCACACATTGCCATACTAATACTACCAAACGCAATTGCAGTGCCAATTTCGAGTATAGTTTTAACATTATTTTGATTGATATAATCTACAATAAACTCCATTGTATCATCTTTTGTAATAGGAACATTATTTTGTTTTGCATACAGTTTTAAGGCAGTTAAACTCATTGTTAGTTACTCTCCACAATAATAGGTATAATCATAGGTTTACGCTTTAACTTTTTGTTTAAGAAAGTTGTTAAATGTTTGCGTATACTTTGCTTTAGTGTAACGTAATCACGTGCTTTCAAATCGATATCATCAGCCGAGTCCATTACAACATTTTTAGCGTCCTCTAACCAAGATTGCGCTTCGCCCATATAGGTAAATCCACGTGATACAATTTCAGGACGTGACGCAAACTTGCCAAGGTTAGGATTGATATTAACAATCACCACACACAAACCATCTTCAGATAGTTGCTTACGTTCTTTTAGCACGTTACTTTCCATCTCACCCACGCCAGCACCGTCAATCAAGCGACTACCAAATGGAACAAATCCAGTAGATTTAAGTGTACGATCGTTAACTTCAACTCTCATACCTAGTTGAGGCATTAACACATTATGACGGTCCACACCCATGCTTTCAGCAATGCTAGCGTGAGCCATCAAATGCTTTTGTTCGCCGTGAACAGGAATAAAGTATTTAGGTTTAACTAGGGCAAACATAGTTTTTAACTCTTCCTTGCAAGCGTGACCTGAAGCGTGCACTTGCTCAAGTTGATTATATATAACATTTGCACCCAATGTAATAAGTTTGTTAATTACATTGTTAACCATTTTTTCATTGCCAGGGATTGGACTACTTGAGAAAATAATACAATCGTTATTGCCAATTTCCAAACCCTTAAATTCGCCACTTGCCATACGAGATAATGCGCTCATAGGTTCGCCTTGACTTCCAGTTGATATAATGCAAAGTTCATCATCACGGAAGTTGTTAAGTTTGTCAATATCTACAATATTTGCTTTGTTAACCTTCATTTCGCCAACTTTAGTAGCAACGTCAGTAACATTAACCATGCTTCGTCCAGTAAATGTAATTTTACGACCATGACGCTCAGCAATATTCATAATTTCTTGCAATCTATGAACGTTAGATGCAAAGGTTGCAATAATTATACGTTCTTTATTGTGCTCTTCAAATAAATTTTCAAAAGTATTACTTACTGCTTTTTCGCTTAGTGAATAACCTTCACGCTCAGCATTAGTTGAATCCGCCATATAAAGTAGTACTCCCTTGTTACCATATTCGGCAAAACGGTGAAAATCAATACGCTCGCCATGTACTGGTGTTAAGTCTACCTTAAAGTCGCCCGAATGCATAACAATACCAACTGGGGTTTTGATTGCTAGTCCAAAACTGCCCGCAATTGAGTGATTTACGCCAATAAATTCAACTTCAAAGCAACCCACTTTAATCTTTTGACGTGGACGAACAACATTGGTTTTGTATTGAATTTTTCTAAACTCTTCCATCTTTTTTTGAATAAGTCCGCAAGTAAATGCACTAGCGTAAATTGGAGTTTTGATATCGTTTAATACATAAGGCAATCCGCCAATATGGTCCTCGTGACCGTGAGTGATTACCATACCACGAATTTTGTCTTTATTTTCAAGTAAATATGTGATATCTGGCACAACAAGGTCAATACCCAACATACTATCGTCTGGGAACATAACCCCACTATCAACAATCAAAATGTCGTTGCCGTATTCAAATACGGTCATGTTTTTACCAACTTCGCCAATACCGCCTAAAAACATTACTTTTAAATTGTTCTTTTTAATACCTTTACGTGCTGGTGCTTCAGTTAAAACTTCAACATTTTCATGTGATTTACTTTTTACTTTATTAGCGTTATTATTAGGTTTGGTGCTTGACTTTGATTTAGTACTTTCGACCTTACCTTTAGCGCCCGCAACACGAGTGTTGCGTGCACGAGTTGAGGAGTTGCGTGCTCCACTTCGATTAGATTTACGCACCACCACTTCATCATTTTGTAGGGAACTATCAAATTCCTCACTTGTTAATAATCTTTCATATTCTTCCATAAAATCTTCCTTTTAATATTTATTAAATTTAATTAGTAAATTATCATATTGCCCAATATTCCCCTTGCAAAAAAACAAACTATACACTATTTAATTTTGTATTTCAATTTTTATCTTTTGTGTTAATTGGAGTAGTTTAACAATATCCAATTATAATTTAGGGCGTAGTCCACCTTGGGACGTTAATTTAAAAATCAAAAATTTTAAAACAATAAAAAATAACCTACTAGGGTTATTATATCATAACAAAAACTAAATTACAAGTATTTTTTGCAATTTAGTTATTAATATATTTATTTTCAGTTATGTTTGATATATACTATTTATATTTATTAACGTCAATAATTATTGTTTTAATGTCTTTGCTTTTAGCATATTTAATTGTATTTAACGTTCCGCTAGGAGTTCCATTCCATATTGCAATTACTAAATCACTATTATCAACCATATACTCATTTCGCTTTTGCATACAATCTATTGTATACTCTTTTGAGACATAAGTTATTTTATCACATACCATTAAAATATCTTTATAACGTTTTTGTTGAGATATGCTCCATTTACATTCTTGATTTAAACATGGAATAGCACATTCAATGATGATATCATATTCTTGCTTTAATTCAAGCAAAATCTCAACAATTATTATATCAATACCTAGCGCCATGCCAACAATAAAATAGTTATATCCCTCCCCAATCTTTTGGATTATTAGTTCTTTAATATATTGCTTAAATTTTAAACAATCTCGTGTATTTTCATTATAACCCCAAGGCAATCCTTTTGGTCTATGACCAGTAAAACATATTGTATATTTTTTCATAATTTTTCCTCCTTATTTAAGACTATTTATAATCCTATTATAAGAATAATTTTTTAATTGTCAATAAAAAAAAGACTAATTCGTCGTCCTAATTGCTCAAATTGAATATTTTATCATTGGATTAGATATAATCCTAAGGAGATATTTATGAAAACTTTAAATGATGTTGTAGTTGAAAAATTGTGTTACTATCTTGGTAAAGAAGGTTGGACACAATATAAATTGGCAAGCGAATGTGGTATCCCATTTTCTACAATTAAGAGCATTATGCAAAAACGAACAAAAGGAATTGAACTAAAAACTATAATTTTGCTTGCTCATGGTTTAAAAATTAAACCTAGCGAATTTATAGATGATGATAAATTTCTTGCTGAAAATTTAGATTTGGATTAGTATATATGGAATTTACAAAAATATTAAAAGACTTAATGATTGATAATAATCTTAATCAAGTGAAATTAGCAAAACTTGTTGGCGTAAGACAAGGTCAAGTAAGCGAATGGTTAAAAGGCAAAAGTAAACCCGGATATGATAGTTTAAAGACACTTGCTATTGCCCTTAATGTTTCGGCGGACGTTTTACTTGGAATTAGTGATATTTAAAATTTTATTAATAAAATACTTGTTTAAAAAACACCTAGTGTTAATCTTAAGGATTAGTGCTAGGTGCTTTTTTTAATTAAATTTTATCATTTCGTAATATAAAGGCGTCTTCACCTTCTGGTAGCAAGTAACGTTGAATAAAGTTAATACCACCAATGTGCTTAATTAGTTTTAATTCATCAAATGTTG
>JAFUPL010000004.1 GCA_017481235.1 Clostridia bacterium | reverse complement strand
TTTTAAGAAATATATCTTAGCATTATAAAATTAATCAGTACATTAAGTGTGCTGATTTTTAATTTTTAATTAGAATTTTTTGTAAGTAAAATTAAAGATGTATCTTGACAAAGCCTGAATGTATGATATAATAACGATATATTTTAAGGGGGAGAATATGAAAAATACATTTGTTGAAGATTTATGGGAGAAATTTCCAGAACAAACTATAAATGCTATTAAAAAGATTTGTTTAGTTAATGAAAAATGGGGAGATAGTTTAGAATTTAATGGATTTGAAGATGGCGCACTAATATTTAAAAAGACTGGAAGGTCTCCAGATCGTATTGTGGTAAGCAACTTTGCAATTCGTACAACATATAGTAGTAAAAATTATCAAGATTCACCAATGAGTATTGCTTGGGTAAAATTTATGTTTAGTATTTATGGTGGTAAATATGCAATGCAATATATTTCGCAAAGGAATATGGAACTAGATAAGTTTATGGCAGAATATGAAGAAAAATATAATGCTCAAACTAGAAAAGTTTTGGTTCAAATGGGATTTGGAAAAGAAAAAGGTCAAACAAAATAGGGCATAAAGCCTTATTTTTTTGTTGGGATAAACAAATTATTATTTATAATAAAAATTTTTAAAAAAACTATTGACAATTAAGTTTTAATTATGTATAATTAATCAGTACTAGAAGATTGCACCGCTAATCCACACTAGCCCTAGGTGCAAGGGATAGTAGAATATTTTGGAGGAAAATTATAATGAACACATATATGGCTAAGCCTGCCACTGTTGAAAAAAAGTGGTATGTTATAGATGCGTCTGGTCTTGCTTTAGGTAGATGTGCTGCTGAAGTTGCAAAGATTTTGCGTGGCAAGAACAAGACTACATTTACTCCACACGTAGATTGTGGTGATTATGTTATCGTAATTAATAGCGATAAATTAGTTTTAACTGGTAAGAAGTTGGAACAAAAATACTTCAAACGTTATTCTGGTTATACTAGCGGTTTGAAGTTAACTCAATATAGCAAAATGATGGAAGAAAAATCTGATGTTGCATTAATGCGTGCTGTTAAGGGTATGCTTCCTAAGAACGCTTTAGGTCGTACAATGCTTACACACTGTCACATCTTCAAGGGTGACCACAATATGCAAGCTCAACAACCAGTTGAATATAAGATAGGAGGTAAAAACTAATGGCTGAAGAAGTTAAAGTTGTAGAAACAGTTGAAGTTGCTGAAAAACCAAAACGCACTCGTGCTAAAAAGGTAGAAGGCGAAGTTGCTGAAAAGAAAACTACAAAGAGAACAACCAAGAAAGAAGAAACTGCTGAAGGTGAAAAGAAAACTCCTGCCAAAAAGACAACTAAGAAAGCAACTAAGAGTGCTGTTCAAGAATTCTTAGGTACTGGTAAGCGTAAGACATCTGTTGCTCGTGTACGTTTAACTACTGGTACTGGTAAAATTGAAGTTAATGGTAAGGATATTAAGGAATACTTTGTTATCGAATCATTAATTGGAGATGCTAAACAACCTCTAGTTTTAACTGACCTAGTTGGCAGTGTTGATATTCGCGCTAATATATACGGTGGTGGCGTTGCTGGTCAAGCAGGTGCTTTACGTCATGGTATTACTAAGGCGTTAATCGAATTTAAACCTGAACTACGTGCTGAACTTAAGAAGGCTGGTTTTGTTACTCGTGACGCTCGTAAGAAAGAACGTAAAAAGTACGGTTTGAAGAAAGCGCGTAAGGCTCCACAATTTAGTAAGAGATAATATCGCTTACGCGAAAATGAAGAACGAACAACGAAAAGTGAAGAGTTCAAAGGAAAAATTAAATATAAAAAATTGGCATATTTTGTATGTCAATTTTTTTAAGTGAAAAATGAAGAATTAAAGGTTTAGGACGCTGTCGCATTATATTAATGAAAAATGAAGAATGAATAATTGTGTAAAGTTTTTATATAATTAATTTCAAAAAGTAAAATGTTACAAACTTTGATTTTTTATTTAATTTAGTTGCATTTAAAATGCGTTAATGTTAAAATATATACATAAGGGGGATATATGATTGAAAGCAAATTTGAATATACTGAAAATTTGATAAACAAAATTAATGCAAGTGCTATTAAAAAATATAATATAATTGTTGAAGTTGCAATGATTATATCCTTAATAGCGTTATCAATATTATTTATTACTGGCAATACATTGTTGGGCATTGTGTTTAGTATGATTTTGGCATGTTTGGTGATTAGTTTTGTTATAACCAATAAATCAGTTTCGCAAAACAATAAAATATTGATAGGACAACAAGTTAACATAATGTTTAATGAAACTAGTATGGATATGACCACTACTTTAGGCGAAAAAGTATTGTATAATGCAAATTTTGAATACGATGCTATTAAAAAAATTGTTAAAAGTAAAGATTTGGTGTTTATATATTTTGATAAAGTTTCGGTGGTGATTTTTCCTAAAACAAGTTTTAAAACATCTAAAGATTATGAAAAAGTAATGCAACTAGTTGCTAATAATTATATAGTTTAACATAGGGGAAAATATGGAGATATTGTTTATTGTAGATAGTGTAGAGGATATTGAACGCAAAATATCTTTGCTAGAAATTTTTGATGCTAATATTAAATTTTTTGTTAATTCTAAGCATGTGGCAAAGTTGTTGACAAACAAATACATAGTTAATAGAGTGGTTGCTATCTATAATAACAATGTAAATGTAACTATTGATAAGTATTTAAAGGCGGATAATTATAAACCTACACAAACCTTGTTATATTATTCTAGTGCTAATTTAACCGTAGAAATGTTAAATGACATAAGAGAAAAATTAAAATTAATCCCAAGCGTTGTTTATGTAAAAAAGAAACTTAATTGGTGGAGTAAGTTAAAACTTTGGTTTTATCAAAAGGTGATTAAACTTATCTTTAATTTAAATGATGAATATGCTAGCGTTAAATTACAATATTTTAGTGCTGAGATAATGGAAGCGTTTGTTAACACAAACTTTAAAAATCATATTTTTAGCGTGCACAATTCTTTAAATATTGAACTTGACAAAGATAAGGTTGAAACATATTATTCAAAACCTAAATTTAACAAAAATTATTTGTACAATCCAATAGTTATGTGCTTAATACTAATTTGTTATGTAGTAATTGAAAAGTTTTTAACTTTGCCATTTTGGGTGTATTTTTTAGTAATAGCACTATTACTTGCAACTATAATAAATTGGATAATCATGATTATAAAAAATAATTTTGATATAAGGTACAAAAAGTAGAGTTAAATAAAAATGGAACTTTCACAGTTCCATTTTTTTTGGTTATTTCTTTTTAGAAGTTGGAGTTTTAACAGTTTTTTGACTTACTGTCTTTTTAGTATTTCCTTTAACTGTATTTGTGTTATTAGATTTGGCGGTTTTAGTTGACTTTTCACTTGATGTCTTAGATTTTTTTACAACTTCTTTTTGTGTTGATTTTTTATCAACTTCTTGATTAGAGGTTGTTTTAGTAGATGTTGAAGATTTACCTTTTTTAGTGATTGCTTTTATAGCATTTACAAGTTTTGATTCTTTTTTAACTTTGTTTGCCTCTATTTTAATTTCTTTTGCATGATCCTTACTATACATTACACTAATGAGGTCTAGCAGTTTAGAACTATAACCATATTCGTTATCATACCATGCAACAAGTTTTACAAACTTAGGACTAATCATAATGCCTGCCTTTTCATCAAAGATACAAGTATGAGGATTGCCAACAAAGTCGCTACTAACAAGAGGTTGGTCGCATACATCTACAATGCCAGTCATATCAGTAGTGGCACGGCGTCTAACTTCAGCACAAATTTCTTCGTAAGTTGTCTTTTTCTTTAACTTGACAGTAAAGTCAACTACGCTTACGTTGATTGTAGGAACACGGAAACTCATACCAGTAAGTTTGCCTTTAAGATGAGGTATAAGTTGGTCTACTGCCTTTGCAGCTCCGGTTGAACTAGGTATAATATTGCTACTTGCAGCACGTCCACCACGCCAATCCTTTTTAGATACACCGTCAACAGTAAGTTGAGTGGCAGTGGTTGAGTGGATTGTACTCATCAAACCTTCTTCAATGCCATATGCCTCATCAATAATTTTAACAAGTGGAGCAAAACAGTTAGTTGTACAACTACCATCACTAACAACGTCCATAGTAGGTTTGTATTCGTTATGATTAACACCATAAACAAACATAGGCATTTCCTTACCAGGAGCACTAACTACAACCTTTTTAGCACCGCCAGCAAGGTGACGTTTAGCATCAGCATATTTTGTAAACTTACCAGTTGCTTCTACGATATATTCAGCACCGCATTTATCCCATGCAATGTTTTCAGGATCATATTCAGTATGGAACATAATATGCATACCAGCAACATCTACATGGTCGCCATCATGTGTCATAGTGTGCTTGCTACGACCGTGTACTGTATCATAATTAAACAGATAGCATGCATATTCAGGTGTGATAAATGGGTCGTTGATGCCCACAATTTCAATATCATCACGCTCCAGTACCGCGCGAGTAATTACACGGCCAATACGGCCAAAACCATTAATACCAATTTTAATTTTATTCATAAATTTCCCCTTTAAAAATATATTAGATATTAAAAGTATATGATTATATTTTTATTTTGTCAAATAAAATTAAAATTATGTAAAATAAATTTGAATATTAATCAATTTGTACCACAAGTTCCATTAAACTTATTTTTAATACTTCCGACACTCTAAATCCAGCAAAAGCATTAACCAACACACTCCCTTTAAGCAAACTATTAAGCGTATACATAGATATATTGCAAAGTTTACAAAATTTGGTTTTTGACATATTGTTTTCTTTAAGATATTTAATAATTTCTTCATATTTAAAACGATATTGTATTAATTGTTTCATAGTTATCTCCCTTAAACAACGAGTGTTGTTTTCATTATAAAACAACTAGCGTTGTTAGTCAAGCATTTTAACAACTTTTGTTGTAAAATGTTTAAAAGGAGTTTATATGAAAGTTTTTGCGGAAAGGTTAAAGGATTTAAGGACATCAAAAGGTTTAACTCAAAAAGACCTTGAAAAAGAGTTAGAAGGGAAGATTACAGCATCTGCTATTGGCTGGTGGGAAACTGAGAAAAGAATTCCTAAATTTGACTCAGTTATAATAATTGCGCAATATTTTGGTGTAAGCACTGATTATTTGGCGGGATTAGAAGATTAGAAAAGTTTTAAAACGACTTTTCTTTTTTATTAACTTTGTTAAAAAGTATTTTCAATTCATATAAAGTGTGGTATAATGTAAGCATGAATATATTTGATATAAATAATAAAAATGCACCGCTTGCGGAACGTATGCGTCCACGAACACTTGATGAGTTTGTTGGACAAAAGCATATTGTAGGCGAGGATACTTTACTTAGACGTGCTATTAAGATTAATAGACTTGGTAGTTGTATTTTTTACGGACCACCAGGTGTTGGAAAGACTACGCTAGCATATATTATTGCCAATGCTATGCATAATGATTTTAGAAAGTTAAATGCTGTTTCATCAGGTGTGGCAGACGCAAAAAAGATTATTGAAGAGGCTAAAACCAACTTTGAATTGTATGGCAAGTCTACATTTTTAATACTTGACGAATGTCATCGTTGGAACAAGGCTCAAAGTGATTGTGTGCTTGAAGCGGTAGAAAAGGGATATATCACTTTTATTGGTTCTACTACTGAAAATCCACATATTAGTATGACACCTGCTATTGTTAGTCGTTGTCGCGTATTTAAATTTTTGCCACTAGATATAAATGATATTAAAGATGCGCTGGTTGGTGCTATTAATGATAAGGAACGTGGTTTCGGTCGTGTTAATGTTGAAATTACACCTAAGGCCTTAAATCATATTGCTTATGCAAGTAGTGGAGATTTGCGTAATGCTATGAATGGGTTAGAACTTGCGGTTATGACAACAAGTGCAAGCGATGGTAAGATTGTGATTGATGAAAAGGTGGCGGAACAATGCATTCAACAAAAAGCAATTAGTGTTGATGAAAATATGTATTATGATTTGCTTAGTTGCTTTTGTAAAAGTATTCGTGGAAGTGACACGGAGGCTGCATTATATTATAGTCAAAGGTTAATAAATGCAGGTTGCGACCCACTACTTATTGCTCGTCGACTAATTGCTCATTGTAGCGAGGATATTGGTATGGCGGATAGTAATGCGTTACTACTTGCAAATGCAGCACATTATGCTATTAAAAATTTAGGTATGCCCGAAGGCAATCTTGCATTATCTCATGCAATTATCTATGCTTGTGAGGCGGAGAAATCGAATAGCGTGTATGTGGCAATGGGCAAGGCAAATACTGATGCAACAATGTCAGCAGATGATAAAATACCAGAATATCTTAAAAATTATCATTACGATACCGACAATCCAAATCCTTACAAATATCCACATGATTACGGTGGATATGTTGACCAACAATATATGCCAGATAGTTTAAAAGATAGGGTGTATTATACGCCAAGTGCAAATGGACGTGAAAAAGGTTTGGTGCGTAAAAAGGATAGGTTTAAAAAGAAATAAAAGAGGTGTTCTTATGATAAATAAACAATTAAAAGAATATATTGAAAAACAAGTTTTACCAGTGTATGAAAATAACGAGCAAGGTCATGGACCTAAGCATATTGAATATGTGGTTAGGCGTAGTTTGGAATTTGCAAAGCAAGTGGAAGGGATTAATTTAGATATGGTGTATACCATTGCTAGTTACCATGATATCGGTCATCATATTGATGCTAAAAATCATGAAATGGTGTCGGCGGATATTTTTGCAGATGATGAAAATATGTATTACTTTTTCACAGACGAACAAATTGATATAATATATGAGGCAATTCAAGACCACCGCGCAAGTGGAGATAATGAACCTCGTAGTATTTATGGAAAGATTGTGTCGTCAGCAGATAGAAGAACAGATATTGATAATGTGATGACAACAATGTATACATACGGACTAAAAAATCGACCTAATCAAACATTGCAAGAAAATATTGAAGATGCGTACTTGCATATTTGTCGCAAATTTGCGCACGGCGGATATGCTACAACAAAAATGTATTTTAAAGATGAAGAATATGAAAAGATGTTAGAGCAAGCGGAGTATTTTAAAAATCATAAAGATGAATTTGTTAAATATTATTGCAACATAAACAAGATTGATACCAAACAATTATAAGTGTTTTAATTTAAATTAATTGTATCAAAAATACCAATTAAATACTAAAAACAAGGCAGTTATAAATTTTTTTAAAATATTTTTAAAAAATGTATTAAATTTATTTGCCTTTTTTTTAATTTTGTTTTATATTGTTAGTATCAACTTGATGGAGGAATTTTTAATGGAGTTGAAGGGAAGCAAAACTGAGCAAAATTTGATGACCGCTTTTGCAGGCGAAAGTCAAGCACGTAACAAGTATACGTTCTTTGCAAGTAAGGCAAAAAAGGACGGTTATGTGCAAATTGCTAACATTTTTGAGGAAACTGCTAACAACGAAAAGGAACACGCTAAAATGTGGTACAAGTTGTTAAATGGCGGTAGTGTAAGTGATACACTTACTAACCTTTTAGATGCTGCATCTGGTGAAGCGTATGAGTGGACAGAAATGTACGCTGACTTTGCAAAAACTGCAAAGAAAGAAGGTTTTAAAGACATTGCTAAAATGTTTGAAGGTGTTGCTAAAATTGAAAAGGAACACGAAGAACGTTATAAGGCATTGGCTGAAAATGTTAAAAAGAAAAAAGCATTTGCAAAACAAACTGCGGTTGTTTGGGTATGTTTAAATTGCGGACATAAACATGTTGGAAAAACTGCACCTAAGGAATGTCCTGTTTGTTCTCATCCTCAATCATACTTCCAAGTTGATGAGAAAAATTATTAGGATTTAGGTGAGCAGTTTGACTGTTATAGAAAAAGGAGCTTACTCGCTCCTTTTTCGTTTTATTTATTAAAATTAGTATTATAAAGATAAAAACTGTTGCAATTTTTTTGCTTGTGGTGTATAATTAATGCGAATAAAATATTTAAAAGGATATATTATGATTATTACTAAAAATTATAGAGATGTTGATTGCGGTTCACTACGAATTAGTGATGTTGGCAAAAATATTAAACTTGCTGGTTGGGTGGATACCATTCGTAAACTTGGTGGTATTACATTTATTACGCTTCGTGACCAATATGGCATTACTCAACTTGTAGCAAGTGAAAGTATGGTTACAAATCTAAATAAGGAAGATGTAATTAGCGTTAGCGGTAAAGTGCTTGAACGTTCTAGCAAAAACCCTAATATGCCTACTGGCGATATTGAAATTGAAGTTGAAAGTTTTGAAGTTTTGGGCAAGTGCGATAAGGAACTTCCATTTGAAATTAAAACCAGTAGTACAGTTAACGAAGATTTGCGTTTAAAGTATAGATATTTGGACTTACGTAGTGAATATAATCAAAAGATGTTGAAATTGCGTAGCGATTTGATGTATTTTGTACGTACATATTTTAACAATCTTGGATTTACCGAAGTGCAAACACCAATTCTTACCGCATCAAGCCCAGAGGGCGCAAGGGACTTCCTAGTGCCAAGTAGATTAAATCCTGGAAAGTTTTATGCACTACCACAAGCACCTCAACAATTTAAGCAATTGCTTATGACAAGTGGATTAGATAAATATTTCCAAATTGCACCTTGCTTTAGAGATGAGGATGCTCGTGCTGACCGTAGTCCTACCGAATTTTATCAAATAGATATGGAAATGGCATTTGCAACTCAAGAAGATATCTTTAGTGTAATGGAAGGACTATTTAAAGGTATATTTGAAAAGTTTACCGACCAAAAAGTTGTTACTCCATTTAAGCGTATTAAATATGAAGATGCAATGCGTGACTATTGTAGTGATAAACCAGACTTACGTAATCCGCTTAAGGTTGTAGATGTAACTGAAATATTTAAGGATACCGAATTTAACGCTTTCAAGGGTGCTACAATCAAGGCAATTAAAGCTAATTGTGGTGAAAAGGGACGTAAGTTCTATGATGGTTTGACTGACTTCTTAAAATCAAGAGAGGCAAAGGGTCTTGCTTATGTGCATGTAAACCAAGAAGGCGAATTTGAAACTGGTATTACTAAATTTATGACTGAGCAAAATAAAACCAATCTAATGAATGCATTACACTTTGAACCAAATGATACAATCTTCTTTGTAGCAGATAGCAAGGATAGAGTTGCAAAGTTTGCAAATATTTTACGTAATGAATTAGGTAAAAAATTAGGTTTGATAGATGAAAATGCTTTTGCATTCTGTTGGGTGGTTGATTTCCCATTCTACGAACTTGATGATGAGGGCAAGATTGAGTTTAGTCACAATCCATTTAGTATGCCACAAGCATCTATTGAAGAGATTGAAAAAGACCCATTAAGTGTTAAGGCATATCAATACGACCTTGTAATTAATGGTTATGAAAGTTTGTCAGGTGCGGTACGTAACCACGAACCTGAAATGATGGTAGAACTATTTAAACTTGCAGGTTATGATAAATCCGTTGTTGAAAACAAGTTCCCAGCACTATACAATGCATTTAGTTATGGTGCACCACCACACGCTGGTAGCGGTGCAGGTTTTGACCGCATTATGATGTTGCTAACCAAGAACGAATTTATTCGTGACGTTATAGCATTCCCTATGAACAAAAATGCCTGCGACCCACTAACAAATGCTCCAACAGTAGTAGATGAAAAAGCACTTAAAGATATTCATATTATGCTACGTCCGGAAGTTGAAAATAACTAATTTTCAAATATTAAAATTAATAACTGACATAAACACTTGCTATTTAGCAGGTGTTTTTGTTATAATGTAGCATATAAAGTAGTAGGGAGTTGTGATTATGGCTTGTGATATAAGAGAAGAAGTAAGAAATATTTTTTATAGGCATTTAAAAATGATATATAATGAAGTGTGTCAAAAAGATGTTATAAGTGCGGATGAAATAAAATGCGAGTTATTAAAAAGAACTGCTCGTGAAGAAAAATTAGATAAAAGATACAAAATTCCTTTAATTGGTAAAATAATAATGTCTTATAGCATAGATAGAATGAGTTATCAGACTAATAGTACTATGTATAAAGCAATGCTTACATTAGTTGAGGGTTGTAAACTAAATGCTTTAAATAAAAAAACTATGGAATACATTATTACAAATCAAGAAGAAATTTATGATAAATTTTTTAGAGAGGATTATGAGGAATTTCATAGAGTAAAAGAATTAAGTTCTGAAACAAATGGTTTAGAAAAATAAAAATGGAGAAATATGAAATTTAGAAAATTTGTTAATTTTATTGCCTTTATAGGTATAATTATTTTAGTTGTTGGACTTGGATTAAATTCAATACCTAATAAGTTTGGCAACTGGTGTGGAATAATTGTTACTATCGCTATGTGGATTGAGGTGGCGGTAGGACTTATTTATGCCTACTATTTTGCTAGGAGCAAGGATCAATCATGGTTTATGTTTTTGTATGGTGTGGCAATAATTGTGTTAGTGGTTATGATTATTGTAAAATTTGTAGCGTAAAGTACATACAAAATATGTAATATATAGGAGGAATATGGACAAGTTATTAAAATATAAAATGCATATACTTATATCAATTTTACTAATTGCGGGTGTTTTGTTTGCGTTGATTGGTAATAGTTTTAAAGTTCAAGCAGGTGGAGCATGCTTAAGTTGGGGACTTGCAGTTTTGGTTATGTTGTTGTTTAACAGGCAAAAACAATTAGAGGAAACCAATAATTTTAATATTCAAGCAAATGAGATATTGCAAGATATTGCCATAAAAGGTGCGAATAGTGAATACTATCAATTTTACAATATTGACATAGTTGCTAAACTTAGAAAAAAAATAATAAAAAAACACAACAAGCAAACTATTAGTTGTGCAATTTTTGGTGCAGTTTTGATAATAACTGCCATTATTTGTATGGTTTAGTAAATATTTGCAATAAATAATTTAATTTAAACTTGCAATTATACAAAATATGTGCTATAATAATGTCGCTAATAAAAAAGGAGAACTTTAATGAAATACGATTTAGTAAAAAAAGAAAATGGAATAGTAGAAGCAACTATTCAACTAGACGCTAAGGAATGGAGCGATAGCGTTGAAAAGGCATATCAAAAAAATAAAGCAAAATACACCGTTCAAGGTTTTAGAAAAGGTCATGCACCTAAAAATGTGATTGAAAAAGTTTATGGTCAAGGCGTATTTATGCAAGATGCATTAGACGATGTGTTCTATATGGCGTATAGTCAAATTTTAAGAGAACATGAAGACATTCAACCTTATCAAGCACCAAAGATGGATATTAAGAAGATAGATGACAATGGCATTGAAATTTTGCTTGAAATCCCATCTACACCAGAATTTACTTTGGCTGACTATAAGGGTTTGGAATTTAAAAAGAGTGAAGTAAAAGTTACTGATGAGCAAGTTAAAAATGCTATTGACCGCGAGTTAATGCGTGGTTCACGTCTTGTTGAAACTAACAACCCGGTTAAGAATGATGATACAGTTACTCTTGACTTTGAAGGTTTTGTTGATGGCAAGGCGTTTGAGGGCGGTAAGGCAGAAAAGTATCAATTAAAGATTGGTTCACACTCATTTATTGATACATTTGAAGACCAACTTGTAGGTCTTAATGTTGGCGATGAAAAAGACGTTAATGTTACTTTCCCAACCGAGTATCATCAAGCAGATTTAGCAGGCAAACCAGCAGTGTTTAAGGTTAAAATTCACAATATTCGTGAACGTATTATGCCAGAACTTAATGATGAATTTGTTCAAAATAGTTCTGAATTTGATACTGTTGAACAATACACAAATAACATTCGTGAAAAATTAACTGAACAAGCAAACCAAAATGCTGAAATTGAAGTAGATAATCGCATGTTGGATACAATTGTTGATAATACTAAGGTTAGCGTGCCAGACACAATGGTTGATAGTGAAACTGACCGTATGATTAGAGGCATGGAAGCACAACTTTCTTACTACGGTGCAACACTTGAAACTTATGCTACTCAAATTGGTAAAACTGTTAGTGAAATTAAGGCAAATCAACGCATGATGGCAGAACGTCAAGTTAAAGGTCGTTTAGTACTTGAAAAATTGATTAGAACTGAAAATATTGATGTTTCAGAAGAGGATGTTGATGCTAAGATTGCTGAAATTGCTGAAACTCAAGGCGTTAAAGTTGAAGAATATAAGAATAATATTGGCGAAAATGGAATTAACCAAATTGCTAATGAATTATTAATGAAGAAGTTATTAGACTTTTTAAGACAAAATAACACAATTAAGTAATTTAATTAATGAAAAAAATTTGCTTTTATGGCATAGAATTAGTAGGAGGGTAAATATGATGATTCCTATGGTGGTTGACCAAGTGGGCAACAACGAACGTAGTTATGATATTTATAGTAGATTGCTTGAAGATAGAATTATATTTTTAAGCGGTGAAATTAACGACCAAGTGGCAAATTCTGTAGTGGCGCAACTAATTTATTTGGAAGGTAAAAATCCAGATAAGGACATATTTATGTATATCAATAGTCCAGGCGGTAGTGTAAGTGCGGGTCTTGCTATTTATGATACTATGAACTATATCAAATGTGATGTGTCTACAATTTGTATTGGTATGGCTGCAAGTATGGCAGCAGTGTTACTTTCAAGCGGAACTAAAGGTAAACGTATATGCTTGCCTCATAGTGAAGTTATGATACATCAACCTTTGGGTGGTGCTCAAGGTCAACAAAGTGATATTGAAATACAAGCAAAACATATTTCAAAAACAAGAGAAATTTTAAATAAGATTTTGGCAGAAAATACTGGTAAAGATGTTAAGACTTTGCAAAAAGACACTGACCGTGATAACTATATGGACGCTAAAACTGCTTTGAAATATGGTTTAATCGATAAAATTTTTGAGAAAAGATAAAATTAAATGCCAATTTACATTGGCATTTAATTATTTCAATAATAAAAGTTAAAAGAGAGGGAATTTGTGAAAGATTTAAACGCAACTTGTTCATTTTGCGGACGACTTATAAGTAATTTAAAAAATATTATTGCCAACCCTGAAGGTGAATGTTTTATTTGTAAGGAATGCGTGGATTTGTGTGCTGAAATTATGACGGAACACTCACCTAAAAATGAAAATGGACAGCAAGAACTTTTGGATTTACCTAAACCTCAAGAAATTAAAGCACATCTTGACGAGTTTATAGTTGGGCAAGATGAGGCGAAAAAAATTCTTGCAATATCAGTATATAACCATTACAAGCGCATTAACTATAATATGAAGAGAAGCAAAATAAAAGGCGAGGACGAGATTGAACTTGAAAAAAGTAACGTGCTTTTGGTTGGTCCTACTGGTAGTGGTAAAACGCTACTTGCAAAAACGCTTGCCAAAATGTTAAAAGTTCCATTTGCATCAAGTGATGCAACAGCGCTTACTGAGGCGGGTTATGTTGGTGATGATGTTGAAAATATTTTGCTAAAACTTATTCAAAATGCGGATTATGATATAAGTAAAGCGGAGCGCGGTATTATATATATTGATGAAATTGATAAGATTGCTCGTAAAAGTCAAAATGTGTCAATCACTCGTGATGTATCGGGTGAGGGTGTGCAACAAGCATTGTTAAAAATTCTTGAAGGAACTATTGCAAGTGTTCCACCTCAAGGCGGACGTAAGCACCCTCAACAAGAAAATATTAAAATTGATACAACCAATATTTTATTTATTTGCGGTGGTGCGTTTGTAGGATTAGACAAAATTATTGGTGAACGTAACGGTAATGCTGGGCTTGGATTTGGTGCAGACGTAAATGTGCGTAGTATTAAAAATACTCAAAGCAACGTTAAAGGAATTCAACCTCACGACCTTATTAAGTATGGTATGATACCCGAATTTGTGGGTCGTATTCCAGTGGTTGTAGGACTTGACGCTTTGGACGAAAAGTCACTTGAAAAGATATTAACCAAACCTAAAAATGCAATCACTAAGCAATATGTTCAATTATTTAAAATGGACGGCATTGAACTTGAGTTTGATAAAACGGCAATCAAAGCGGTTGCTAAAAAAGCAATTGAACTTAAAACTGGTGCAAGAGGGTTGCGCACAATACTGGAAGAGCGTATGCTTGATGTAATGTATACCAGTCATTTTGACCAAAATATAGAAAAAATTATTATTGATGAAAATTATATTTTAGGACTGGATAAACCAATAATAATTAAATCAAATAAACAAGTATCTTAAAAAAACAAAGGGCGTAATTGCTCTTTGTTTTTTTTACAATAAAAAATCACCACTAGATGTGGTGGTTTTGGCGGAGCGAGGGTGATTGCGTTTGAACTCTAAATGTATTTAATAAGTTAAATAATAACAAAAAGTAAACCAAATTAATTAAAAGAAAAAACCATTAAACAACAATGTTTAATGGTTTTATGTAATTTGTGATTAATTAATAAATGCATCAATATCGTGAAGATATTCATTGTCTAATCCAGTGTAATAATATTTAGTAATTTTATTTGTATCTTTATCATAACAAACAACTATATCATCACTAAAATTATCGTTCTCATTTGCACCTTTGAAATCTCTATAATCATTAAATAGAATAATCACATAATTATCATTTTCCGAAACATAATCATCGGTATAATCATCAATAGATTGATTTGTGATATTTAAAAAAGTGCAAAATTCTTTGAAGTTCTTGAAATATTTTGGATGGTATTTCCCGTTTAAATACTTAACCAAATTATCTAAAGAGTTGTAGTTTTTTCCAAATAAGTTGATTAATTCTTTTTGTATATCCATTTTAGTTTTCATAACACCTACTTTTTAATAATAGAAGAAGCGATGAGATGTGTATCGATATATTATATTGTAAAATCATATATTGTATCAAACTCAAAAGATACTTCATCCTCTTTTAATTTCTCAATAGGGAATGGTTCAAAATCCCAAATCACTTCATCTAGTTTCTGGTCATAATAGGTTTCAATTAATGCGACTTTATTTTTTTGATTTAATATTTTTTGTATGGCGAAATAAATTTCATCAAACCATTTGCATGTATCTTCATAGAAGTTTGGTGCCATTTGTTTGGCAATGATTTCTTTTCTATCAGACGCTATGGGATTTAAAATATATGCATATTGCCCCTCAAAAGGCAAATACTTTTTGAGTATGTCTGGCACAGTAATTTCTTTAAATTCTGTGTTGATTTGCATTTTTCTATCACTTATTAACATTATGTAATTACTCATTTAAACCGCCCTTGGTGAACCATAAAACGCATGTGCTACACCCTTTCTATTTACTCTGTGATAATGATTAAAATATCCAACTTCGTGAGCTTCGTCATGAACTGGTTGTAGGCCATCGCTAGCAATTTTTGCAACATTATAAGCGTCTGCGAAAGATGGAGTATAACAACTTAATCCCACTTTCATTGCAGATGAAGCAATGCTAATTGTAACAACTGCTGTTGATACATACATTTTTCCCGTATTTTTGTCAGCCGTAGCAAGCCAATATAAACCATTCTGCATTTCATATCTAACAGTATCTGTTAATTCTTTGACTGCATATTTTGTTCCATTATAAGCTATTTCAAGTATTGCACCTGTAGTTTTATCTATAATTTGTTCAATGCCTTCTGCAATAGGTTCAACAATTATTGCACTAGCTACAGCACCTGTTGTAACAACTGCTGCTGCAACAGTTGCTGTTACTAATGTTGAACTTGCGATGGCACTACCAGCAGCAACTAATCCAGCACTAATTCCTCCGGCTAGTCCTGCAGTTCCTCCTCCAACGCTAATTGTTGCTGTTGCCGCCGCTACAAAAGCAGGAGCTGCAACTGCTACTGTAGCAACAACTGCAACTACAGCTACTGTTGCTACTATTGCAACTGCATGTTTTTTAACAAATTTTAATGCCTTTTTGAACCAACCACAGTTATTTATATCCTCATTCAAATCTGATAAGAATATAATATCATCTTCCGCTTCAAAAACAATGTCAATATCATTAATATTTTCGTTCCAACAAGCAACTCCTTCAACTTTTTCAAATAAGCAGTTGCCTTCATCATCTAAATAAAGAGTTGCATTTAAATATACTTTGCCATTTTCATGGTCATATTCAATATCATAGCAAACCTCTCCTTTATAATGAGGTGTTGAAGAATTATTATTAATTTCACTTAAAAATTCCTCATCTACTGTTTGAACAAGATTTAAAGTAGATAATTTTGCATCGGGTACAAAACTAATACTATCAAATTGTTCAAAGTAAGCTTCATAATCTATTACATTTTTACCAACTTCTATATTTCTTGTTGCGATTTGGGTTTGTGTTGGTTTTTGATAATATGTTAAGCAATAAAATGCACCACAAATTACAGCAAGTATTAAAGAAAGTGTAATGATATGCAACTTCTTAAAACTTTTTGTCATAATTCCTCCTTAAATTAATTTTTTATATATTCCATTACTGTATTAACGGGAATACAGTAAGAAATACCGTAAATAATGTTGTTGGATTGGTCTTTTAATCTAAAAGTTGTAATGCCCACCAACTTTCCGTCTTGGTCAATCAATGCTCCACCACTATTTCCGTCTGATATAGTTAAGTTGCATTGAATAACATTTCTTGTTATTTCATTATATGTAACATCAATATGGGGGATAGCAACATATCCTGTGGTTAAAGATATTCCGTAATTACTCATATTTCCAATAGAGTAAACTTTATCACCATAGTCAAGTTTTGAATCATCTCCAATTTTTATTGCTTTTAAATTTCTATTACAAGTTAATTTAATAACTGCTATGTCTAAATCTAAATCATATTTGACAATATTAACTTCTCTAAAATCTTGTTCATCAATAAGTCTAATAGAGATTTTATCGAAAGGATAACTTTGTCCTAATTTTTTATATGTAATAACGTGGGCATTTGTAACAATTGTTCCATTTTTGGCAACAATTACACCAGAACCATAACTTACACCCACATCTTCGGTTTCAGCCATTATTTCAACAACTGAATCTTTTGCGATATTAAAAATGCCACCAGCCGAGAGTGGCTTAGTGGCTAAAAAATAAATGTTCCATGCTAAATTTGCAACACTTATGACTGAAACATAAATAAATAAAATTAAAAACCAATGTTTCTTTTTCATATCTAATTCCAATTATAACATAAAATTTTGAGATGTCAACAGAAAATTTAAAAATATTTTTAAAGTTCTCACATTGGAATGTTGTACCAATATTATGCTTTTACATAAAAATGCTAAAAACAACAACTTGGCAAAACTTTTATTTACAAAAAATTGCGCCCGCAACACCGTTAGTAAAAATATATTTTCCATTGGTGTTCGAACGCAATCTCACTTGGCGGGGCGAACAAAGTTCAGGTTGAACTGAAAATAGATAATAATAAAATTGTTATAAATATACTGTAAATGAGAAAAAATCTCACAAATGTGTCATAAAGTATTGATTTTTTACAAAAATATGGTATACTAAAGGTGAAAACTTATCATAATATATAAAGGAGGTATGCTATGATAATACAATTTAATTTCAAAAATTTTAGGTCTTTTAAGGATAAAAATACAATTGATATGAGAGCTACTAAAATTACAGAATATAAAGACCAAATTGTAGAAGTGAATGATTTAAAGTTGTTACCAATTGCTACATTTTACGGCGCAAATGCTAGTGGTAAATCAAATGTCTATTATGCACTTGAATTCATGAGAACGATGGTATTGAGGTCTTTTTCTTTTGGTGGGACATCTAAGGAAACGAGCGAGATTTTTTATGATTTTAATAATAATGTGCAATTTGCTTTTGATGGCGACGCAAATAAGGCAGATACCGAATTTGAAATTATTTTTGCAACTAAGTACAACGAAAAGAATTATGTGTTTGATTATGGCTTTTCTTTAAATCCAGATAACATAATAAAAAGTGAATGGCTAAAAACAAGAGCTCCATCATCAAAAACATTTAAAGATGTATTTGTTAGAAATGAACAAGATATCAACTTATGTGGTCTAACAAAAGAATATGCTAACTTGATTAGGTTAACATTAGAGAAAGAAGTGTTAATATTGTCATTAGGTTCAAAACTTAAAATTGAGATTTGTAAAATAGTTAGAGAGTGGTTTGAAAAAATAGAATGTTTAAATTTTTCAGGAGGTTTAAATGCTTTGTTTGCTAGTGAAAGGTCTCCTAAGCAGTTTGAAAAAGAGGAAATTCAAAAAAACATTTTAGACTTTATTTCTAGTTTTGACGACTCAATTAAAGGATTTAGAAAAATTGATGATGAAAAGAAAAAGTTTTCAAACTATCCTGTTAATGCTTTGCATGATACGATTGATAATTCAGGACAAAAAGAGTTGTCGTTAGATAACGAATCTGCTGGAACAAGGAAGATGATAAGTTTATACTCACCAATAAAAGATGTCTTGGGAAATGGTGGCGTATTGCTTGTTGATGAATTGAATGCAAGATTGCACCCACTTTTAGTACGAAACATTATAAGAGAATTCGCAAATAAAACCACAAATCCACATGGTGCACAATTGTTATTTACAACACATGATACATTTCATTTAGGAGACAATTTATTAAGAAGAGATGAAATTTGGTTTGTAGAAAAGAATAAAGGAATTTCTAATCTTTATTCTCTTGCAGATTTCGAATATAATGGAACCAAGATAAGAAAAGATGCAGATTTGGAAAAAAATTATTTACTAGGAAAATATGGTGCGATTCCGGACTTGAAGCCATTTAATTTAAAATAGTGAGGTGTAAAAATGGCAAACAAAAGAGAAATTTTAGCACCTAGAAGGTCTGGATTTAAAAGTCAAAATTTACCTAGATACTTAATTGTTGTTGATACAGAACAAACAGAATTTAATTACTTAAATGGGTTAAAAAATACGATTCCGCGACATCTCGTTGATAGGGTTGATATCCAAATAAAGAATGCTAGTACTGATAATTTGGTGGAGTATTGTTTAAATATGTGTAGAAAAAATCCGAATTATGTAACTCCTTGGATTGTTTTCGATAGAGATAGAGTGGTAAATTTTGATGCAATAATCTATGATGCACATAGTCACAAAATTAATGTTGCATGGTCTAACCCTTGTATTGAAACTTGGTTTTTTAGTTATTATGATAAACCACAAAATATTTCTGAGTCTACTATTTGTGTGTCAAAGTTTAAAGAAAAATTTAAACAGGCAACCGGGCAAGAGTATAAAAAGAATGACCAAAATATATATAGAAAGTTAAATCAAACAGGTTCTCAAGATAAGGCAATAAAGTATCATGAAGTTAAATTTAGAAATTATAGACAAGATGCGACTCTTCCATCAGAGATGTTTTCTTGTTCTACAATGTATATGTTGATTTCAGAACTACTTGAAATTATTAGTAAATTAAAATAAATACAGGGCAATACTTACCATTTTAAAGATGGCAATTCGCATTATAAAGTTAACTAATTTAATTCAAAATATTCTTCTTCTAATTAAATTGGAGGTGGCTATTATGTCTAATGATGTTAACAAACTTCTTGTTATTTGCGTGTGAATTGGGTATTGCCGGGCGCGAGTCGCAAGAAGTTTGCCAGAGTTAATGCTCTGGTTTTTTATTTTAGTATAATTATTTATTAAAAATAAATTATTTATTTGAGAGAAATTTATACAAAAAATAATGAAACATGTTATAATGTTTTTACGGAGAAAAATTATGAGAATTTATAATAAGTTAGTTAGAGATAAAATTCCAGAGATTATTGCTAGTGATAATGGTAAAACTTGTGTTACTAGAATTATGGAAGATGATGAATATTTAGAAACACTCAACACAAAAATGCAAGAAGAACTTAAAGAGTATTTAGAAAGTGGCGATGTTGAAGAACTAGCAGATTTGGAAGAAGTATTAAGAGCAATTCTTGATGTTAAGAAAGTTTCTTATGAAGAATTTGAAAATATTAGAAATACAAAAGTTGAAAAACGAGGAGCTTTTAAGAAAAAAATTTTCTTGGAAAGTGTAAGCGAAAAAGATGATAAATAAAGATTATGTTTGTAAACTTGGATTAGAATTTATAGATGAGTATAGTTTTGATGATACTCATCATTCTTTCGTGTTCAAACATAATAATATTTGTGTTATTGTTGACGACAATATTTGTGAGAATAACAAAGAAATAGTTTTTGATTATTCAAAGTATTGTGAAATGCAAAATAAGTATATGGCAACTTTTGATAAGTTGTATAGGTTCAATTATGTTGGTGATAGCACATATACCAAAATTAATGAATGGTTAAATAAAACACCAAACGATATTGAAATTAAAGATGTTGGTGGTTCATTTGATATTGCTCACACTGATAATACACCACTTGAAAAGACTTTTGAAGATTTATTTGTGGAATCTTATGGCGATAATGCAACAGAGTATTTAAAGAAAGAATATGCGGTTTCTCTTAATAATGGAAGAAATGCTTTTATTGACTATGTTGTTGAAACAAAACAAATAGACATATCACAAACTTTGCCATTTGAAGGTAAAACTTTTGATTTGATTATTGTTGATTTAAGTTTGCATTACTTTGATGAACAAACAACAAAAAAAATAATGCAAGAAATTAAGAGAATTTTAAGACCAAGTGGAAATCTTCTTGCAAGAGTCAACTCAACAGCAGACATAAATCATGGCGCTGGACAAGGAGAAAAACTTGAAGAAAATTTTTATTTTGTTGAAGGATATAACAAGAGGTTTTTCTCAATGGAAGATGCTCAAAAATTCTTTTCAACAATCGGCAAGGCAAAAGTCAGAGAAGCTGATATGTTAAGATATACAAAACCTAAAAAAGTTATAGAAGTTAATGTAGAAAGAGAATTATAAAATATAACACTCAATCTTAATGGTTGGGTGTTTTTTATTGTCTAATTTTATCGTGTGGACAGATGGTGTCCATACGGTTAAATTATAATAAAAATATTTCCGCTGTGACAGACGGTGTTACAGCGGTAGTTGTATAATATAAAAAATTAGTGTTTCACCAAATGGTGGTGAAACACTTGTATTATAATAAAATAAAATTTACTGATACGACAAATGGTGTCGTATCGGTTGTTGTATAATGTGTAAAATTATTTTCCGCTGTAAAAGATGTCTTTACAGCGGACATGATAAAATATTAAAAATTAAATGCCGTGGTATCAGATGGTGATACTTCGGTAGTGCTAAAATATTAAAAAATTTTTAACCGCTTAACCAGACGGTGGTGAAGCGGCTATGCAATAATATAGAAAATTTTTTCCGTTGTGAACAACGTGGTTACAACGGGAATGTTAGAATATATAAAATATTTCTCGCGTGTCCAAACGGTGAACATGCGGATATGTAATAATTAACGAAAGGAGGTGTAAGAGAATGTAAAGATTATTTGGAAAGTCTTGGTTATTATGAAAAGTACATATAAGTCGATAATATTGGATTATTTTATAGTAAGCAGGATAAGAGTTGTATGCATTTTGCCAAATTTTTAGGTCTAAAATCCCTAAAAATCAGCACTTTTGATGTATGCACTTTTCAAAAGTCGCTGTTTGCAAATTTGCATACACTCCCTTTGTTTCGGCAAGTAGGAAACCTACTTTCATTTTGGCTTAATTAAGTCACTTTTACATTGCTCGATGCAAGTAAATTTTATTGGTTTATAGGAGGAAATTTTTATGATTAAGGAGTAACAATGAGTAAAAAATTAAAATCAATTTCTTATGCTAAAAACATACAAAGTATAAATTTAATTACTAACAAAGAAAGAAAAGGACAATCAAATTTTTATCCGTCGGTAATTGAAAATTGCGGAACAACACTTGCAAATCTACTAATAGACTACATTAAAAAAGGTGGAGATATAAATAATCTCACACCTAATAATGTGTTTAAAAAATTTAACCATTAAAACCAAATTTCATAGTTAAATATGCTGTTAACAATCCGCAACCAACATCTTTTGCAAATCCCCAAATTCCTTTAAGTGCTCTCATTACTAGGTTTGGTTTTTTCTTGTTTTTTTCATCTAAATCTTCAAGCAAATCTTTTAATTCTTGTTTATTAGCATCAGAAAGGCCATAGGTTTCTATGTTTTTATTTATTTCTTGTATCGCCTCGTTTATCTTTTCAGTTGTAATCTCAATTTCTTGTGTGGAGTTTACATTTCCTACTTGTAATACTGAATTTTCAATATTGGCACCCGAAAAATCATTTACAGGGGCATAATAGTTATTAACTTGGTTTTTATTCACGCTGGAATATTTTTCTTTCATTTCTTCGTATGATTTTGCAGATTGTGTTAATCTTGCTCCACATACATAACCTTCGCCACCTAAAAAATATTGAACTCCTTGCTTGCTTTCTAAATATCCTAATTTAATTAGATTTTCTATAATAGAGGCAGGATATGAACTTGGAACAATAAAACAAGGGCAGTTATAAAAATCCTTGTTATTTAATAATTCTTTTAATACTTCTTCACTTGCTTGGTCTAAATATTTAAATTGCATTTCGCTTTCTCCATAATATAGTTGTTTATATTTTTCTTTCATTTCAAAGTAACTTCGACCTTTTTGCTCAATTCTACCCAAAATTGGAACATTGTCTCCCCATCTTAAAGTTATGAGTCCATTTATAACCAATTCGTGAATTTTTGCACGAAGTTTTTGGTCTTCATTATATGATATTTCACTACCGTCTGCATTGAAAAACTTGTTTCTCAAAACCGCAGGGAAATTTGTATCGTTTGCTAAAATTTCCAACAATAGTTCTTCACATTCAGTATCTAAAAGAAATGCTTGATTTTGTGTTTGTAATTTCATTGTTTCTTTTTCAATTTCTTTATTTACATGCTTTTGAATATTTTTCATTAAATCTTTAACTTGCTTATCAAATGATTTCATTATTCTTCCAACCCTATTAAATAATCTGCTGAGCAACCAAAGAATTGACAAAGAATGATAATGCTGTCAATATTTGGCACTCTTAAATTCTTTTCCCAACGGTTAATACAAGCAGTGCTTATATTAACTTTTTTAGATAATTCATATTGTGTAAGATTTTTTTCTTCTCTTAACTCTTTTAATCTTTCTGCAAACTTATTCATACTAACTCCTTATTTTGAATTAGTATATACCAAATGGTAATAAAATACTTGACTTTTACCAAATGGTAAATATATAATATATATACCAAATGGTAAAATGGAGTAATTATGAAAAATACAATTAAAACTGAAATTATAGAAAAATATATGAATGAAAACAAATTAAGCAAAACAAAATTCTGTAAAAAGTGTAAGATTAGTCCTAGCACATTAAATAAGATTATGACTAATGATGATAAA
>JAFUPL010000034.1 GCA_017481235.1 Clostridia bacterium | reverse complement strand
TATTATTGCTATTATTGTTATTATCTATATCTTCGGTACTAATATAACCTTTTTCAGTTGAAACACCTAAATCCTCAGGAAGCACAGTATCACAAGCAGCAAAATTAGCAATCATTAATGCGAGTAAACCGGTAGCAATAACTCTATTAAACTTATCTTTCATAAAAACACTCCTAACTACTTGAATAATAACATACTTAAATATGTTTGTCAATACAATTAAATATAATTTATAGTTGTTCGATAAATTTTCAAAAAAGAAGAGACTTAAATAAGTCCCATCTTTTTTTAATCTTTAGCAAGTTCAGCAGCGATACATTTTATAACTCCGCCACTTCCCCACTTTGTTTTATCGTTATAATTTGACCACAATGTGCTTCCACCAGGAGACAACGTTACACGTGCACTTTCAGCGAAAATATTTGATTTCTGTTCAATAGATTGAGTAGTTGTTGGCAACAACAATTCGCTAATAGCCATTGATTTAACATCATCTTTTTCGTCAAGTCCATAGTTTACTGATGTTCCAAAGAAGTTATTTCCGTAATAAAATCTTGTATAGAAAGTTACACTCTCGTCATCTCCAGATTTAGCAGTATATGCATATCTATTTGAGAATGTGTAATTAGATTCTGCCATTTCATAAATAGAGCGATAACAGAAAATTTCCTCACCAATCTTTTCTTTCATATATCCTTGAACTGTCTTTATATACACTGTGTCACCCTGTACATAATAATGATCTCCAACCAAATCTTGGTATTCTGCACTGAGTGAATATCTATAATAGGTAGCGTTTAGATCTCCAACGGAAATTGTTATCTCTTTATCTACAAAATCTTTAAATGACGTATTTTCATCTACCGCAACATTGTCTTTTAATTTGTAAATAGTAATTTTTTTGCTAGGATCAGGAACTGGAGTAAGAGTATATGCTTGATTTCCAAAGAACTCCAAATTAGTAATAGTTTCAGTAGAACACAAAACATATTCGCATGAAATATTTTTGAATTCACCATTATTAGTAACAACATAATACATACTTTCTTTATCATCAATATTGGTCATTTGATTTATAGTAAATCCGCTTCCGCCCATATATGGAACTAATACAAATTCACAATTTCCAGAATTATTAATTGTAAAGAAAATTTGATCTTCACTTCCCTCTCCACTTAAGTCAACATATTGTTGATTATTGTTAAAATAGTAGCGATATTTACCATATCCCAAATCTTCAACTTTATTAATTGAATATGAAATATAATTACCATTTGGTTTTACTAAACTAGCATTAAGTTTTGTTTTAATCTTAAATGAAGAAGTGTTTTCACTACTAGAACTTATACTCCACCTTAAACTATTTTTATGAGAATCCGTTAATTTAATTGCCGCTCCTCTATTAGCATTTGATAAATTAAATGTTAAATTACTAGAAGTATAATTGATAACTCTAGAAATTCTATATTCATCTTTAAGATGAGATTCAATCTCCCCACTATCGCTCACCATATAATATCTATATGCTTGATTATCAACATTTAATATATATGCATAACCATTACTATTAATTATAGTTCCTTTAAGGATTGGATATTCCGAACTGTTATATGCACTTTGTACAAAACTATCTGAATAGTTTGGATATAAAATCTTTTCAGATTCCATTTGTCCACCATAACAATATAATTCATTATCAACACTATAGTATTTAGGAACTTCAATTTCTGATACTCCTAGAAGTTCAAATACTCCTTTTAAGTCTTCTCCTAAATCATTTATTGATAGTGTAATCTTTTTATCTGCATCTCTAGGGACATTTCTTGATGTTGTGCAGTTGAAGTATGTTAATGGCACTTTACATGTAAGTGTTAAAGTTGATTCATTAACACTAGCATCTAGTTCTTTAAGAAGAAGTGCTTTGTATGACACTATATCATATTTTTCAGCCAATGTGGCACCATCCTCGTTATAAGGTTCTTTAACTTCAGTTTCAATAGGGACTTCTATTATTAATAAGGAATCATAGTAACCATCAAGTTCACCGTATTGCCAACTAATTTCACGTCCATATGAGGCAGATAGATACCCCATGCTTGTTCCATCAATTGAATTATATGAATCTTGAGCAAAATATTTACCATATTGCACTGCTTCATAAACCATTTTACCTGCCCCTAATCCCGAACTAACCGCTATACTAATTAATATACCTGAACCAGCTTTTAGTAATAATGCGCTCCACCAACCAACCGCACCTGTTGCTCCTCCGTATAATAATAGAAATTCTCGCACACCTGGAACTAATAATGCAACCGCAATACCTGTTAACGCTATTGCACCTACAACCCAACCAATCCATCCATTTCCGTTTGGAACCGCTCCTTCAACTTCAGGTGCAACCGCTGTACCTGTAACTTCAAATATACTACCTGATTTAGAATAACAAGTTGGATCGACACCAAGTTCATTTTTATCTTCATCATATGGTCCAAATACAGTAGTAAATACAAAATAAGTTACATTTTCTCTTCCTAGATAATTTGCTACTTCACAATAAGTATACCCAAAGGTAAGTTGATATCGTTGTGCGGTAGGTTGCACTATATTGTCATATTTTTCAGTAATATCAAAAGTACCATCATCATTCCATTCTATTTGCTCTGAATCATTAGGATTTAAACCAAGTTGTCGAACATTATCCATATGAATCCAAAATTGATCTCTAGATGTACTTGAATTTGTAACATCTACGTATTCGTTATTTTCATATGGATAATTAGCACCATCAGCAAGGTCCATATATTTTTTGACACCACGATTATCCTCTTCCTTTAAATAATTATCATCAAAACCATCCATTTGTTCTGCTATACCAAATTTATAATATAGGTTTGCCTTTTGACCAATTGGTTGATATATTGTATACATAATGGTATCGCTTAATCCTTGTTCATCAAACGTTGTGTAAACTCCTGTAATATAGTCAGCGCTATATACTACTTGTATTGAAGGTTCCATAGTTGAACCTTGATCAATTACACGAGCTAAGCAACGGAACATTGTATATTCCTTAGCCCAACCCTTAGCGCTTACATTTGTTGGATTTTTATTTGAAGATGTTCCCGTGTTATCTTCATCATATAATTCGCTAAGTTTTGTAGCAGATACTTGGATATTTCCAGTGTGAATATAGTGTGCATTTGCAGTAAATACACCATTATCTGCATAACCATAATGCGAATCGCCATTAGTAAATGATTTAGTTTGAATTATATCAACTGTAAATGGATAATAGTGTTCACCAATTATTTCAATATTTCCACTATTGGGTTCAACCAATCCTACTAATCCGCCATAATTGTAAACATTTGGTCTATAGATAATTCCTTTACTCTCATAATACTCATCAGTATTAAAAGGATAATATGATTCGTAAATATCATCATTATCATTGTCCTCCGCGTCACAAAATTCTGGTGCAATTGAACAATTTTTTAATGTATTTCCGCTCATACCTCCAACAAGAGTTCCAACATACATTGAAGATTTTATTCCATCGGTATTATAAACTCTTATATTTAATTCCATATCGCTTCTTAGGTTAATTGCGTACACATTTCCCACGACGTAACCCACAACTCCACCAACACAATAAGCACCACTTAGTATTTGTTCCGTACCATTAGCGTCAAGATATTTCTGAACATTGATTTTTGCAACACCTTCGTTAAGATCAAAGAACTCCGTGCCTACGTCTGAACCAAAGCCTCTAGATTTTCCAATATATCCACCAACAAATATCTTACCTGCAACATTTATACCCGCTGAGGAAATTGTTGGCAATTGAACTTGTTGTGGGTCAGCATTTAGATAACCTATAGTTCCACCTACATTTATACCATAAGAAGCATACACATCTCCATTGATTGTGCTATTTACAAACTTTAATGAATCATGATCTGACGCATTTAATTTACCAGCAAATCCACCAATACCGCCATCTACAGCATTATATCTAGTAAGAACAGTAGTGTAACTCTTTTCTAAATATGCTGAAAGTGAATCATTGGCAATATAATATTCGTCACTAATTGAAACAGAACCAATGTAGTTAGATGTCATATTTACCGTGCATTCACTATCTTCATTATCTAATAAGAATGCTTCGTCAGTTGTAACAAGTGCATTAGTTGTAGTATCTTCAAATGAAGATTTGCCAGTTACATATCCTACCACACCACCTATGTTAGTTGGCAAATAATAGAATGGCACATCTTCCTTTTTGCCTGTATCCGCATTTGAAACTTCATATGAATAATCAAATACCGAACCCGTAACTTTAATATCCGCAACCATACTTGTTTTTATGTTTGCCGTTGTTGAATATCCTATTAGTCCGCCTACGTTAATGTTTCCCACAATCAATGTTTCATCATTGCTTATTGAACAATTTTCTATTGTTACATTTGTAGCATTACCAACCACTCCGCCAACATTTGTAACACCAGCAATTGTTGCAAATTTTTGAATATTTTGTTTTGGTGTATATGCAAAGTCTTTTGCTTTACCTATAATACCACCAACATCAGCAAGACCAATTACGTTAATTGACTCACTACACTCAACCGCACTTGCATTATCATTGATAACACCAAGTATTCCCTTAGTTCCACCAACAAGACCGCCAACTGCATACATTCCATACACGCTTGCGTTGTTAGCACAGTTTGAAATAGTTATATTTGAATTATCTTCACTACTTGAAATCAAACCTGCAATTCCACCTATATATGTAAATTGCAACATTTGAGTAATATTTCCATCAAGTGCATCACTTGATAATCCTGTTGAATAGATTGGATTTAATCCTTTGTGTGGATTTGAATCGGTATCCATTTCCATACCAACAACAGCATCATTTTGAGCATTATTGATGTTTGCATTACATTTACCAACTATTCCACCAATATTAGACAACACATAGTCGTATCCCGAAGTCTTTTCGGTATTGGTAAAGTAATTAAATTCTGCCTCACCTTTCCAATCTTGAATTGATAATACTAAGTTTTTATTAATCAAGATAGATGAATTGCCTGAGCATTGTAATGTAATAGCAGAATTCCAATAACCAACCAATCCACCAAAGTTTTCAGACTTAGCAGCAACTAATGTTTGAGTTTGTGATTGAGATGATAATGGTGGGTAAGCAAACTCAACTGTAGCATAAGCGTCACCGCTTCCAACCGCCCAAGTATTGCCTTCCATTGTAATACTTTCATCATCTCCAGCATATTGACCAATTAATCCGCCAACATTCTTTAATCCATATACTGTGATTAGTCCTTCAGGTTGTTCGTTAGTGAAATTGAATGTAGCACTTTCAGCATAACCAACAATTGCTCCTACGTTCATTCCGTTATGAACTTTAAATGTTACTTTATCCTCTAAAGTATAATTAATTTCTTGCAACTTAGTTATATATTGACCAATTATCAAACCATATGCGTTGCCATCGCCATTAAACCCTTTAATTGCAAGCGCTTCACCTATTTCGAGAGAAATATTTGTAATTTTACCTGCTTCCATATCTGGATTTTCACGATTATCTACAATTGCAACTATTCCGCCAAATATATTAGCGGTAGCGCCCGCAACACTTGTTATATCAACAACAATTAGTTTATCTTCGTCGTCATCTCCGTCTTTACGCATACCTAATTGACCTGATTTAAAACTTGCTACCACTCCACCCAATATATTGGTTTCGTAAGCGTCACTTTGGTCACTTGGGAATATGATGTTAAATCCTGCAATTACGCCACCTTGCATATTGCCTACAAATCCTGCTAGGAAATTAGTAGTAATTCCCACAACGGTTAAGTTTACAATTGAATTTTCATCACTTTTTGTTAATATAGAACCCGCATTTTCGTAAACAAAACCACTAATAGATGCTTGCTTTAGACTAGGTGAATTTAATTTAATTTCTACCTTGTCAACAATATTTATTTTTGAATTCGCATCATTTTTATTAATAAATCCTGCAATATTTGCATTTGTTGCTTGTTCAACCTTTACAGTCACACCATTAAACGAATGTTTAAGATTGATTGTTCCTTGGTTGATATTAATTGCACCTGCCACATTAATACTAGAGTTATTTGCAACAAGTTTAATCTCTTTTGAGTTTGCCACACCATAAATATTAAGTGTAGTGTCTTCGCGTACAGTATCTACCAATCCAGCAATACTCGAATTACTGTTGGCAGTTACGCTTCCACTAATATTAACATTATATATTGTCGGGTCGTAAATTCCTACAATATCAGCACTATCATCAATAACTCCAACATTCCCAACAAGTGGCGCTGAATTAACTTTACTATCTTTTAAGTCAATATTTGCAATAAGTGCACCTTTGTTAATGCACGCAAATAATGCTCCACCAGTTAAATTAGAAATACTTTTTGAACTATTATTTTCAACAATATTGCTGTCGTTGTAAAAACTAACATTGCCTTTTAACGACTCGTCTAAAAGTGTTCTATTTAATTTGTATAAGTCAACTCCAATATCATTATTATCACTTTCAACAAAATCGTTACTAGTTGTAGTAAACACTCCGCTAAATGGTGTAACACTACCTATTCCACGCCAATTTGTAAGCAATTTTTCCTCGCCTTCCTTCATGCCGTTAGGATTGGTTAGTAACACCATATCCACTTCTAATTCAAAATATTTACTAGTTGTATTTTCAATTGTGTTAATTAAGTCTAATACACCTAAGTTATTGATTAAGAATGCGAAGTTATCATAGTATTCGTACGGAGTGCTTTGTTCGTCACGCACAAGTTTGCCTTGGACTAATGTTTTGCTTATTTGGGTTATTGCCATTCCGTTTTCGTCTACAATTTTATCAAACGTTCCGTCACCCGTTGATTTTACTCGAATTGGAAGTTGTTGAACTTTGCCAGCCGAGTAAGTAAGTTGAGGTAAATTGTGGATTGGATATCCGTAGTTATATGTGCAATTAACCGACTCATTTGAATTGCCACTTACTTTATCCAAGTTGTGCATGCTATACACTTTCCAACCCTTAAATAATTTGCTATTAGCAATACCTTCAACCTCTTGAAGTTCTTTAGTTGACAAACCTAAAATTGAACATGTAGCCCAATTGTTATAATCTTCAATCTTTGTATAGTTTGCATAATAATCATAATATATATTTTTATATCGCGCATTTTCCAAACTATCATTTAAATTTCCAATAACTGTGCTAGCCATGCCAGCAGAATAACAATTTGAAACATTCCCATCATTAGAATTTACTAGAGCAGAACCAAAACTTCCACCACTAAAACTACCTGTAAAGTAACTATATTTAATTGATGCATTTGGTTCGTTTACATACACCAAACCACCAACATCTCCATTTGCCATAGCATGACCTATGTTATAACAATTAGATACAACGCCGTAGTTGTGTGATGCTAGCGCACCAAATTGGTCTACAACTTCAATATTTTCATATTGAACACCAATCATAAATATTGTTCCATTATTAGTACGCGCAACTGCACTTGTTTCAGCAAAATCATCAGTTAAAATAAATGTTAAATTTGAAATCGCCGAATGCTTGTTAATTGTATCAAACAAGTTGGTTGTGCTGGTTATAACTTTTCCATTACCCATCAACAAACCATTTAAGTTACCTTTCGCTCCATTTACTTCAACTTCATCTATTAAAATATAATAACGATAATCATTATTAAAGTTAATATTAGCAAAGTCAACTATATTATCATTGCTATCTGAATTTGTATCACTTGTTTGAACTAAAATTGGATAATAAGGTTTACCTATGTTGTTTGCATTATAACTCCAAGTTGTAGCGTTGTTATATTGCAAAATATCCATTTTAACTAGTAAATCTTGCAATGCAAGAGGCAATGGCAAATGATACTGTTTCCACAACCATGCATCACCCATATATCCATTAATAGCGTAAGTATTAGTTACGTCTTGATTAGATTGTAAAGATTCTTCATTATTTATCAAGAATCCTGCTGTTACATTGATAGGTGTATTAACAAACACATTATCACTTTCAACCGTCAAAGTATAGTCCGAACTATACAACAAACCACTACCTTTAATTATATTAGTAGTATCAGTATAACCAACCACCGCATTTGCATATACTTGATGAGTTTGTGTAGTATGTTCATCAACTGTTACATCACCCTCATACACTCCAGCAGTACTTAAAGTTAATGCTGAATAACTATTGTTTATTTCTTGATTTAATATGTATGATTGAAGAATTGCGCTTCTGTTCTCACCTGCCAAACCAACCAAACCACCCAACACTGTTAAAGTAGAGGTTGAATTTGCACTCATATGAACATTATTTTTATTATTTGCAAATAGTTTACCCATTGCGGTTGATGAACTAATCATATATGAGCCATTTGCTTCACCAATTAATCCGCCACCAAATAATGTATTATTATAGTCAATATTACAATCCATTATTGCCATACAACTATTAATAACCGTTCCATACGAACTTATATTTTCTGGTTTACCTTGCGCTAAAGCAACAATTCCACCCACAACCATATTATCGATTGTGTCAATAGTTGAATTTTCAGTTTTTTCAATTGCATTAATTGTAATGTCGCTCACCAATCTGTTTAAATGAACGCCTTGTGAATTGTTAGATGCTTGCAATCCTGCAATTCCTCCAACATATGCATTGTTTGCTTTTGTAATACCAAAAGTTAGACGAGTATAACTATCTTCAATATCTTTATCAATTGTGTTTTGATTTCCAATTTTGCCAACTATACCACCAACATAATAAGTCGTATCAAAGTCTGTTGACAATGCTGTTTGTGTATCAGGTCTATCTAGTATATCAATATGACTATAACAATACGATATCGAACACATATCATAGTCACCCACTATACCACCAATATAGTTAGTGTCTTTACCTTGTATATATACACATACATTGTTGCTTTCTTTTACTATACGTGAATCGCTTATACGAGTGTACAATGCTTTTGCAATAATTCCACCAATGCTTACACGTTCGTGCGCCAATACCTTAATTTCGCCCGAATATTGACTTGACGTAATTAAACCTTCATAACGAATAGTAATGTTGCCTTGCTCATCAACGTCTTCATTGTAACCATACAAGTAACCTACAAGTCCTCCAATGTTTCCACCTACTGTATTGTTAGATGCTTCACGTACACTTACATTATACTTTAATGTACTACTACATGAAATTATATTACTACGAGTTCCTTCACCTACAATCGAACCTACACTAACTACACTTGCATTATCAATAGTTTTAATGCTTCCGTTATCAGTTTGACTGACATCAACTTGTTCGAAACGACTTCCAGTATCTTTTGCAGATACGCCACCAACAACCTTATATTCATTAGAATTGTTATCAGCACCTAATTCAAATTGAGTGTATTCAAACCCAATATTTGCAATTCGCGCTCCCGTTGTTTGCTTAAAGAAACCTGCACCTAAATCATTTTTTGTACTTGCATCTATACTAACCTTAAATGTAGTATATCTTCCATCTATTTGAGTACCAATTAACACACCCGTAAAGTTAGCATTAACAACATAGTTACCTTTTGCTGTAACAGGCAAATCTTTAACCAATATAAAGTTGCCATCAGGATTTTGCTCCATTAACTTAATATCATCTTCATCATCAATGATTATATAATTAACCGAATCATCATTTTTTAAGTTTGGCATAAATTTAGTATATTCTTTATGCCAATATAATTCTGGCCAAACCGCAAATAATGTACTAAATATTTCTTGTTGAGTAGAATTACCTGTAGCATCAGTGGTTGAACCAATATAGTATAATGCTTCCATATCGTAATCAGAAGCAGAAGCAACATTTTGATTAACAATCTTTCCATCTCGATATTGCGACTCATCTTCAATATCAGCATTAAACACGCCATAACTAACTATTGGTGAATTGCTTTCATTCTTTTTTCTATTAACACCATCTTCATTATTAACTTCATCATCAACTTTTCCTACTACGTAATCAATATTGATGTCTTTGCCACCAACTTTTAATTGATTGAATTGGTCAACTTGAATTTCATCAAACCAATTGGCAACAACAACGTTGTCAAAACCAACTTTCAAATCTGGATTATCAGCAGTTGTATAACTACGACTATATGCAATATGACCTATCAATCCGCCAACAGTTTCAGCATAATAAGTATGTTTTACTTCATCAAGGTCTATGGTTTCATATACTAAATCTATATAGTTTTGAGCATATACATATGTTAAATTTCCACCATAAGTTCTACCTATAAACCCACCTACAATGTCCGCCATTCCGTAATCGTCGTTATGACCTATATTTGCCTTGGTTAAACTATTGGTAATATCACCATCATAGTTAACTCCAACAAATCCACCAGCAATCTTATCGCCAGTGATTGCACTTAAATTACCATAAGTCTTATTTAAGTTGTTTATTGCAATATTGCTTTGATTGTTGATATATCTTGCAAACTCACTATCGTAGTCATATTGAGTTTCAACATTGCCATTAACTTGACTTAGTTGTATGTCAGCATGGTTATCAGCAACCATACCTCCAGCAACTTCACGACCAAATATTTGACTAGTATTTGATATCGTATAAGTTAAGCGCTTAGCATTTATATTTTTACCCATATAACCAGCAATACCGCCTGCACGATTTGCTCTAACATTAGATGAGTCTACCGTTAATTTGTTAACATTGATATTGTCCTCGCTATTGTTATTGCTTCCAATATCAATAATTCCCGCTATACCACCTGCGTAAGACAAATAACTATCTTCGGTGTTTTTACCATCATACATAACGCTATTGCTATAGTTACCTGCTTGAACATTTAAATTACTTGTAATATTGTACAAACCAGAATTTTCACCTGTTAAACGACCAACGACGCCACCTATTACATTGTGTGCACGAAGAGTTACTTTTCCAGTTAAGTTAAGGTCAATAAAGTATGTGTTATGTGCAATACCTGCAACACCACCCACATAACTTGCTGTTGACGAACCCACTTCGCCCACATTGGTTTGAGTTGCATATCCAATATTTAAACCTTTAATAACCGCATTATAAACCTTACTAAATAGTCCTAGAGTTCCCTTTTCGGTTTCGTCTTCAGTATGATTGATTACAACGTCCGAAATTGTCATACCGTTACCGTCAATCACTGTAAATTCTGGAGTTGATTTATTAGTTGTATTTTCATCACCCAAGATGTAGTTAGACCTTGTGTCAATGTCAATAAATTCATCATTAACATTAAAACTAATGTCATCAATAAATCTTACATAACCAACCTTGTAACTTATGCCTTTGTTGGTTGTAGGTGCGCTATCTACAAATACTGATTGATATTCCGCTTCACTACGAATGATGTGTGGATTATTTTTACTACCCATCTCATAACCAGTTGGATACTTGTAATCATTATCAGCACTGCCTTCCGCATTAGCATATATTCGCAATGAACGAGCAATTGTATTAGCACTAGTTAATTCTGGAAGTGATGTAACACTTAAAGAATATGTCGACCTATTTCTATCTATTGCTGTACTATATGTCCAAACCCCATTTAATTGTTGTTCGCTTGTACTATCGCTAATAAACGAGAAATTGTTTAAATTATTAAAGTTTGCAAAGTTTTCCAAACTTAAACCTTTTGGTTCTACCACTCCTTCAAGCACAATATAGTGAGTGTCATATTCAGTTCCGTCGTCTAGATAATAACAATTTAACACTTTATCACTAGATAATAATTGTTGTGCTTCCTTTTTGTCAATACCAACACCAACAAAAGGCAATTCGGTTGCCAATGCTGTATTAGTGTTGCCTGACTCAACTCTAGTAGCACTATAACATTGATTTACGCTACCTTTTACTGTGTTGTACACAAATCCTGCAACACCCGCCGAATTTGACTTACAAACTGTATTAGTATAGCAATCGTTAATATCGCCACCATTTAAGTATACAAATCCTGCAACGCTTCCTGCCCCGCTAGCATAGATTACGCATTCCATCTTACCAGATGAAGCACTGGTAGTTGACTTAGTGGTTAATATATTGCGTTCCAAACCTTTAACATAACTATATGAAATAGTTCCGTTATTGGTAGCAACAAATCCTGCAGTACGATTAAGTTCGCTATTGCCTACATTTGAGGTATTTTCAATGCTAACATTTGCAACAAAACTTGAACTAATTATTGACTTATTGTCATTTTGACCAACAAATCCCGCCATTATTCCTTTTGATGTAATATATAATGGACTGCATTGAATTTTTGCCGTTAACACCACTCCGTCAGCGTAAGTTAAGCGTTGGAAATATTCGGTGCCCACACGGGAGTTTGTAATATTGCCTTGGTTAATTCCTACCAAACTACCAAATGTTAAATTATAAGTATCTCCAATAGCAATTTCTAAGTTTTTAAAACTGGTTGAACCGCTTAATGCAATAACTTCACAGTTGTATATTAAACCTTTATTAATTCCTGCCAAGAAACCAAAATTAATTGTAGAATTTACAACATTATCATCTTTAATATATATTGTTGAAGATATTGGTGAAACATTAACAACCACATTTTTAAGTATAGTATTTTCACTAAGTGTGCCAAACAATCCAACATTCATTGTTGCGGTAATAGGCATGTTAAACGATACTATATTTATCACTTTACCATTACCATCTAAACTTGCAATAGCAGTATTTAATGGTGTCCAATTTTCAACAGTTATATCTTCCATTAAAATATAATTTTGACCTTCGGACATTGTCAACAAATCATCTGCATTGTTGATTGGCGTAGGCGCATCTTCAGTAGTTTCCATTGTTAATATTAGTCTAAATTGATATGCTTTTAAATACTTACATACACTATTACTTTTTGTTCTAAATTCAACGTTCACACTACCATCATCATTAATTACGTAACCATACCACAAGTTAAAGTTTACAACTATAGGGTCTACCTTAATTAACGACTCAATTCTATATGTGTTGTCCGCATTTTTAACAATTTTGAAACTTGTATTTGTAGCGTCTAAATATTCGCTAAACAATTTTTTATCGTCTTGACCATTAGAATTAATATATTCAACATAGAACAAATCCAAATAGTTCAATTCATTAATCTTTGCATTAATAGCACTTATCTTGGCATTGGTAGTACTTTTTGTAGTCCACACAAGTTCAAGATTTTTGCTTGTATTTACAGGGATTGTTAGTCCACCATTTGCTTCGCCCTTAACATGCACATTATTTATAATATAAGGAACTGGATAGAACAATAATTCGTTTGTCTTATTAGTCAAGGTATTTCCATTGTCAATCAAGGACATTTGCATAGTTACCTTGAAAGGTTTTAAAGTGCTTACTACTAACCTGTATTTAATAATATATGCACCAGTATTGCTAAGTTCCACATCACCTTGTTGAACTATGGCAACTTCTTTATCAGAAATTGTATCGTTTGCATTTATTGCGTTTATGTTAATAACTGGTTGAATGTCAAATTCGTAACCGTACACTTGCGCAACAATTGTACTTACATTAGAATTTTGCTCTACTAGGTAAATTATGTTGCCATCTTTATCGGTTGTAGAAAGTGTATCTTCAACATTTATATACACTCCTGGACGATACTGACTAATAACAGTTTTTGTACGTGATATTTGCATAATATCACCATTTAAATCATAAGTGTTTGCATTTACGGTTATTGTAAATGTTTGTCTTACACCTACAATTTCATCAAGGATTGTACGTATAAATAGTACGCCATCATATTTGTACTCACCATTTTCGATATAACTTACTCTCTTAAGGGTTAAACTTTCACCTTCAGCAGTTATACCAGCATAGGACTTGTACACTTCATTGGTTTTATCATATACCATTTGTTGATATCTAATAAAGTACTCTTTGCCATTAATAGTTTCACGCGAAGAGGAAATTGTTATATTGTCAAAATATGAATAACTATAATCCGCAAAAATTTTAATTAAACCCGATTCGCCTGGAATAACTAGTGAAGATTCGGTTTGACTTGATTGATATTCCGTAAGTTGTGTGGTAGCGTTATTAGAACCAGTTTTTGCAACTAGATTAGAATAATTTTCAACACGTAAACCAAGTAATTGTTGAGGAACAAATGAAATTTCAACATCTTTACTTAAACTAGTGTTACTACTTGCCTTGATATTTAAATTAAACTTCCATTCACGTTCGGTGTAACCTGTCAAATCTAAGTTTCTATAATCTTCTTTTAGTCTTATATTAATACTATAATTATATCCTTTAGCAGTCAATCTATATGTTATAACTCTTTCAAACAAATCCCAAATGCCAAATTCAGCATTGTTGCTTGTTTGCTTTGCCAATGTTAACAAATCTTCAGCATTTGCGTTAGAAGTTGTTAGCACCGCTTCAATCTTATCATATCCGCTAATTTCATTTAGTATTAATTTTTCACCACCTAAACCAACTGTAGTACCAACAGCGGGTCTTGTATCCGTTTGGGTATCCACATATCCAGTAGTTAATTGCGCTGTAATATCAACGTCTTTTCCAGATTCTGCTTTAACATCACTTGAAACTTTTAAATCGGTTGCTTTGTTATATATTACAATTGTAATATCTTTTTCTTGAAGTAATGTTGAAGTGTTGCCCATAAAAGTACTTAAAGATGTTTGACCAATATAATAGTTATCCAAGTTTAAATACACTTTTAGTTTAATAGGAATTTCCAAATAACTATAAGTTGGATTTAATGTAGATGTTTGAACATTAAATTGACCTAAAACATACTTGTTAGAATTGCCACCAATTTGCTCGGTAATTGCTTTTAAGTCAAAATATGGTTTAACATCTGCCACATCAGTTTCAACATCATTAATCTTGGCAACGCCCGAACCGTATTCTGCCATCATGTAAGTTTTAGCGCTATCAAATGCTTGACCATCAACGTCTTTAATATTTAGCGACAATAACGAATGCACTTCAGCCATTGTAGTAAATCTTTGACCTTGTTGATTTCTATCTTCAAGTCCACTACTTGCCGTTACATCAAACACTTCAGCATGTAAAGGTTTTTCTACAAATATAGTAACATTATCCGTTTTTGTTCTATCAAACAATGATACAAATTTTAATTCTACCTTGCCTACTCCACTAAATTTAATACCACCGTCAGTTAAAGTAGCAATATTTGAACCCGAAACAATACTTACACTATACGAACCATTAACCGCTTCAAGATTTGGAAGAATTGTTTTTTCAATCAATCCTTTTCCTTTACCATCACTTACTAATTTGTAAGAGTTTTCATCTCCATCAACGTAATACACAATAGCGGTAGAAACAACATCGTCATCTTTAGTGTTTTCAGGAGTATTGTTGTTATCCACATATTGCAAATACAATCCATTGTCATATTTTTTAAATTTGTTACCACTTGAAGAAACAACATCTTTATCAAAATAGTTTTCATCAACGTTTACAATTATCTCAGTAGGTTTTACTGTTAATGTATAATAAACATTAGTGTCATGAATATATATTAAATATGGATAATTTCCATTGACATTTTCATCATCTTTCTCATCACTTTGACGCCATTGTATAACGTAAGTCTTGCCATCAATATCAATAGTAACATTTGGGTCAGTGGCACCAATGGTAATATCACCATTATCAAGACCATATTTAACAACATTTTTAAGTCCCGCGCCATAAACAACGTTATTGATAATGTAACTTGTTCCACTAGTAGTTTTTTCGTTTGTTATATCATCACCAAGATTTTGATGACTATTTAACTTATTATCAGTAATATTATTGCTTAACACATCACCAATAAAGTAAACGTATTTATATGATGTTAAATCTTTTCCAAATTCGTAAAATACACAATCTCTTACGTCAAAATCCGCTTGCACAAATGATAGCATAGCATTTGTGGCAGTTTTTCCATCGCCAGTTTCATCTTTAATACAAGCAATCAAACCTGCAACATTTGCATTGTCGCCAACTATATTGTAGGTTAAAACACTTTCATCAATAATAAAGTTTTCAACATATGCACGTGTTAATTGTGTATTAGTTGCCTTAGCAACAACACCCGCAACATTGCCAACGCCCTTAACCAAAGCACTACTTGAAGCAATTGAAACTTCGCCTTTAGCAAAGGTTATAAACATTACACGAACGTTATCCACAGTTCCAGCATTGTTGTAACCTATAATACCACCAATATTTTGCTCTTGAGTAGCATTTGAACCATGATAAATAAATGTTCCATTGTATTTAGACTCATTGTTAAGTGTATTATTTAACGAATAACCCTCGATATGCGCACCATAGTTAGCAACTTCTTTCACTGTGCCTATATTTTGACCAACAATACCACCAATATTTACCTTATCGTTAGCAATAATGCTTCCGCTAACGCTAATATTTTTAATAATACCACTATTTAATCCGCCAATACCACCAATATTAATATCGTTAATTGTCATAGGGGCATTTGAAGCGTCATAGTTAAATTTTAGTTCAATATGTACCACAGCATTAATCAATTCGCCAACACTCTTTGAATTTCCGTCAACGTAATCAGCATTAATTAATGAATTATTATTACCCACAACACCACCAATATTAATGGTTGCTTCATTTAAATTGTTGGTATTATCGTTTAAAATCTCTACTGACAATATTCCAGTTTGAGCACCGTTGGAATCAACATCTACTATATGTGAATAAATTGAACCTATATTTTCATTACTATAAGATATAGTTCCGTTGTATGTTGTTTCATTTATCTTAATTGTAGAGTTTAATCCAGCAATTAAACCAATATTATATTCAGCACTGTTAGCATCAGTATTAAAAGTAATTTTGCTTTTAACAATATTTACATTACAATTTACAATTTGACCATAGTTAATTGCAGTTATTGCTCCAATGTTGATAGAACTACTATTGGCAGTATTTGCACTAGTTAATGAAATATCAATTTCAACCTCATCAAATACCACATCATGTATAATGCCTGTAGCACCAACACTATTAAATAATCCAAAGCAATTCGCTTCATTAAATAAATTATAATTGCTTACTTTTAAACCTATTAATGAGTATTTTTGATAAATTTTCTTACCAGTATTAAAATCTTCAATACTCATAGAACCATCTAAAACACCATTAAACGTTCTAGCAGTACTCCACCATTCATAATAATCAGTTTTTGAGTCACTTAATGCCGAAATATCTATATCTTTCCATAGTCTATAATATACGTTTTCTTCAGTATTTGCCAATGCAACAAAATCGTCCAAATCTTGAATTAAATATGCAGTCTCAGCACTAGCACCATCACTGACAGTTATTTTAATTTCATGAACAGTGTCATATTTTTGCTCGCTTGCATTATACGAATCCTTTGCATACAACACCAACACATATACGCCACCCGCGTTTTTTGCGGTTATTGTAAATGTATTATCTTCTACCGAAACTTGTAAATTTTCATCACTGTATTCATGTCGAACTTTAGTAGTTTCGTCATATAAATACAACTTGCAACCCAAATCTTTGTAGGTAACCTCTCCGCTTGAACTTATTACATCTGCTGTAATCTTGTGACTAGTTGCGCCTTTCATCAAACTTAAGTATACATTATTGTAGGTTTCAACACCTGATGTGATAATAATTTTTTCAGACGGATTACTTACCCCAAAAGATATTACTTTTGTAATCTTAGTAGTTTCCTTTTCTTCACCAAATTGATAAATTACAATATCAAACGATATTGAATTATATCCCAAGTTATTTAAACTTTGTAATGCTTGTACCGAGAAAGTCTTGTTATCGTTATTTATGAAATACCAGTCATCTTTAATAAAATTATTTTTGTATAAATTGTTTAATTTAAAATGTTCATTTTTTGCACTTTCATCGAATTTGCCAGCGCTTTCCGAAGGTTTAACCGCTATTCCATAAATAGATTTAATTCCCTTAACGCTATACTCCTTGTTAATTTCATCATTAACAGCACTTGATGAAAATGTTAAACTTGTAGTAGCACTATTAAGTCCAATATTAAATGTCACTTTGGCAACATCAGGATAATGTTGATTTATGTATATTATAGAATTCTTATCATCTACAGTGTTAACTCTTAAATCTCTTGCAGGAACATAAACCGCAACTTCATATATAAAATATTTATTTGAAAGAACTACAACATTATTATCAGTAGTATAAAATTCAACCTTAACAAATAGTATTGATGTAAACTCATTACTATTTGCACTAATATCAAACAAATATCCACCGCTATTAGAAACTTTAATAGCGCTTGAACTAAATGACGAAAATACTTTATTGTATTTACTTTCACCATTAGCGTTAATTATCTTGCCATACTCATCACTATTTACAAGTAAACTTTTTGCTTGCACTGATTTGATTGTGCTATTTTTGCCATCGCCAGATGCTGTAAATTGAGCACTTCTACCAGATTGCAATGCTAAATATTTTAAAGTAATTGCACCATCGCTAGTAACCCCTTCAAGGTCAACATTATCTTGAATTTTACTTTTCCAAATATACGTTTCGTCAAACTCAATTTTAACACCTTCAGCGCTTGAAGTGTTTACAAATTTATAGTTATATTTACAATTTATGCCATTTGGTGAAGAAATTATCAAACTATCTTCACACGGTTGCTCTGTTCTAAAATAAATAATTTTACGTGTAGAATCTTTAGGACTGAGCATATCAGCAGTGATTTTGCTATCCCAGTCAGTCTCTCCATTACTTGAATATTTAATATATCCTCTTGATGAAGTTATTTCAATCTTGCTAAAATCAATAGTTTTAAAGTTTGACCCTCTAAAATCAATATACGCTTGATTAGTTTTAGCATTTGATACATATTCGTCATCAAACAATTGTTTAGCATCACTATCCTTGTACACCGAAATACCATCTACCGCGCCCACGACATCAATAGTTGCAACAAATGTAACATATTCAGATGTAACCGTTGCACCCAACCATGTTTCAGGAGTACTTAAAACGCTACACACCATGTATATTTTTTCCAAGTTACTTGGTATTAAGGCCAACTCATTAAATTTTAAGTACACAATTCTATTTTTGTTGCTAAAATCTATTTCAACTTCACCACTATTATTAGGAGTAAAACTACTACTAATTGTTTTCATCAATTGTAGAGGTGCAATTTGGTCTTGGTTACTAGATTTTAATAGATTATTCTTAAACTCTCCACCTTCATATCCACCATAAAATCCAACATACACTTGAGAATTTATTGCGCTGGTAGGTGTTGCTTGAATATTTAATGGCATACCTATAGCGTCTGTACTGTATGTAGTATACAACTGTGCTGGTTGAGTAGATTCATAACCAGTAATAGTACTACCCTCAAAATTATCTAAATTATTACCGTATGCCTTACCATTAATATAAAAACCGCTTGCCAAATCTTTAACACTTATTGTAAATTCTTTATATAGTACTGTTTTAGGGTCTTCATCGCTAGCACTAAAATTTAGTACATCAAAATCAAGTTCTAAACGCACATTATACAAGTTGATATCTGTATTAGCATTAGGATTAACTGCAAATTTTAGTCCAGTCAATTTATCAACACCGTTAGATTCTTCTGTTACTGGAGTTACTTGAATTCCTAAATTATTACTAACCGCACTATTATAATCATATTCAGCCCCATTAATATACACCTTCAATTTAACCGAAGGACTAGATTGATATGAATAAATAGAATTTAAACTGGTATAAACTTGAATATTATTATATGCAATTTTACCCGACAATACATCTACAGAAGCATTATACAAGTTAATATTGTCATTGCTATTGATAATTTGTTGATTATCCTTATCGTAACTTACCGATAATGAGTTTGTTGTAAAATTATCAACAATATACACATATATATTAGTTGTAATTTCTTCATAATACTTTGAAGTTGCTTTTAGTTTGATAACATTATTAGAAGTTGTCAAATCATATATTGTTGACACATTTAACATTAATTGACCCGTAGAGGTGTCCAACTCAACATATTCATTTGCATTGTTTTTATTTACAATTTTAGTGCCATTTGAATTTGGGTCTAGTTCGTAGTTAGTGTTAGGTATAAAATTTCTGTTTATTAAACTTATAGAATTATCATACTCTAAACTTCCTATACAACTTTCAACACTTTCAAAAGAAAAATTTACTCCAGTTTGATTTGTTTCACCTATAGGAGCATATTCAATCAAATTAGGCAAACTATCCAACTTGACATACCCATTAACAACTACGCCAGGCACGCAGTTTTCATTTTGAGAAATTCCAGTCAATTCTTTATACACATTAACACCAAAAGATACGGCCTTATCCTCGCCACCTTGACTTGGAGTTATAGTAAAGCGAACACTGCCAATAGTATTAACTATCATCTCAAACGCTTCATTAGGCTTTACAATTCTGCTTTCAGGCATAATTGAAGTGCTTACAGATTGTGAAATATACAACGAGTCCACTTTCTTTGAAGTACCCTTAACATTAACTCTTAAATGTAAACGCTTGGAATTAGAGTCGCTCATAAAGTGGTCAAATTGTCCACCACTGGACACTGTTACCCAATCACCTATTTCCCATTCACCGTCAGCATTTTTCTCGCTTACACAATACTCAACTTCAAGATACATTTTGCTATAATCTTTTGAGCACGAAACAAGAAATACGCTTCCGCATAACATTGTCATAAATATTGCTACAACAGTTAAAATTTTTTTCATAACCCCTCACTTTATCTTTTGCAATCTTAATTAAAAAATTTCACTATTTTTAATTATTTATAGTTTATATAATTATATCTAATTTTGAATTAAAAATCAAATGTATTACATATGTAAATTTATATTTTTTATTTATTAAATAAAACAATTTGTAAAATTAAATAATTAACGCAATATTTATTGAATAATAAGTAAAAAATAAGGCGGTAAAATAATTCATTTTTTACAACCTTATCTTGTTTTATGGTATTTTTATATATTTTTAATGTTTTGTTTTAATTTTTTAATAATTTAATTTATTTTTTATTTATTTTAATATTTTTATTTGGTTTTTAAATTGTTTTTCTTATTTTATAAATCGTGCCTCTACAATTTTGATTTGCAACGTCCAGTCTTACATTTTGACCAACAATCACGCCTCTACTTTCCAAATAATTTTTAACAGTAGTATACGCCAAAAATTGAGTGTTGGAGTTTTCGCTAATGTGCGACAACACTATTTGACGAGTGCCCGAATACGCCAACTTTTCAGCAACAAGTGCGCAATCCTTATTGGATAAATGCCCATAATTCCCCATTATCCTTTTTTTCAAAAATGGAGGATAATTACACGCAAATAACATTTCGGGGTCATAATTAGCCTCCAAAAAAACAACAGCACTCGAATTGATAATTCTAAACACATTTTCAGGACAAAACCCTAAGTCGGTAGCAAGACTAACACTTGCATCTCCGTCAATAAATTTATAACCAAAACACGCCACACTATCGTGCGACAGCGGAAATGGAATAACCCTCAAGTCGCCAATTTCAAATTCGCCAGCATAAGTTTCAATCAAATCGGCACAACCAATTAATTGTGTATTAAGCACATCTTCAAGCACTTCAGCGCACAATATTTTGGTTCTATATTTTTTTGCAAAATTAATTACACCCTTTATATGGTCGCTATGCTCATGAGTAATTAGTATAGCATCTATACTTTCAGGGTTAATATTAAGTTCGGTTAAATTATCCACCACATATTTAGCACTAACGCCAATATCCACAAGAACTTTAGCATTATCACTTTCAATATATGTACAATTACCTTTGCTTCCACTTGCAAAATTACACACTCGCATAATTTTCTCCTTTACTTGCAAATTGTAGCAAAAAAAGTAAAAAAAGTAAAGAGTTATTTTATATTTGTCAAATCAGGTAAGTTAACTTGCAAAAATTTAAATTATTATATATAATATAATCATGAAATTAATTGGAACTATTGAAGATATTATTTTTAGAAATGAACAAAACAATTACACAGTACTAATAGTAAATAGCAACAACCAACGCATTACCGCCGTTGGTAAATTTCCACAAATAAGTGAAGGGTTGTCGGTAGAATTAGAGGGACAAACCTCGGTAAATAGTAAGTATGGCGAACAATTTAGTGTACAAGAAGTAAAAATTTTACAACCAAGTTCATGTCTTGCCATAGAAAGATATTTAAGTAGCGGAATTATCAAAGGAGTTGGTCCAGTAACCGCAAAAAAGATTGTAGACAAATTCAAAACTGACGCATTGGCAATAGTAGAACTAAACCCTATGAGATTGGCAGAAATAAAAGGAATAAGTAAAAACAAAGCTTTTGAAATAGGAAACGCTTATGCTGAATGTCGAGTAATGCAAGAAGCAGTAATGTTTTTGCAATCACACTCAATATCTACCAACCTTGCCTTAAAAATATTTAACATATACAAGGAAAATACTGTAAACCAAGTAAAAACAAACCCTTATAAATTAGTTGAGGATATAGACGGTATTGGATTTGCCACAGCAGACGCAATAGCACAAAAAACAGGAGTAGACCCAATGAGTGAAGACCGTATAAAAGCGGGACTTTTTCATTGCCTAAAGCAAGCAAGCGACAAAGAAGGTCATACTTATTTGGTAAAATCTTGTTTATATGATAATGCATTAAAACTATTAAACTTTTTACCACAAGACACACCTAAACTTGAACAAGTACTGGAATTTATGACGATTGAAGGCAGTGTAAAATGCTTTACTCATCACGGCGAAGACATTGTTGTAACCAATAGGTTTTACTACCAAGAACTATATGTTGCACGCAAATTAATGCTATTGTCTCAAAACATTTTTGAAGGTCAAATAGATTTTTCGTCTCATATAAGCGAATATCAAGCATTAAACAAAATAACTTTAAATACCGACCAAATTCAAGCAATAACAACCGCATTAAATCATGGTGCTTCAGTAATTACAGGTGGTCCAGGAACGGGAAAAACCACAATAGTAAGATGTATTTTAAACATATTGGAAGCAACTAGAAAAAAAGTGCTTTTATTAGCACCTACTGGTCGCGCATCTAAGCGTTTAAGCGAATCTTGCGGTCAAGAAGCAAAAACCATTCATCGTGCACTTGAAACTAACCCAACAAAAGATGGCGGAAGTATATTCCACCGAAACGAAAGCAATCCATTAGATGCCGACGTGATAATAATTGATGAGATGTCAATGGTGGATATAAGTTTGTTTTGCTCACTGCTTAAAGCAATCCGCCCAACCGCAAGGGTTATAATGGTTGGCGATAAAGACCAATTACAATCCGTAGGCGCAGGAAATGTATTACGCGATATTATCGAATCACAGCAAATACAAGTATCTTTCCTAAATCAAATTTACCGCCAAGATAAAGATAGTTTAATTATTGTAAACGCCCACTTAATTAATAACGGAAAAATGCCAACAATCAACAATTCAAGTAAAGATTTCTTTTATGAACAAAACAACAATCCAGAAGATTGCGCAAGCAAAATTATTGATATGGTAGCCACCAGACTTCCAAACTACTTCAAAATAGATAGTGACCGAATTCAAGTTTTAGCACCTATGCGTGCTGGAGTTTGCGGAATAGATAACCTAAACAAGCAATTACAACAAGTTCTAAATCCTCATTTTAAAGGCGCTCAAATAGAACAAGAATTTATCAAATATCGCGTTGGCGACAAAGTAATGCAAATTGTTAATAATTATGAATTAGAGTACTACAAAATAGGCGAACGCGGTGAACGCGTTGAAGGAATGGGAGTTTATAATGGCGACATTGGCCATATAATTGAAATACTGCCTAACACATATGACGTAACTGTTAAGTTTGAAGATGGAAAAGTTTGCACATATCCTAGAAGCGAACTTCATCAACTAACCCTTGCCTACGCAATTACAATACACAAAAGTCAAGGAAGTGAATTTGACGCCGTTGTAATACCTTTGGTATCGGGAGCGCCAATAATTATTACGCGAAACCTACTATACACCGCTATAACACGCGCAAAAAAAGTTGTAGTATTGATTGGTAGCAAACAAAATTTGTCACGAATGATTTATAATAATTACACCGCAAAACGTTTTACTTTATTAAAAGATTATCTACGTGACGAATGCAAAAAATACAATCCATAGGAAAAATTTATGAATATACTTTCAAAAATTACAAGCAATTTAATCAATTGCTTTTATCCAAAACATATTAAATGCATTTGTTGTAAAAATGAATTAGTTACTAAAAATGTATACGATTTATGTAATAATTGTTACATAAATTTACCATTTATTAACACAAACTTTTGCAATAGATGTGGTTTGCAATTTGAAAAAGACGGAAAAGGTGTTTGCCTAAACTGTAAAGCAAACAATTTCAACTTTGAACTTGCACGTTCCGCACTAAACTTCAACGATAAAGTCGCTCCCATTATACACAAACTTAAATACGCACGTTACAAATTTTTAGCACAACCTTTATCATATCTTTTGTATGATGTATTTATCAGGCAAAATTGGAAGATTGATATAATTTGCTACGTTCCTCTTTTTACTACACGCGAAAAGGAAAGAGGCTATAATCAAGCACGTGAATTAGCAATAAATTTATCCAATTTAACATCAATACCAATCAACAATGATATAACACGAATTCGCAATACTCCAACACAAACAAAATTATCAAGACGGCAACGTCAAGAAAATGTGAAAGATTGCTTTAAATTGATAAATCCTAAACAATTTAAAAATTTAAATATTTTACTAATTGATGACGTTTTTACTACAGGTAGCACAACTAACGAAATAAGCAAAATACTAAAGAAAGCAAATGCAAATAAAATATATGTATTAACCGTAGCACATGCTGGATTTATTCAAAAATTTTAATAATTAATAAAAAAAATAAAATATTTTTTAATATTTTATTTTTTATTTATTTTGAATTACATACCTTAAAATAAGTATTGTTTTAATAATTTTTTATAATTTATTCAAATAATTAGTTTTGCATTGAATTATTTATTTAAAATTGATTATTAATTTATTTTTAATATCCATAACAATCATACTCGTTAAATTTATCAACTTGTTTATCTTGCAAATATTTTTGTTTGGTAGCAAGACCACCTCTAATATGTTTTTCATTAAAATTATTTTGCAAAATTTGTTTAACTTTAATATACAACTCGCTATCATAATATTTTAATCTATTTTTCAAATCATAGTGAACTGTACTTTTGGCAACTCCAAATTTTTTTGCCGTTGCACGAATAGTAGCATTATTATCAACAATATAATTAGCGTATTCTATTGTCTTTGAATAAAACTCGTCATACATATATACTAAAAACTCCTTTGTATATATGTATTTTGATAATCGACAAAATATTACAAAAAATTACTATTCTTTATCCAATAAATTATAACTTTCAATTGATATTATGGCGCTCTCTATACGCTTTTTACTTTCAGGAATAAGGTTATTGATGTCATCAATCATTTTTTCCACATCTTGCCTTTTTGAATTTTTATCCGCAGGACACTTACTCTTTTTTACTGGAAAATCTTTACTTATTGCCCTTATAGTTTTTTCATGAGTTAAGAACAATGGTCTAATCAATGTGATTTTGGAATTAGACATATACGACTTTGGTTTCATTGTACTCAAACGTCCTTCATACAACAACGACAAAAAGAAGGTCTCCACAACATCTTGCAAATGATGACCCAATGCAATTTTGTTGCAACCATATTTAACAGCAACGCTATTTAACGCCCCTCTGCGCATTTTGGCACATAGCGAACAAGGATTTTTTTCCTTTCGTTCATCAAAAACCACTTGATGAATATCCGTTTTTTCTATAACAAGTTCAACACCCAGTTCATCACAAAACTTTTGAAGGTGCGAATAGTCTTCTTTCCCCGAATAAATATCTATTGTCACTGCAATAATTTCATAATTGTATATATTAAATCTTTGAAACATCTTCAACGCTTTTAGTAACACAAGACTATCCTTTCCACCAGATAACCCCACAGCAATCTTGTCGCCATCTTGTATTAATTTATATTTTTCAACCGCTTTACGCATTGTACTTAATATTTTTTGCATAACATCTCCCAAAAGTGATTTGTATAAAACTTATACTTTGATTAAACACTCAAATATTAACATTTATGCATAAAAAAATCAACCCCAAATCAAAATATTCACTATTATAATTAACTTAAATAGCAAATCACATCCTTCTTCTAGAACAAACGTTCTAATTTTTAAATTTTTTAGATTTTTTTGATTGACTATTTAACAATTAAATGTTATAATTTGGAAAAATATTTCTAGGAGACACAATGTACAAATCTAGCAATCTTATAATTTATAGCGAAAATAACATTGAATTAAAAAACGACCTAGTTTCACTAATTTCGCAATGCGATGTAGCATTTAAGGAGTTGCATAGTTTGTCGGTGCTTTTTTCATCAATCAAAAATCCTCAATATCATTTAATAATCATTGTAAAGAGCGTTAAATTTTTAAAGATGATACAAAACATTGCAAAAACTTGCCACAACTATCAAAATCGAATTTTTATTGTGTTTTCATCATCAGGCATAGATGATTTATTCTTTAATAATTGTTGTAATTTTAACCAAATTTATAAAGTTAAGGACTTCATTGTGAATAATATTCAATTAAACACAATACAACCCCAACATCAAACCTCAAATTTAATCAATAAATTAGTTAAACTGGAATTGGAAAATTTAGACATTTCTTCAAAATATGTAGGTTTTAAATATCTTACTGACGTTTTAGCAAATGCACTTAGCATTAACTTTTTTGGAGATAATTATATCAACTTGTTTGAGTATGTAGCAAGTATTCATTTAGCAAATATTGACACTATTGAAAGAGATGTAAGACATATGCTACTATCAACATGGAAAAACAGTCCTAAATTTAGAAACACTATTCAAAATCATTTAAACTTGAATAAAAAACCTAATTCAAAAAACATATTAAATGCGGTATTAAATTATTTGAAAAATGTAATTTGACTTTTAATATTTTATAATTATTTATTTGCAAAACATACTTATTTAAAGTATTTTTATTAATTATTTTATATTTATTTTTGAATTTTATTTTCAATAAATTTTTGCAATTTAAATATTAAATATATATCAATAATTATTACATTCGCAATCAATATCCAGTCCATTACACTTAAAGCGCCAAAATCAATAATCCCACTACCTAAAAAGCATAATTCAGCAATTTCAATTGAACGCATCACTAATGTAATTGGAGCAAAATACAAGTATTTCATTTTACTCATGCCCGCCAACAAACACAAACTGTCATGCGGAAATAATGGAATTAGATATAGTATTGGCAACATTATCTCGCCCTTAACTTGCAAATAGTTTTGATACTTTTCAACCGCATCTCCGCCTATAAGTCTTGTAATCAATCCTTTGCAGAAATATCTTCCTATCAAAAATTGCAAACTTGAGGTTACAAACATATTAAATGAGGCAATGCAAAAACCTTTTATTGGTCCAAACAAAACTATTGCACACGCAGTCAACAACTCATCTTCAAAAGGTATTATGCAAATAAATGTAGATGAAACAACTTGAAATAAAAAGAATACAACATACCCCCACGCTCCAGTTGATGAAATAAAGTCACGAATTTTACTAATCGTTGTAAGTCCACATGCTTTTAATACAAAATACACTCCTAACGATATTGCCACATACGTCAATACAAGAACTACAATTTTAAATAAATTCTTTTTCACAAAATCACCTCAACCCATAGTATGAAAATTTTTAATTTATTGGTGATTAAGTTTTGCATTATCAACACCCAAATATGAATTGCATAAAAATATTTTAGTAAAAAAAATAAGACTAAATTTAGTCTTATTTATATTTATTCACTAATAGTTTGAGTCCAATCTCCACAAACCCATGTTTGCGAACCATTATTTTGAGGTGCTTGTCCATTTGGGTATTTAATGATATCGTATTGAGGAATTGTTATTGCCGTTGGATTATTGTTAAAGACACAGGATTGAACATCTATCAACGAATTATTGCTAACATTTAGTCCTAATCCAGTTTCCGCTTCGGTTTCAATAACACATATCATTTTAAAACTAGACTTGCTTTGCATTGAGCAGTTTTTGATAGTAATAGCAAACTCGGAAACACCCTTTTTAGTTGTATGACTATCAGCAGTTAAGCATGCTCCAACCGCAGAAAAGTCATCAACATTTTGAGCATAGTTAGATACAAGTCCTGAGTTAATCAATGCACAACCATTTAAGTTGACATTTCCTCTTTTAACATATACACCATCACCACCTTCAAAGTAGCAATTGTTGAAATTAAATTCGCTTTCACTATTAATATATGCGCCTACACCATAATCACCTCTTTGATTACTGGTAGAGTTTGATATAAACTTACAATTAGTGGCATTAAATTGTATATTATATACATCTTTCATAAATAATGGCGTTGTTTTTACTCCAGAAGTCACGCATTCAACATTATCAATATTAAACTTGATGTTGCTTCCACTATATTTATTATTTTTAAAATTAAATATGTACGACAAATCGGCAGAACAAATCTTACCATTTTTTACATTAAAATTAAGTTTACCAATATTTGAATTAAACATAAACATTGAATTACTTTGCTTATTTTGAATATTGCTAGATAATGTAAAATTATTTAAATCTAAATTAATATTTAGTTCTAGTTCGTCACCTTGTTCGGAGAAGGTTTTAATCATCACCTCTTCCTTTAAGGTTACATTTTCGTCCAAAATTACACTGTCCCTTTCGGTAACGCTTAGGAAAACGTCTGTTAAAGTCGCTTTAGTTTCAAATGGAACATCACAACCATCTTTACATTGTCTAGTATAATATATACTATCATTGCAAATATGATATGTTTTTTCCTCACCTAACACATGCTTATGCTTAGGAGCAGTATGCAAAAAAGTTATAGCCACAACACTTAGTGACAACACAAGACACACACAAGCACAAACGCTTAAAATCACTCTCTTCTTTTTCACAACAGTTTCCTTTTCTTAAGTATAAATATTTAAATTTAAACCAGTTTCATAACACGCCACAATATTTACACTTCATAATGATATTATCATTATAAAACATTTTTTTAAATATTGCAAACACTTTTAACACTTAATTAATAATTTACTAAAATTTCTAATAATTAATATCCTTGTCAATTTAAAATTTGCGAAGCAAATAATAATCCAACCATTACTAAATTTGCTTCGCATAATTTCGTCAATTACTAAAAATCAAACAAATCATCATCATCGTCATCATCAGATGTTGAAGAATTGCGCTTTTTCATTATATCATTACGTCTTATAATATCGTAATACACATTACGTTCGTCAAAGCCTTTCATTGCAACATATTGTTCTGGCGTCTTTTTCAAATTATAAATATCAGTACATTCATATTTAGGTGTAAATATATTTTTGTACACGCAAGGCGGTTCAAATGATTTTAAAATCAAATATCTTTGCTTACGGAAAGTATTTAATTCGTGTGGATATGCTATTGGACGAGTGATAATTTGCTTACTTTCACTCTTATTCTCCTTGCCATCTGGACCTTTACTTGTGTTAACATTAACCATTTCAATAGTTTTGTTACCAAGAATTTTACTAAACTCTTCATTGGTATTGTGGTCGTCCGAACCAACGTACACCGAAATTGGACAGTTGTTTTTAATAATTTGTGCTTCTTGGTCACCGTACTTACTATTTAATTGCGCATAAGATTGAATAACTAATTGATAGAATATTCCACGACTACGTGCAACCGCAAGAGTTGTACCCAAATTTTGGAACTTAGGCATATTACCAAATTCATCTAATTCAAAATACACATTACGCTTCAACTTTCCACCTAACGAATTTGCCTTTTCAACCAAACGTTTGTACATTTGAGTAATGAATAGCGCACCTAGAGGGTGACGAACTTCAATTTGGTCAGGAATGTGCACAAATATAGCAGTAGGTCTTTCGTCAATTTGATTAAAGTCAATTTCATTTTTACTGGTCATCAAACTAATACCTTCATCACTAAATGCAATAGTCTTGTTTGACACAAAACCCATGTAGTTTTTACTAGTAGTTTCAGCATTGTTTAGTGCTGAATTTGCAAGTTCGCGAACCTTTGAAAACTTGTCACGATACTCAAACAAATACTTTTTAAGAGTTGCAAAAGTATCTCTACCGCCCGTATCTGTGAAGTTACAAATCTTGTACACGTTGTAAAAATTAAATTTATCCTCAGTAAGTCCCAACTCTGGGTCAGTACTATCTTCAAGCATTGCCAATATTACTGCTTGAATAAGTTTTTGAGCAACTGTTTCCCAGTTGGCATCATTAGTATTTACAACCGGTGCCACTGCTGTTACAACGTCTTGAATTTCAGTAAACGCAGCCGCTTGCAATTTACTACGAACAACGCTTAAATCACGGTCAAGGTTATTACGGTCAGCATATGCAGTACGATTAAATTCATACCAGTGAGTAGTGCGCCAATCAAAATCGCTATCCATTAGCAATTTTCTTGCACGAGGGTCTTCGCCCGCTTGGTGAATTTTTACTTCCTTGTTTATGTTTAAACTTCTGTGATATGTACGATAAACATAAGTTAATGGGTTCCACATTGAAGAACCATATGGATTGTCTAAGTCTAGACGAAGAATATTATAACCTTCACTTTTTAACTTTTCCACATTTTCTTCATACAATTCCTTTTTAGGGTCGGTGATTACGAATGAAGGTTTTGACGCCGTCATTGATAACAACTGTAAAGTTGGTATAATATATTGCGTACTTTTACCCGAACTGGTAGTACCAATAATTAGTGTATGGATTGGTTTAATAAAATTTACCTCAATATTAGAACCAACTCGTTCAGCACGCACAAGCACACCATCTTTATTAACCGTTCTAATATTTTTGGTTGTACAAAAGTTAAAGTCTTTTTTACTCTTCATTTCATCAACCGAAATAAAATCATTACTAAAATATTGCTCTACTTCCTTACCCTTAGAGTCCTTACCCTTGTCACTTAAACCTTTATCCTTTTTTGAATTAGGTTTACCGTCCAACATTTTAAACAACTTAAATAATAATATTATACCCACACCCATAGCGGTTACAAAAATTGTAATAGTATCAGTTAAGTAAGTTGTGTCAAAACCAATTTGATTGGTTTTGAAAAATGTAACAGCAACTACCGCCAAAAGATAAATCGCTACAAATATTATAATATTTAATAATGTTTTCTTTAAAAATTTTTCCATGATTAATTTAATTTGCAATTGTGCCGTTTTGTACGACACAATTACAAATATTCTCCTTTAATAAAATACTAATACCTTAACAGCAAAATGTCAAGCAAATTATCTTACTTTCATGCGAGTTCTTAACCAAATAAATGTTCCTATCAATCCAGCAACTATTAACGCTACAACCACAATCAATATGATTGAAACCACATTTAAAGGTTCTTTGATAGTAAAGTTAAAACTATGCGCAATATTTCCGCTATCTCCCATTAATTGAACATAATAATTGCCAACCTTATCCACCTTAATTTCGGTAATTTGGTTAAGTGAGTTTTCGTCAATGCGAAGCACTACTTCATCATTAATAACTAGGTTACAATCACCTATTTGGTCGTATATATTTGCCGCATTAAATTTTAAGATTACAGCATCTGTAGTTTTTCCGCCCGCTTTAATCGAAGAAGTAATTGATGCAGTTTCATTATTTAGTGTAAATGAAAACTCTGCTCGACGTGATGGCAATAAGTCGTCATTTTCAACTTCATACAACACTTTAAACTTCATTTTACCTTGAGTAGCAGTGCCAAAAGCATCAACCAATCTTTCATAAGTTATAAGTTTGTTGTATACGTTTGTTTCGCCAACATTTGATTTATCTTGTAATAAATCCATAAACTTGTCAGTAACATCTTTTTGCGTTGTTTTAGTTTCGCTAAATATAGATATGATGTTATATCCATATATTGAAGTAAAGTCTAGGGCTGTTCTTGCTTCATTTGGATTTAAAATTGTAAATACCAAACGTGCTTCAACATGCTCGCCTTTTGAATTTCCAGTACCCAACAAATCCGCTTCCATTGTTATTAAATATGTTCCATAATCTTTAAAGATATATGTTGCAGATTCGCTTGGGTGCTCGTAACCTGTATAATTTTTACTATTTAACTTCGCATTAAGTTTGATAGTGTTAATATCATAGTTGTTTCTGCCAGTTGCTTCGTTGTAACGGTTAATTTGCAAAGTTACCGCACTGTCATAATAAGCATACTGAATAGGTGCTTCACCATTAACGGTGTATAACATATCATTTTTCTTCATAACAACCACAGTGAAGAAATCTTGATATAATGAATTTGAGTTGAAGTATTGGATATTTCCCGCTTCATCTTTTATTTCTAATTTATAACTTCCGCTATTTTTAAATTCAATAGGTGAAGTAGATTCATCTCCACCTTTAATACGTTTTGCAAAAGTATTATTATAGTAAATATCAACAATTATTTTATTATGTTTTTCCAATGGATTAGATGCGCTCATATTACGATTGTATGAATTAAAACTTAATCTATAATATTGTGCATTCGAATTATATATTGTTTTTGCCACACCGCTATTTAACAAACTTTCACCAGTTTGATTTGGTTCGGTTGTAAATGTAAGAGTTGACAAAATATTTTGATTTTTGTTGGTTGGATACACTTCCATAGTAACCGCAAATGTGTAATAATTGGACCTATGAATGTAGTAGAACGTTATTTTGGTATACTCACTTTCAACCGTGTAATACTCCCTATACACCGCATTATCTTCATTTGAATGTAATGTAAGTTCGGTATTGGCAATGTACATTAGGACTGCCGTGCTATAACCAAAATTGTTAAATAATGTATTTAAATTATCAACAGTGTAAACCTTGAATGCTTTAGCAATATCAAGTTTTACACTATCACTGCTACCTAATGCGATTTCTATTTCTCTTAAATTTGTTGTAGATGTATGGTCATAAAGATTGCCTTCACCGTCTTTAACTTCATACAAACCAGTAATTGTTGTTGACATATATATTCCATACACACGAGAAGCAATCCATTTACCGTCCTTACTTTCAATAGTTACTTTAAATATGTACTTACCAGTTGTATTTTCTTTAGGTGATATTGAATATTCGTTAACGCTTAAGCCTTTTAACAAATCAACACATTCGTCACCATTGACAAATTCAAACAATTCATAATTATAACTAAAGTAACTGCTTGTAAATCTTTCCCAACGGATATTTATAGTTTCAGTAATTAATTCCTTGTAGTAATTACGATTTATCAAATCCATTATATTATAGTCTTGATAATCTTTATCATTTCCATTTTTAAAAGTTGATTTAATGCTGGACATCTTGCTTTCTTTTCGTGTATTTTCTACTACAAAATTAGTTGCACGAGTGTCAATGTATATTTCAAAATCATACGTGTATTGTGTTGTGGTTACATCTTTTAGCGTTAAACTAATAGTAAACTTACGCAAACTACCAATATGACCGGCAGGGTCAGTTGAGGTATCTGGTAACAATGTTAAAAGATTATAATTTCCTTGCAAGATTGAAGTATAATAACCATTATTTAACTCTTCAGCAGAAGTATTGTCATTTAATTTAACAAACACTTCATGTTTATACAAATCAGTATTGTACAAAAGTTGTACTGTGTTTGAAGTGTAATACACGCCGTCACGAGCATAATGATTATCTGGAACTGTCAAAATGTACAATTGATAATCTTTGGTTGTAGATATTGGAACTACATATTCCTTAAGTCCTACGTCTGTTACAGTTACCAAATATTGTATATTTTGTTGCAAATTTAATCTATCCAATTCATTTGCATCTATATCAATCTCATCTACTTTAGTTGCACCTATATCAATTCCACCTATCTTAACGTTTTTTAAACTTAATTCGATTTGCCCATTTTCCATAAGTGTAGCATTGTATGTAACCTCTTTACGCACACCTAATGTATAACTTATTGTAATTTCTTGCACATGCCAATAAGTAGTTTCATCAACTTCAGTTGTTAGTTCGTCAAAAGTTATGTACCATTGACCCATATAATCTTGTATTGCTTGAAGAGACCCTATATTTAAGTTGTGATAATCGGTGTAATTGTTGACAATCGCACTAAAACGTTCGCCAAATACATTAATATACTCAATAGTATAATTACCTTGTCCTTTGATAGCATTATAAATTTCACTTTCAATTCCTTGCTTTGTGTATACATGATTTTCAGCATCATATTCAGCATGTTGAGAAGTAGAATTTACATATATAGTCTTTATATTTTCACGCTTTGAATTATATATATTAATGTTTCCATAATATGGATAATATCCTTCCGTGTCGCGTGCACTTGATGTAATTTCGGTTGCTATTTTGCTTACAGCATCAACGCTACTAATACCTATAAATGTTTTGCTATCGCCACCACCTTTCTTAAGAGTAACAGTTGGTAAAGTAGTGGTTGTTGAATTACTATCACTACTATTATTGCTTCCAACAAGTTGACCGTTAATCGTAATTGACACATCTTCCATAGTTTGAGGAGCAAAATACACCACATATTGAGTAAGGTTGCCCGCCATATCTTTTTCAATTATTTCGTAAAATACTCCACAATTATTGTTATATATTGACTCGTCTGTAACATCTATTTCCATTATTGTACGATAATATGTGATACTATTTGCCGAATAGAATGAATATGCAGTCAAACTTTCATTAAATGTATAGTACTCGGTAGTTTTAAAATATGTTTCAGTAATTGGCAACAAGCCCATACGTGAATTTGCAACAATTGCATCATCATCAAAATCTAATTTTCTATAGTAAATCGAAGACAAACCTTGCGTATTCAACTTGCTATCATAATCTATATTTAATGCATACATTGCTTGATTTGATAAATTTGAACCATCTTCGCTTGCAAATTGATAGTACAATGCATTTGCTAAACCATAATAATCTTTTACTGTTTCAGTGCTACGATACGCAAAAGTTTTATTGATATTTTCGCTTGCTTCAACACGATTTTGTTTTGCCAACCATTGATGATAACCTTCAAAGTAATTTCCTTGAGTTTCCATTAAAGCATCTAGATTTGTGCTATTTGGAGTACGGTCAATCACCACTTTGTATGTAGAGAAATAAAATTGCTTTCTTGTTGAAGTTTCGTTTCCCTTTTCGTCTTTACTAGTGCTTATATATTGATAATATTTTGGGTCGCTTAATACATAGTTAATGTTAATAGTATAAACATATTCTTTATATGAAACTATTTGATTGTCAACCACTTCTAAACCAGTGTCTAAATGAATAATGTATTTTATCAATTTATTATTTTCATCATATATAAATTCCACATAATCTTTGCCATTAGGATTATGTATTGACTTAATAATTCCGCTAGTATCAACAACAAAACCATTTTCGCCCGTGCTTGATTTTAATTTTAACCAACACACATCTCCAGAAGACGAATTGGTTGAACGGCGAATTTCAATACTCGCAATATCCAATTGTGCGTCATAAGATTTTAGTTCTTCCACTGGAATTTCAAAGTCGACAAATTGTTGATTAGTGTACAATACTTTATCATCTCTTGCGTATATTGGTTCGCTAGATTTTTCATTAATTTCACTATAACTATATAAATCAGCAACTGGTTCTTGATTGGTTAATTTTATACCAAACACAAAACTATTAACATCTGCTACTTCAAAATCTTCAAGTTTGATACCTACGGTATCCTCAATTACAAACACATACACGCCAGGAACGCTTAAACTGTTATCCTCAGTATGTATACGTGCATTTTTAAATTTAGTAATAACTCCATCATTTACATTATTAAAACTTAAGTTTATATACTCATCTTTATCCCATGTGATTGTGTCCATAAGTTTGAAAAATTCACCTTTAGTACCCAACACTCCATAATCATCATAGAAATATACACTTAATTTTAATTTTAAGTTTTTATATGAAGTTGCAACAATGTTACTTTCATCAACCTCATTTCCAGATGTGTCATATTTACCTGAAACATATTTACCGCTTGGCACTTGTATTTTAGTAGGCAATTTGTTGGTTTCCAAATACACATTAATCTTTTCATCTTTTCCAGCAACTTTAACGGTTTGAGTTAAAGTGTTTACACCTTGCTTAGTGAAATTATCATAATACACCTCACCTTTACTATTAGGCATTGCCACGTGTATAAATTGACCTACCACCTTTTGCTTAATGTCTGAAATTGAATATCCAACAATCATATTTCTATCAACAAAGAATGCATAAGAGTATTCACCGGTTTGACCATCAATTGATATGGTTCGGGTAATAATATATAGTCCTGTTTGAGTAACCTTTTTAGAAGTAAGCGTTCCGTCATCTTTACGATAAGTTTCGTACGCCAAATTAATTGGGTCACTTTGGTTTACTTTTTTAGTTTGACCGTCTTCGCTTATTCGGTCGGTTTTGCTATACTTAGACGTAATTTCAATCAAGTCTGAATCATTCTTTTCAGTTTGCAATATATAATTAGTACTTACATATTTATATGGATAATATGGATATTGGGTTTTGTCAGTTACCATATTTAAAGCAGACTGGTCCATTAATTGATAATAATTGTACTTAACCTCTATCACTTTAAACTTTTCATCATCTGCCACCCATTCAAATACAAACACTCCATCATCTGACGCTTGTTCTTGATAGTAGGTTTCATACTTAATACTTCCGTCATCATTGTACTCAGTTTCAACACCGTTACTTCTTACTAAATTGTTATAATACCCATCGTCCGAACTTGATGAATATATTTCGCCCAACGCCTCATCTGGAGTTATACGAACTATAAAATTAGTATTTGATTTAGCAGTTACTTGATTGTTACCAACCATTGTAAAGTTATATATGTGACCTGCTTTTTTGTCCACATTAATTTTAATGCCCATATTGGTTGCGTTATCAAACCATGCATTTGCTTTATCGTCCCAACCAGTTACCGTAACTCCGTTAGCATATTTTATTTGCTTTGTTCCGTTTTTGGTTATAATATAAGAATTAGGATTTGATAAAACTGGCACTAATTGTATTTCAGTATAATTATTTTCAACTATAAATAAATTTTGTCCACTTTGTTGTTGGAACATATTGCGTAAAGCAAATAAATTGTTTCCACTTTCAGCATAATAATTATCTATTTCTACATTATTTAATAATTTGCTAATTATTACATTTTCACTTGCTTCAGCACCTAAATTTAATGCTTTATGTGTACCCCATTCAAGTTCAACATAGTCCGCCACCAATTGACCGCTAATATAAGGATTTTTAACCCCTTCTTGATTTGCATCGCCATAAGTAGCATTTACAACGCCTTCTGTTCTGTCTACAACAACTATATATGTCAATTTATTGCCCGCTTGGTCTTTTAAATTAAATTTATAAATACCTTGGTCGGTTAGTATGTTGTTGATATCCAATGCCGAATTCAAACTAGTAGGTTTATGTATTTCAATTTCCTTAGAAGATTCACCAATACTATACTCGTTAATTATATATTTGTACGTATTTGAACCTTGCTCAATCAAAATTGAATTTCCAGCAATGCTTTGATTGGTTTTAACAAATGGAGTAAACTCATAATTTGCACTTATTTTAGCACCACTTCGTTTGTCTGCCCAATCGATAGTAAATATAGTGTCTATCACACCCTTTGAAGTATGAGTTACATAGTTTAAATCTAAGTCTTGCTTAATACTATAAATTGCGCGATTATCAACTGTGCCTGTTGCCACTTCATAAACTTGAAGTCCGCTTATCGCTTCTTTATCGATAGTAAAGTATGTATAAGTTTTTGTTGCTGACCTTTCAACTTCCAACACCAATAGATATGCACCACTTTCCGTAATTACAGTCTTCTTTTCATAGTCAACCTTTTTAATTGTTGAACTTCCCACTCCATTAGCAACCGCTTTTAAAGCGCTTTCTGACGCATATTGACCTTCAGAATAATATAATTTACCCACAACTTTCGATTCAAACACATCAGTTTCCTCCCAATCGGCATATACATTATTGTTTGTGTATTCGTGTGCGTAAAAATCAAAATAGTCCTTGTCTTTTAGTAAATTTGTCGACCAAGTTTCTTTAGTAGTTTTGTACAACTCTAATAGCGGTGTAGTTGCGGTTATTTGGAAGGCAAAATATTGTCCCGCTTCTTTCTCAGCACCACTATCGTCCTTATTATATCTATACTTTACTTGAACTAGATAGTAACCAGGTTTGGTAAATGTAGTTACCTTTGTAAACTGGGTTTTATTGTCAAAAGTCCCCTCTTCTCCTTTTGCGTTTTCCTCACCGTTAACAAATCTGGAAGTTATCTTCTTGCTTGGATGGTAATAATAGAAACTTTCTTTAATCGTAGCATCGTCTGCTTTACTTGTTAAATAATAGTCATCATTTAAGGTTAACCACAATCCCCTATCTGTTTGTTGATATTCTATCTCGTCATCATCAATTTTTGAATTTAAATCACTTGCAATATCGGTTATTACTTCATCATTTATAATACTCGCGGTTTTGCTATTTGCTATTGTGCCAGTAATATAGTTGTCATTATTAATTAATTTGTAGTTTATACCCAAGTTGTCGCCAGTTTTTTCATCATCAGCATTAACAAATCCATTAACAAGTATAAACATTGTGTTATTTTTGTAAATTTCCAAATACGTCATATCCGCGCTAGCAAAACCAGTTTTTGAATATTTTAATTGATAACCATGAATTGTCAAAGTCATATCATCAAAAGGGATTTGTTCTTTATCTATTAAAATATTTTCGCCTTGATAATTATATATGTAATTAAATTTAAAAGTATATTTACCATGGTCGGCAAACATTAATGTTATTATAGTATTTGTTTTGTCGGTATCAATTTGATACTGGTCAACTTCTTCATCATTATACACCTTTTTAGACAATGTAATCATTTGAGTGCTTTCATCATAATCAAATTTAACGGTAGTTGTAACATCTCCGCTAATATGAGTATATTCCAAATCGTATCTTGCATAGTCAAAAGTAAGTGTTGGATAATTTAAACTTGAACCAATAAAGAAATTATAATTATTATTGCTTGTAGGAACTATATTCATCGTAGGATTGGAGGTATATTCTAGACCTTCCCCAACCTCAACTTTTTGCTCATATTTAGAGTGTAATAGTAAATAAAAATCAAAATCATAACGTAACGCTTGACCGTCCGCTTCGTACAAGAAACTAATTTCATAATGACCTTCTGTACTTTCGTTAGGAATAATAAACCAAGTAAAGTCTTGAGTAAAATCTTCATAAATTGAATTTTGATAACCTCTAGCGCTAGGCAAGTTTTCCACAGGTTTACCATTTAAAGTCGCTTGCGCCGAAATATAACTGATATTAGCACCAGTATTTACGCCATTTGTTACATAATTGCCATCACCATCATTATAGTATCCACCTAAAGTAACCATAATGCCTTGTTTTACATTGACGGTTTCGTTACTTGTAGTAGTTGCCGAATATCTAGCATTATCATCAACCATAACAAACTGGCCATCTGCAATAATGTGCTTATGACTATTGTCGTCACCAATTTGATTACGTAATGCATAATCACCAAAATAGTGAGTTCCTTTATTTGTTTGTATTGACTTAAAATCATAACCTTGATATTTTAATGCAGTTTGCGTATCGACTTCATTTTCCGCGATGTAAACACGTTCAGCCGAGAATATTACCCCACCTTCAAGTTCTGCGGTAAATGCTTCAACGCTTGTCGCCTTTGCGTACCTAATGTTGTCCGCCTCATTAAATAACGCAAAACCTACACTTGTCGCCACAAGTGCTATAATCGATAAAAACATTAAGATTAATTTATTTTTCCCCTTCATAAATGCTTTCCTTTTACTTTAGTAAAATATATATTATTATAATACCACAAAATCAACATATTAAGCAAATAAATAACTAAAAAAGTATATATTATTTTACAAATTTGCAATATTTACAAATACACCACACATAAATAAATTTAAAAAGTATTAAATTATTGAAAAAATGGCAAAATAATGCTTAAAAATAATAAAATCTAAAATATTAAATCATTTTAATTTTTATAGTAAAAATAGGCAAAAATAATAAATTTGCCTATTTTTTTATTTTATTTTGTAATATTTTTTATTAAATATTATTTTTTATATTTTCTACATATTTTTATTTAATTAAATTAGCAATGGAGTTCCGTTTGAGTCAACAACTTTTAATATTTGAACAAGATTTCCAGTATTAGCATCAACATAATAATAGAAAAGTCCTCCAATGCGCTCGCAAGCAAATTCATACACCGCAACCTCAATATCGTTTTCAAGCGCAATAATTGCTTTACGAGTATTTAGCACAATATAATCAAATCCCAATTTTTCTTCCGCCTCTTCCAAAGTTATACTTGTTTCAAAAGTCCTTTCAACATGATTAAAGGCATAATTTTTTGCTTCAAAACCAATTACATCTTGAGCAAACATATCTATTTTTACTTTAACCAAATCCGGATACAATACAACCCCATCTTGAGTTGGAGCAAGATTGATATACGCAATATTATCCTTTACTTCAAGCCACGTGGTTGTAAGGTCCCCAAAACCAACTTTATTTGCAAAGCCTTCTGCCAATTCTTGTGCTTTTTCACTTGAAATATTAGGTTCACCACTTTCCGCATATCCTAAAATAGTTAGTAATATTCCTTGTCGTTTGGTCACTTGCGCCATATACTCTTTATCGTTTTTTGTAATTTTAAAATCATAGGTAACAAAATCACCGTCGGTTTCGTTCACATATTCAATTTCAACCTCTTGGTCTTGATAAACAGTATTTCTTAAATAATCTTCCGCTTGCTCTTTGGTAATTTCCTCTTCACTCAATCCTCTAATTTGTTTATTTTCAAGCGAATCAGAAAATGGTCCGTCAAATATCATTGTTGGATAATCCACTTCGGTAGCGGTTAAATCACCTATTGAATTTGAAAATTGTGTAACACCATCATCATTAAACACGCCCACGGAGATAAATTCATAATCGCCCTTACGCACCATATCATTATGAGTATTTAATTTTGATTTGATAATAGACAAAGCGTATTCCGCCTTGTCTACCAATAATAATTGTTCGGGTGACAAACTTTCACCTTTGTCAATCGTTTTAATATACGCTTCACACATTCCACTAACTTGGTTGAAAAACTTGATAGCGGAATTACTATTTTCCACATCAATTGGAAGCACGCTAAGCCCCGCCACAACATATGCGCAATCTTGCTCCATATCTCTTAACAAATCACGTTGTGCCTCGCTGGTTGTAACGGTTTCAAACTTATCCGCGCTAACTTGCAAATTATTTACACTATCCACCATTGAATAATAGGAACTTGAGTAAACACTTTCTAACGTCTTATTGCTTTGCTCGTCCGTCTTTTTCAATTGAAAGAAAGCAATCAATGTAGCACCAAGTGCAATAACAAGCACTACTATAGACGTGATAAGTATTGGCAACATTTTTTGCGCGGTAGACATCTTTTTTTCACGTTTATTGTCTTCACCCAAGTCCCTTTTTGTTGTTGTTTTTTCAATCTTTTCTTCAATTTTATTTGAACTTTTCATACTTCACTCCTTACACCGAAAATACGTGCTGACCAATCACGGTTACAGTTTTAGTACTTCTAATCCAACTACTAGTAGCAGTTCTTGGATTATAGTAATATACCGCACCATATGTTGGGTCCCAACCATTCATAGCGTCACGCGCCGCTTGATATGCCGTTTGATTTGGTTCTAAATTAAATTGACCATCATTAATCGCCGTAAATGCCCATGGTTGATAAATTACGCCAGCAATTGTATTAGGAAAACGTGAATCATCTACACGATTTAACACCACTGCAGCCACTGCGACTTGCCCCGTATAACTTTCACCACGCGCTTCGCTATGTACTAATTTTGCAAGTAAGTATAGGTCATTATTATTGTAACTAGAACTTGACGCTCCTTTAACACTCAAGCCCATCTTGGCTGCAGTCAAAGGTCCAACAATCCCGTCAGCAGTCAAACCATACTTTCGTTGAAATTTTTTAACAGCTGCCTTAGTTAACGGACCATTAATACCATCTACACTGCCCGTATAATATCCCCACTTTTTTAGCACCTTTTGCACTTCCTTTGTATCCGCAACCGCAGCGTCAACGCTTTCAATAGCAACCGCAACAGGTTGCACCACTTTGCTTTGCTTGTACACTTGTCCACCAGTAATAAACACACACGACAGCACCGCAAGTGTGGTCAAACAAATCTTTAACCTTTTCATACACACCTCTTAATTAAAATATTTTTTAATAATCTCTATCAAATACGATTGATATTGTATATTGTGTGCGTTTGTTTCGCTTTTATTCACAAAACATAAAGGCGGATAAACAATACACCACCAGTTATCACCCTTGCCAGTCCCCAGTTCAATAATTAGCGCATCATAAACACCCGCTTCAAGTGTAATATTATCGTATGAGCGTGTTGGAAATTTTTCCGCATCAATTTTTGCATTGGAAGTATATGTAAATCCATTTTTAATTAATATATTATCACAAACATTTTCAATATCTTTAAGTAGCAAAGTGATTGTATCAATGCTTTTTTGCTTAGTGTCACAATCAATTAAATATGGAGTTATATAATCAACAACCTCATCTTTAATAATATATTTAATATTTTGGTCAATCTCACTATTTGAGTTTGCTCTAATATGTACACGCAAATAATCATACTCCGATTGCTTTGAGTTTGAATTAAAAATAAACACACCTCCACATAATAATAAAAATAAAAAAATAGGCAAATACTTCATAACTTACTCCTTAATGAAATATTTGCCTAAAATATTAAAAAAAATAATTATAAAATATATTAATAATATATTAATTTGTCTAAATTTGGCTATTTTAAACACAGTTAAATATATATGAAATATATAGTAAATTGTCTATATTTAGCAACTTTGATTGATTTTTTATTATTTTATTTAGTTTATTTAATTTTATATTTTTAAAATTAAAATATTTTTTAATTATTATTTTTGTTCTATTTAATATGGCATTATTTATCTTCAATAAATTACCACAATTATATCTCAGTAATTCTACAATATTATATCCCACTACCAAGTCGTGCGCTTTTTTGATTGCTTTAGCATTTAGTTCAGTTTTATAAAAATCAATATATTGTTCGTCACCGTTAATTAAATTGGTCAACATTTTAAATACAGCACACATGCGCAAGTATGCATAATACGGCAATTGATTTTCATCTATATCTTTGTACTCGTTATTGCCACTTTTTAATGCTTGCACTTGATTTAATATCCCAACATAAAAGTCTACTTTACCATTTGAAATTGCATCAAGATTTTTAAATATTGTAATGTCCACTTCAATATCTTGAATTAATAGTTGCCAAATCTTATTTAACGCCATTTCATACATAAAGATTAGCGTTGTGTAGTCCTTTTGGTCTGTATTGCAAATTAATAAATTATCACCATAAACACTTTCAATATTTGTAATGTATGGCAAAATAAAATTTGATTGTGGGAAAAATATATTTAATATATAATTGTTACTGTTTTGTAACTTATAAAAATGTTCAAGTGTTACATTATATATCACAATCCTCACACCATTATTAACCATATTATTAAACGCAGAAATATTGCTTTTGTTGTAGTAATATTTAAGCAGTATTACACTTTTAGAAATTTGATTTACAATCTTGTCCATCAAATCCATATCACTACTTTCATCAATACACAATATAACTTTTTGATATTTTGCCTTACTTAAAATAAACTCAACCACTTCATCTATTGAATTGCTTTTATCTATTATTCTCATAGATATAATGCTAACTATTAAACGATATTTTTAAAATAAAAAATTTGCAATATAAAACCCACTATCATCTTTTATTGCCTAATATTGTCGAAAATCAATATATATAATATTTGCCAACCTTAGTCAAATTGACAAATAAATATAATTAATGCAATTTAACCCTTCAAATGCTTTACTTTTTTTTATTTTTATTATAAAATATTTATGTTTAAATTGATTATCTTTTTAGATAACACAAAAAGGAGTTAATTATGCAAGATAAAATTATTAAAATGATTGCCAACAAATTAGGCAAAAAAGTTGAAGATATCACATTACAATCAAAGTTGATTGAAGATTTAGGTGCAGACAGTCTTGATATTGTGGAAATGCTTATGATGCTTGAAGACGAATATGGCATTACAATCCCAGACCAAGACGCTATGAAATTGTCAACAATTGGCGACATTGTAACCTATATGGAAAAGCAACAAATTAAATAAAAACAAAAAAATTGAGCAACTGTTAATTGCTCTTTTTTTATAATTTAGGAAGATTACACAAGCGACAATGTTTACATTGGCATTTAGTGTAATCTGACGTAATTCAAAACTGGCGAAGCGTGAGCAAAGCGAACAGATTGCGTTAGCAATGTTGAAATCCGCTAGGATTTGCTTCGCCCAGTTTACATTTCTCTACGATTTTCGATTGCTTTGCCCAATGTTATTGCATCGGCAAATTCAAGTTCACTACCCATAGCAACGCCTTGAGCAATACGGCTAACCTTAATTCCAAGAGGTTTTAAGAGATTGGCAATATACATAGCGGTTGCCTCACCTTCAACATCTGGATTTGTTGCAATAATAACTTCTTTAATATTTTCCTCACCCACACGAGATAGCAAACTTTTTAAATTAATATCATTAGGTCCTTTATTGTCTAGCGGACTAATAACACCATGCAACACATGATATGTGCCATTAAATTGCAACACCTTTTCAAGCGCGGAGACATCTTTTGGTTCTTTAACTACGCAAATGATAGGGTCAGGATTTGCCTTAGAACAATTGTCACACAATTCCTTATCGGTAAAGTTTCCACATTTAGCGCAATAGTGAATTTTTTGTTTTGCTTCGGTTATTGCTTTTTGCAAATTTTCAACCACGCTATTATCTGCTTTTACTAAATAATAAGCATAACGTTGAGCAGTTTTTTTGCCACAACTAGGAAGTTTTGATAATTCGTTTACCAATCTTTCCATTGATTCAATAATATTTGACATAATTACATCAATCCACCAAGGTTTCCAAATCCACCCATTTTGTCATCTTTAATTTCTTTTGCTTTTGCGCTAGCGTCTTTGATAGCGGCAATAATTAAATCTTCCAACATTTCAATATCGTCAGGATCAACTGCTTCACGCGCAAGTTTAAAACTTTTAATTTCACCACCACAAGTCATGGTTACCTTAACCATTCCTCCACCGCTAACACCTTCAACGGTTGTGTTTTCTAATTCTTCTTGTGCTTTAACCATATCTTCTTGCATTTTTTGTGCTTGACGCATAAGGTTTTGCATATTCATTCCGCCAAAACCTCCCATTCCGCCTCTAAAATTACCCATAAAAATTACTCCTTTATCTTTAATTTATTCATAAATATATTTTTTAATTCCGTAGCAATGTCCTTACTACTTTTATTCGACTCATCATAGTGGATTTCCACTCTTTTAATTTTTTCATTAATTGATGACGCTATACTCAATATTACATCAAGTTTGGTTGGTTCGTCAATCGTTTTTAACACACTTTGATCATTTGTTTTTAAAACCAAGCAATTGCCTACCATATGCACGCCATATATATCTTTTAATGAAGAACTTAGCGCAAACATATTGCGTTTTTTAATCTCCAATAACACACTTCCCCAAAGGCGGTCAATCTCACTACTAAAATTAGTATTACTATTAGATATATTCGAATGTGATGTGTTGGTGTTACTAAATTGAGTTTGACTAATATTAGTTTGTGGATTATCTTGCGCAACATTGCTTGTTTGTGCAACGCTATTATTTAATGTAGATGATTGCATAGTGTTTTGCACCACATTGGTTATAATAGGTTGGGTATTTGTAACTTGTCTTAAATCTATTCTATTTTGCGCATTTATTAAGGATATACACACCGCCTCAAACAAATTTTGAGGATTAACACTATATTTTAAATCAAGTTCAATACGAGCAAACTTATCAAAACCAATTTTAACAACTTCCATATCAAGTTTACTTGCTTGAGTTGACATAAGTTCTAATTCGTTTGGCATTATATTTAATGTATTTAAATCTTTTACACCCGCTTGAATAAGTAATAGGTTTTTAAAATATTCAGTAGTTTCCTTACATAGTAAAGTAATATTTTTGCCACGATTTAATATATTTTTAACTTCGCTAAAAATTCCTTGAATGTTTCCGTCAATTATATTATTAACAAGTTTTGTAATCCCTTCATTAGATGTTAAACCCAATACTTCCAAACATTTATTGAAGGTTATATTTTTTTCACAAAAAGCCGACACGCTATCGGCAATTGATAATGTATCCCGCACACTTCCCGCACCTTGCGACGCAATCAAATACAAACTATTTTCATCACAAGATATATTTTTTTCGTTAAACACATATTTTAAATGCTTAACCAATTCTTCAGTTGTTAGCAATCTAAAATCAAAACGAGTACAACGCGAGAGTATTGTTGCTGGAAGTTTATGAACTTCGGTAGTTGCCAATATAAATACTACATATTCTGGAGGTTCTTCAAGTGTTTTTAATAACGCATTAAACGCACTTTCAGTAAGCATATGAACCTCGTCAATTATGTATACTTTTTTCCTAGCAATTGTTGGAGGATATTTAACACGTTCCCTTAAATCTCTAATTTCGTCCACGCGATTATTACTTGCCGCATCTATTTCCAAAACATCTGTGTTAGGCAAATCTAACGCTTGACACACTTGACACTTTCCGCAAGGCGACCCATCATTTGGCGACAAACAATTTATTGCTTTGCTAAAAATTTTGGCACAACTAGTTTTACCAGTTCCTCTAGTGCCCGTAAACAAGTATGCATGGGTAAGTTCACCACTTTTAACTTGATTGGATAGTGTGCGAGTAATATGATTTTGACCTATAACACCTTGAAAAGTAGTAGGTCTAAATTCGCGATATAATGCCAAATTCATACACTTATTCTCCTTTAAACAATATTCTTAATTTGCGTTTGATTGCTTGGATATTATTATCTACCTTTTTAGAAGTTATATTATATCTTTGGGCAATCTCACCATAACTATAACCATTAAGATATAATAATAATATCCCATATTGCTCTTTTGTCAATACTTGTTTTAAATTTTTATGCAAAATTTGTTCGCGTTCTTTATCTATTGACAACTGTTCGGCACCTTTATCCTTTGCTTGCAAAATGATTTTAGGCGAATCGTCACCTTCGCTAAAACCACCCTCAACGCTAATTGATATATAATCGTTTAAGGGTTGATTTTTTTTGCTACTAGCAACCTTAACAGCATTTTGAATTTGATGATGAATACACATTGTTGCAAAACTAGAAAAGTTGTCATTTTTGTTTTCGTTAAATCCAACAATTGCTCTATACAAACCAATCATTCCTTCTTGGTTTAAATCATCAAAATCTGCCCCTAACAAAAAGTATTCTCGACAAATTGCGGTAACTTTTGGTTTAAAAAACTTAAGTATGTATTCCATACTTTCAAAATCACCTAACTTTGCCTTATTTACAATTTCTGTTATTTGCGACATATTTTCCTTTGCCTTAATGCTTCATACATTGCAATTGCTCCCGCATTGGAAGCATTTAAACTGTTAACTTTGCCATTTAAAGGTATTGATATTGTTCCATCACAAGTGCGATTTACAAGTCTACTAACACCTTCACCTTCGCTACCAATTACCAGTGCTATAGCACCCGTCAAATCAGTGTCATACATTGAAGTATTGCCCGCTTCAAGCGAATATACCCAAATATTTTTAGATTTCAACTTTTCAATAGTTTGACTAAGGTTTACAACTTGCGCAACCTTCATATGTGCAACCGCACCAGCACTTGTTTTAAACACTGTTTCGTTAATTTCACACGCACGATTTTGCGCTATAATAATCCCATCAACACCAACACATTCAGCAGTACGAATAATAGCACCCACATTATGCGGGTCAACAATACCGTCAAGTATAATTATAAAAGGTGCATGCCCCTTAGTTTCAGCATCTTTCAATATGTCTCCAACTTGACAATATTTAAATGCGCTAACAAAACATAACACACCTTGTGAATTTTTACTTTTGGTTAATTTTTCAATACCCTTTTTATCCACATATTCAATTTTTACACCTTTTTGATTTGCCAATGCAATGATATTATCTAACTTTTTGCTTAATTCTTTATTAATTATAACCTTTTCCATTGGATAATTTGCATTTAGTAATTCATGCGCACAATTAATTCCTTCCACTATCATAATACTTCTCCAAACTAATTTTAATAAATTCTTGTAATCTCTCTTCTTGCTTGGTCAAATATAGATACCCAAGCAATGCTTCAAATTCGGTTGCCTTAGTGTAATCTTCTGGCGTGCTATTTTTAGCAATATTGTTAAAATGCAAATTTTTTGCACGATTAACAATCTCTTGTTCAATCTCATTTAATAATGGTCTAATCACGTCCATCAACTTTGATTGATTGTTTGCGCATACAATAGCGTTTACACATTTATTTAAATCCGCATTTTTCTTGTCCGTATTAACAATAAAGTGTTGCCTTATATATAGCGAAAACACACTATCTCCCATATATGCCAATTTAATGGCATTTAATTCGTATATTTTTTTATTATTCTTATCCATATATCGCAATAATAACACAATTTTATAAATTTGTAAAGAAAGTGCTTAAATTTCTTTGACAATTTGTTTTTTTATTAGTATACTTGAAATAAATAGTTTAGAAATGTCGCATTTTGTAAATAAATGTCTTATCTAAAATATTTAGGGGGTAATATGGAATTTTTAAAAAAAATGAAGTCTCGCGAGATGCTTGAGATGAGTTTCAAAACAGTTATGGCTGTTCTTGTTGGTCTTATTCTTATCGTTTTAATGGAAGGCATGATTTATGGAATTTACATGGATAAGATTAAGGAAAATAAGGAAACTTCTTATGCAGTTGGAGCATGTGTTGCCTATTGCGAACAAGTAGATGATGACGAATATATGATTTATCTACACAACACTCAATCTGGTGCTTGGTGTATCAAGGCAATCAACAACTCTAAGGCAGAAATTGAAAGTGCGGGTTATAAAGATGTACTATATCGCAAACCTAACGCTTTTGACGTAAGCATATCTGGCACACACTACATAGTTATGGGCGTATTTATAAGTGGAATCTTGTGCTTCTATGGTTGGAGATTTTACAAACTTAACAAGGAATACAAAAACTTTGAAAAGAAGTATAAAAAGACCGGCAAAATCTTTGCTTAACATTTTAATAAAAAAAAACTAAAACTCGCAAATACGCGAGTTTTTTTACCGCCCCAAAAAATAAAAAGATAGTATTTAATACTACCTTTTTGTATTTGTCTTCATATTTTCATATTTAAACGCCAACGCAGTTCCACAATATTTTCATAAGCGTAGCGCCTTCACATCTAAAGGGCAAAAGCGGGCCGCACGCCGACAGTAGCGTCGGTAGGGGAGTAGGAACCGATGTAACCACGGGGGTTAACAAAGTATACACTGCCAGAAGAAAAGGCCGAGCGTGTCCAGTAGTTGGTTCGACCTAAAAAAGTATTATTACGAAAACCGTACGTTGCATCTGTAAGGTCGGTACCGTATTCTATTCTTTCTTCATCACTACTAAGCCATGTGTTGCATTCTTGATAACTTGGTAACCATATGTAGTCCTCTGTTGGTGTGCCTGGGTATGAATCTATTTCCCCTGCGGTTGTATTGTTTGGGATTGTTGTTTTATCCTTCTTGATTAAACTTATTCCACTTTCAATGTAAAATACTTCGTTTAACCATGTTCTTACTTC
>JAFUPL010000033.1 GCA_017481235.1 Clostridia bacterium | reverse complement strand
TATCCTAAACAACTTACTAAGGGACCTGATTATATAAGTTTAGATGAATTTATCCAAAAAAATGAAGTTGTTCAGCAATATAAAAATCATATTGCTGAAGAAAATATGAAAAAACTTTTAAAAGAGATTGGTGTAAATACTGAAAAAGAAAAGAATCTTAGAATAATCGAAAGAATGATACGAGATTATCAATATCAAATTAAGATTAATGAAAACTTGCCAGTTGATGTTGAGTGATATAAAGAAAACGTTAAATTTCTAGAAGATTTACGTGACGGCAAGATTGAACTTAAATAAATTATTTAAAATTACTTGTCAAATGGCGTATATTATGTTATAATATATAAGCAGAAAATAATAAAAGGAGAAAATTATGATTACAGCAGGTGATATTAGAAAAGGTGTTATTTTTGATGATGGTACTAGTAAGGACCCTAAAAACCCTAACTTATTCCTAGTTGTTGACTTCCAACACGTAAAGCCAGGTAAGGGTGCTGCATTCGTTCGTACAAAGTTAAAGAACGTAATTACAGGTCAAGTTATTGAACGTACTTATAACCCATCTGAAAAGATTGATGATATCCAAATCGAACGTCGTGAAATGCAATATTTGTACAACGAAGGTGGTTTGTACTACTTTATGGACAACGAAACTTACGAGCAAATTCCTTTCAACTATGATACAGTTGAAGACGCTATGAAGTTTATGGTTGAAAACATGAGTGCTCAAGTTCAATTTTATAAAGGTACTCCTATTAACGTAGAAGCTCCTATGTTTGTTGAACTTACAATTGTTCAATGTGAACCAGGTGTTCGTGGCGATACCGCTAAATCTGGTGGTAAGCCAGCAAAGTTAGAGACTGGTTACACTATCCAAGTTCCATTGTTTGTAAACGAAGGCGAACGTGTTCGTGTTGACACTCGTACCGGCGAATATATGGAAAGAGTATAAACTATGCGAAATAAAGGCTTAAAGCCTTTTGAAACACTTTCGTGTTTGACGATATTACAATATCGTATTTCGCAAGTTTTGAATTACGTCAGATTATATTAAATGTGCGTAAACGCCCGCTTATATAATCTTCCTAAATTATAGCAAACAAATTTGCTAGTGAAAAGTGAAAAATGAAGAGTGAAAAGTTGTTGAAGCTTTCGCTTTTAATTAAAACAAGTAAATTAGTAAGAGTGAAACTTATTTCGCTCTTATTTTATCTCAAATTAACAAAAATAAACATACTAAATTATAGGAGAATATTATGAGTAAAGATAAAATCATTTTTGGTGAAATGCATGAAATTAAGGAACAAACTAAAAGTCCAAGATTGATTGCTAGACGTGTTGGTTTAATTCAAGCGGCTAACAAAAACAAGGCACAATCTGCAAAGAAAGTAACTAAAAATTCAAAAGATTTAAATCATAATCATATAAAACATTTATAAAATATTTAAAAAATTTATCGAAATAGCACTTAATTTGGTGCTATTTTTTTATTGCGTTCTAAACTTTTTGACTTATTTATATCAATAGGTAAAAGGTGGTGAACTATGTTAAAACGCTATTTACCAGAAGTAATATATAACACTATTGCAAGGCATTTAAACTATGCGGAAATAAATGAAATTAGGTTACGGGTTAATTGTCCGTTGGTAGTGTGTATTAAGAACAAAAAGTATTTTGTAGGCGAACGTGGTTTTAGCGACTATGATAACGCTATAATATGTAGTTATGAGATGATGCAAGAGTTTGTGTATAAGTTATGTGACAATGCGGTGTATGCGGTTAACGACCAATTAAAGCAAGGATTTATAACTCTTCCTAAGGGTGTGCGTGTGGGTATTTGTGGTGAGGTTGTATACAATGACGGGGAAATAATCACTATTAAAAACTTTCAATCGGCAAATATACGTATTCCACATCATATTAAAGGTTGTAGTAGGTTGGCGCTTGACTATATGTTGGACAGGGATTTTAAAAACACGCTTGTTGTGTCACCAGCGGGTGCGGGTAAAACCACATTTATAAGGGACGTAGTATATCAATTATCCAATCAAAACTATTGCTATAATGTGCTTATTGCGGACGAACGTAATGAAATTGCAAGTGTAACAAATGGGGTGGCGGAAATACCACTTGGTAACTTTGCGGATATCTACTCAAATTGTAGTAAAGAATTTGCCTTTAAGCAAGGAATACGTAGCATGAAACCCGATATATTTGTAACAGACGAGATAGATATCGACCGCGACCTCCAAAGCATTGTAGATGCAAGTAATTCGGGTGTTAAAGTACTTGCTACAATACATAGTGATAATATATCACAACTTAAGCAAAAGCGTGGATTTGACAATATTATAGCAAACAAAGTGTTTGACCGCTATGTAATACTAAGCGACAGTGAAGGACCTGGAACGCTTACACATATTTATGATGGAAATTTTAAGTGTATTTATTGTAGATAGACAATGCAATTAATATGAAGTTGCTACACTTATGAAAGTATGAAAATGTGAGGACGCAACTAAAATCGCTTATTGCGGATTATATTATAACAAGTTAAAAGGATAAAGATGAAATATATATTAATGTTGTGTTTAATAGGTGTAATTATGCTTGTTGCGCAAGGGGTGTGTAAACAATATCGTGACAGATTTGCTCTATTTGAAGCATTGGGTGAGTTTTTTAGGCAAATGCGACTTAATCTTAGTTTTCAAAAGCAAAAGATTAAGGAAATTTTAAAACAAGCAACACTTAAAAAGACCAATAAAGATATCTATACAATATACTTAGACTATTTAGATAAGGGAACGCCTTTAGACCTTAGTTTTGTACGGATATTAGAGGATAGTGAACAAGAGCAACTAACTAATATGTTGCGTTCACTTGGAAAGAATGACACTAGTGGAGAATTAAAACAACTAGATGCATATGATATATATTTAAAAGATAAGATTGAACTAACACGACGCGAGAAGGACAAGTATTGCCCATTAATTACTAAATTATCATTTTTGTTTGCAGTAGGACTAGCGATACTATTTATCTAGCGATAAATATAAAATGAAGATATGAAGAGTGCTAATGCACATGAAGACGCTTCGCTTATGAAGTCGTTACAAAGTTATTTATTGAGGAAGTTTTCGCTTTTACAATTATATTGGGAGGACTTAATAAAGGAGTTAGATATGTCAGTAGAGATTATATTTAAAATTGCGGGTATAGGACTTATCACCGCTATAGTAAATCAAATATTAAAGCATCTAGGTAAGGAGGAGATTGCCTCAGTTACAACGCTTGCTGGACTGGTTATTTGTCTACTTATGGTGCTGGATTTAGTGCAAGATTTGCTTAATACGATTAAAAATCTATTTTCGTTTTGAGGGTTGGTATGGATATAGTAAAAGTGGTGGCGGTTGGATTGATTACTGTGATTGCTACTATAATAGTAAAACAAGTAAAACCAGAAATTGCTATGCTTATCACATTAACTGGTAGCATTATAATAATTATACTTTCAATACAAATGCTCCAAGGCGTGTTTGGTTCATTTATGAGCATTTTTAACAAAACAGGTGTAAGTAATTCATTGTTTGTACCAGTGCTTAAAATTATAGGGATAGGTTATTTGTGTGAGTTTAGTGCAAACCTATGTGTAGATGGCGGTTGCAATAGCATTGCGGATAAAATTTTATTTTGTGGCAAAATTACAATACTGATAATAGCACTTCCTATAATTAATAGCGTTATTGATGTTGTGCTGGAGTTATTATGATAAAAATCAAGTCAAGGTTACAACATAAAACTCCAAATTATATTAAACGCACATGCATATTACTGATAATATTAATATCATTCTTTGCTATAGTAATTCAACCCACATATACATATTGCGCAAATTCCAGTTTAATAGAAATGAGTGAAGATTTAGGTGAAAACGTAGAAGATATGCTTAAGGATATTGATTTTGCTCCTCTTGAACAGACTATTAGTGAATTTAATCAAGACCAAGTAAAAATGTTTTCACTTCAAAATGTTAAAACCAAAGTAGAAAACATAATAAATGGAGAACAAGCAGTTGACTATACAACTATAATAGAAGTTGTGTTGCAAGTGTTGATGCAACTAATTATTCAATATGTACCTATGTTTGCACTTATTATAGGGATTGGAATAATTGCTAGTTTGCTTGGACAAATCAAAAGCAAGTTTAACGAAAAATCAACTAGTGATATAATACACTTTGTATGCTTTTGTTTAATTGTGGTAGTAATGGCAACAAGTGTTAAGCGGTTGATTAGTAGCACCACCTCCACAATTAAGAATATGCAAGATATAACCAATACATTGTTTCCTATTATACTAACCCTTATGACGGGCATTGGAGCAGTGTCTAGTGTAGGAGTGTTTCAACCCGTACTTGCAGTAATGAGCAATATTATAAGCACAGTTATATTCAAAGCGGTAATTCCTATATTTATATTTAGTTTTGTGCTAAACATTATAGGTCATTTGTCAAGCAATATTAAATTGGACAAGTTTAATTCGTTTTTATCTAGTTTGTTTAAATGGTTAATAGGTATAACATTTACAATATTTTTTGCAGTAATATCCATTCAAGGCATATCGGCAGGTGCATTTGATTCAGTAACACTACGAACAGCAAAATTTACAATTAGCAGTTATGTGCCAGTTATGGGTGGATATTTATCGCAAGGTATGGATTTGATACTTGCTAGTGGAGTTTTAATTAAAAATTCGGTAGGTTTGGTGGGAATACTTATAATAATATCATCAATACTTTCGCCAATACTTGAAATTATCGTGTTTAGTTTAATGTTAAAAGCGGTAAGTGCGGTACTTCAACCTTTAAATAATAATCGCATTACCAACTTTTTGCATAGTACCAGCAAAAATATTACAATGCTATCTACTTGTATTATTGTTGTGGGATTTATGTATTTTTTAAGTATAGGTATGTGTATGGCAGGTGCTAATGTTATATAGCAATGATGAGATGAAGCGTGCTAACTCATATGAAGTGCAAACAAGTTTGCATTTAGGAAGTTTTTGTATTTTATAAGTTATATATTTAAATTTAACTATAGGAGAGATTTATGATATGAGTAGTTACTTACTCGCATTGTTAGGTATTATTGTATTAGGAGTGTTAGTTGATGTTATAATTCCAAGTGGAAGTACATCAAAGTATATTTCTGGCATATTTGCAATAGTAGTAATGTTTGTTATGATTAGTCCAGTATTAAACTTTATAAAAAACGACTACAAATTAAGTGATTACTTTACTAAAGTGGACATAGAACTAAATGAAAAGTTGTTGTACAACATTAATGATAATAAGTTTAATGCATTGGAAGATGATATAGAAAATGAATTGAGTGAAAACGGATATAGCAATGTGGAAATTGATATAAGATTTGATATAGAGGCGGATAATGTCAAAATAACACAAGTTTTGGTGGATTTAAATAATTTAGTCATTAATGAAAATTTGACGAATATAAATAGATATGTATATATTAGACAAGTAGTACTTAACCATGTGGCGGTAACTAAGGAGGTGGTAGTGTTTAGTGAGTGAAAAAACTCCAAAGAGCAAATTTAAGTGGGTGGAAAAACTCAAAAGCATAAAACACATTGAAATATACATAACAATAATCTTTGCAATTATACTAATACTTATATTCTTTTCGTCTACGGGAAGCAATAAGTCAAGTGTAAGTAATATTACATCAAAAACAACTACACAAGATACTACAATTACTACCTATGTAAGCGATATGGAACAGAGATTAGAACAAATACTATCTCAAGTACAAGGGGCAAGTAATGTTAAGGTTATGCTTACACTAGATATGACTAACACAACCATTAAGGACAACGTTATTGAGGTGGCGGACTTTCCAGAGGTTAAAGGAGTGGTTATAGTTGCAAAAGGAGTAGAAAACACAGGGGTAAAGATGAATATTTTAAAGGCGGTTCAAGCAGTGATAGATATATCAAGTGGTCGAATAGAAATATTATCTAGTAACTAAATACACGCGGTAAAAGCCAATAAGGTGGCGGAAACATTTAATTATTATAAAGTAAGGAGTAAATTATGACAAAGAAAAAGAAAATTATCGTTTTATCAGTGATGATAGGTTTATTAATTTTAACTGGATACATAAATGTAGCACTTAATAATTCATTATCAAACACAACTAATCCAACAACTTCAACTCAAACATCTGCAGTAACGGAAAGTTTTTATACTACCTATAAAACTGAACGTGAAAGCACACGTATGCAAGAAATTCAATTTTATGAAGCAATAATTGCAAGTTCAACATCTTCTGAGGAGGCAAAGGAAGAAGCGGAAAAAAATAAACTTGATTTAATCAATCAAATGGAAAAGGAACTTGTAGTAGAAGGAATTATTGTTGGTAAGGGATTTGACGATGCTATTGTTACTCAAAGTAGTGCCAACGTTAATGTATTTATCAAGTCTCCAGAATTAAATTCTAGCGAAGTGGCAATAATTACTGATGTGGTACGTGAACAATTAGGTGTAGAAATTGATAAAATTATAATAATTCCTTCAGAATAATTGCACTTTTATTAAGTTTGTGCTACAATAGTACTAGAGGTAAAAAATTATGGCACAAAAAAATATTAAAGATACTTTAAACAATACTCATATTAATCGTAATATGATGTTATCAATTGTAACTCTTGCAACCAAGGAAATTGCTGGCGTGGTTGATATTGCTCAACCAAAACTTCAACAAATTAAAAAGGTTTTTTCACAAAATGTAGGTGATGGTGTTAGCATTAAGTTTACTCAACTAGGCTTAATCGTTGATGTTTATATTATAGTAGAGATAGGATATAGCGCAAATGACGTGGTATATCGCGTACAACAAAACATCAAAAACAGCATTGTTACTATGATAGAAATGCCTATTAAGGCAATTAACGTTCACATTGTAGATGCTGAAAAACACGTTTAATTTTTATTGCTATTCCGACCAATAGACTTTAGTCTCGCGTGGAGCGAATCTCAGTATTTAGGAATTGCACTGTGTTTATTATAGAAATACACTCGATTTAGCGCTAATGCACCTCGCTTGGTATGACATTAATTTAATTTACTAGGAGAAAACTATGAGTAGAATACAATCACGAGAAAATGCTTTTAAATTAATTTATTCAAAATTATATATAGAAGACGTAGAAAATTCGCCTATCGAAGAGATAGACGATTTTTGCGTATCTATAGTTTCAGCATTTACAAACAATTTAGAAGAAATTAAACGCAAGGTGTCCACTAATTTAAAAGGAACTACTATTGACCGTATTTATAAAATAGACTTGGCGCTTATTTATGTTGCTATTGCCGAAATATTTTATATTCCAAATAGTGAATATAAGGTGGTTATTAACGAAATAGTTAATCTTGCTAAAAAATATTCAACCGATAATAGTCATAAATTTATCAATGGTTTTTTGGCAGGTTTAGTTAAATAATGTTTGCCTTGACTGTTACGCAACTTAATAAACGAATTAAAGATATTTTGGAAAATGAAGTTATTCTCGAGCATATTTGTGTTTGTGGCGAAATATCTTCTTTTTCTGTTACACGAGGAATAGCATACTTTAATATTAAAGATGACGATAGTTTGCTTAGTTGCGTAATGTTTGGTTGTAACCAAAATTTTAATCTTGGCGACAAAGTTCAAGTAACTGGGAATGTAAACTATTATGTTAAGGGCGGTAAATTGTCACTTAGTGCCACAAAGATTGAACTTATGGGGCAAGGTGAGTTGTATCAACAATATTTACTGCTAAAACAGCGCCTTGAGTTAGAGGGGTTGTTTGACACAAATTTAAAAAAGTCAATCCCTAGGTTTATTAAACGTATAGGGGTAATTACATCTAAGACAGGGGCTGTGTTGCAAGATATAATCAATGTAACCTCTAGGCGAAATCCAACAGTGGATTTAGTGCTTTATGACACACAAGTTCAAGGAGTTGTTGCCGTAGACCAAATAGTAGAGGCAATTAATTTCTTTTCAACCTACGATAAGGTTGACGTTATAGTTGTAGCACGCGGTGGTGGGTCAATAGAGGACTTGCAACCATTTAATGATGAGGCAGTTGCACGTGCTTGCTTTGAATGTAAAAAACCTATTGTATCAGCGGTAGGTCACGAAACCGACTTTACTATTATTGACTTTGTAGCAGACTTACGCGCTCCGACACCATCAGCAGCGGCCGAACTACTTGCGTTTGATTATTATGATACTTGTGACACATTTAATAGTTATATCGAACACTTTAATAGACAAATTGAACGTACGTACAATGAATATGCCATGATGATAGCAAACTACGTTGCAACCTTTCAAGATGAGGTAAAAGACTTGGTGTTTAGATTAGAATTTAAGGTTAAAGAATTATTAAACCAATGTGAAAATATAGTGCAAAGCAAGATTGAAAATTCAATATATAGTGTAAATATACTTTTAAATACACTAGATAAACTAAATCCAATCAATCTTTTAAGGTCAGGTTATGCAATAATAAATAAATATAAAATTCGCATAAAGGACTATACAAAACTAAAAAAAGATGATATAATAACAATAGATACAAATACACACGAAATAAAGGCTCAAATTATTGAGAACAAGGAGAGAGTATGAAATTAGAAGAAAGTATGAAGCGTCTTGAAGTGATTGCAAGCGAACTTGATAGTGGTGAAAAGAGTTTGGAAGAATGCCTTAAACTTTATGAAGAGGGCGTAAAGTTAGCCAAAACTTGCCTTGATAGTTTGGAACAAACTAAGGGTAAAATTACAGAAATTAAAAAGAGTACAAATACGGAGGAAGATATATAATGAATAATCAAGATTTTGTTAAGGAAGTTGCAGATATCAATACCGATTTTGCAGGTTGGTATACTGATGTTGTATTAAAAACTGATTTGGTAGACTATGGTCCAGTTAAGGGCACTATGGTAATCAAACCTTATGGATATGCTATATGGGAACAATTACAAAGTTACGCGGACAAGCGTTTTAAGGAAGTTGGCGTGCAAAATGCATATTTCCCTATGTTTATACCAGAAAGTTACCTAAAGCGTGAGGCAGAGCACGTTGAGGGTTTTGCACCAGAAGTTGCAGTGGTAACATATGCTGGTGGTCAAGAGTTAAGCGAAAAACTTATTGTTCGCCCTACAAGTGAAACTATCATTTGCGAAATGTATGCTAAATGGATTAAAAGTTATCGTGATTTACCAGTACGTATGAACCAATGGTGTAATGTGGTTCGTTGGGAAAAAACAACTCGTCCATTCCTTCGTACTAGCGAATTTTTGTGGCAAGAAGGTCATACTGTATATGCTACACCAGAAGATGCACAAGACGACGTTGAGCGTATGCTTAATATCTATATTGATGTTGCTCAAAAGTTACTTGCAATTCCAGTACTTAATGGTCGTAAAACTGAACGTGAAAAGTTTGCCGGCGCTGTTGCTACGTATGGTATTGAAGCAATTATGCGTGATGGTAAGTGCTTGCAAGCGGGAACTAGTCATAACCTTGGTCAAAACTTTGCAAAGGCAAGCAATATTCGTTTCCTAAACAAAGACGGTGTGCTTGAATATGGTTATTCAACCTCTTGGGGTATTAGTACTCGTTTAATTGGCGCGCTAGTTATGGTGCATGGTGACGAACGTGGACTAAAACTTCCACCAAATGTTGCACCTATTCAAGTAGTTATTATTCCAGTAGCATCTCATAAAGAGGGCGTTATTGAAAAGTGTCAAGAAGTAGCAGATGCATTAATAAAAGCAGGTGTTCGTGTTAAACTTGATGATAGCAAAAACACACCAGGTTGGAAGTTTAACGAATATGAAATGAAAGGTGTGCCAGTTCGTCTTGAAATAGGCCCTAGGGATATCGAAAACGGCGTTGCTACATTTGTTCGTAGAGATACAAGAGAAAAGGCACAATTAAGTTTAGATACTATCGCAACTGAAATTCCATCAATTTTAGAACAAGTTCAACAAAATATGTTTGATATGGCAAAACAAAACCTTGATAATGCTATTGTTGAAACTGATGATTATAACACAATGGTAAATGAAATTAACAACAAAAAGGTTGCTCTAAGTTATCACTGTGGCGATAAAGACTGTGAAGAAGAAATCAAGAACAAAACCACAATTAAAACTCGTGTAATTCACTCTTATGACGACACTCATAAATGTATATATTGTGGCAAACAATCAAAATATCGTGTATATTTTGGTAAACAATATTAATAAATAAAAGTAGAGCATATAACTGCTCTATTTTTTTTAAAACTAACTTTTAGTAATGTATTTTGTTTGTAAAATACTTTACAATCTTATATGCTTTGTGTTATGCTTAAAAGGTTAAGGGAGGTAAATATGAATAATTTATGGTCTACAAAAATTCAATCTACTGAGTTGTTGTATTACTCAAGATTGGAAAGATTTAATGACGAAAATTGCTCTAGATGGTTTGACCTGCTAAAAGTTAAGGACGGCATGAAAGTGCTGGAAGTTGGTTGTGGTGGAGGACACTTTACCAACATGGTTAAAAAGTATTTTCCAAATTGCGAGGTTTGGGGAATAGATTTGGACACTAACCACATCAATTTTGCTAAAAATAAGTGCAAAGAATTAGGACTTGATGTTAAGTACTTGGAAGCAGATATTAACAATCTTCCTTTTGAAGATGAAAGTTTTGACTTAATATTTTCACACACAGTGGTAGAGCATTTACCTTTTGAAAATTTCATAACCGAACAATACCGAACACTTAAAAAGGGTGGTCACCTTGTAATTATGAAAGTGGCAGGTGGTGTTAAAGATAATCCTTATATGTACCTTGAAGATGAAATTGGTAAAGTGTTTGATAAACTTGAATTCGAAGATAGACCTATAGTGGGAAAGTATAACGAGGAAATAGAACAAAGACTAAATAGACTACATAAATACGGATTTAAGAATTTAGGATTTAGTTACGATAGATTTGTATATTATTGTCCAGATATAGAAGACAACAAGCAAAAAGCATTACAACAAATAAACCTTCACTTTGATATGATTAGATATAATGCAATATTTAATATTCAATCTGCGCAAAATGGAGAGGAACACGCAACAGAACTCTTGGATTTGCTAGACAAACAATACGCTATTAGAAAAAATCTATATTTAAGCGGTGAAAAGGTGTATGATTATGTGTCTTCAAATATCTTAACTATGTGGGCAGATAAATAGAAATACTAATTATAAAATAGGGTAGGCAACTACTCTATTTTTTACATTAAAATTAAGATATTAGCAACAATTTGGTTTAGTACATCAAATCAAGCGAATAGAGACCATATCAATAAAATAAATGGCAGTTGGTATTAGATTTGGACAAAATGTATGGTAAACTATGCGAAACAAACTCTAACGAGTTTTGAAATGCTAAAGCATTTAGCGGCAATAGTTGCCACATTTCGTAAGTTTTGAATTACGTCAGAAATTATTAAATGCCACTAAAGTGTCGCTTATAATTTCTTCCTAAATTATAAACTATGAGAAGTAAATTTTAAAACAAGTTTAAAATTTGCGATTGTTGACACAATCTGCTCATAAACTCGCACTTCTCAAGCATGAATAACCATCAGTTGCTATCAAATGCCACTACGTGTCGCTTGATGACAACTTCCGATAATATAAAATAAGATTGATTATGATAAAATTAGGTTAATTATGGTTGTTTTGCGAATAGATGCAAATCTAATATAATATATATTCGCCAAGAAAGTTAGTCATTGTAAGTTTTTATAAAAATAAGAGGGTAGGTTATTTACTTTTTATATATTATATGTTAATATATTAATATGAAAGAGGTTGTACTTAAATTTAATATTGAATATATTAATAATCAAACAGAAATGACCGCTGTGTTCATATATAATGGAGTAAGTAAAACATTTTCACACGCTAGTTCTAATAATCTTTGTTTTGAAACAACCGCGGAGTTATTTTGTATTGCATTAAAACAACTTAAAGAACCCTGCATAGTAAAAGTTGAAACTGATTTGTATATAATATATAATTATTTAGTTTATTTAAAATCTAAAAACTATTCAACGCTGGGTGATATTAAAAACGATTTAAATAACCTGTTTAAAATTCATAATATTTCAATTAATGCACCTAAAGAAACTAAGAATGCTTACTTTTTTAAAGAAAATTCCACACATGGCATAATCACAAACACATATTCAAGTAATAATAGACGAGTTAAAGAAGGGGATATTGTGACATGGCGAAATATGGAAAACAATCAAGTAATTTCAAAAAGAATAGTAAAGGCAACCAGTTATGAACCTCAATTTAATATTGGAGGTAGTGAGAGAATTGTTTATAAACCCGTTACCCGATTGTTAGATGATGGTGAAATTTCTATGGAATCGCCACTAGGGAAAAATAGTTTACATAAAAAGATTGGAAAGGTTGTAACCATAAAGGTAGAAGATGTTGTTACTAGATATATAATATTAAATATTGAATAAAAAAAATCTCACTGTTTTAAGTGAGATTTTTAGTATTTGGTACCCGTAAGGGGAATCGAACCCCTGTCCTAGCCGTGAGAGGGCCATGTCCTAACCTCTAGACTATACGGGCAAAGTGTGTAAAACAACATACCTATTGATTATTAAGGGGGTTAAATCAAACAAATATATTGATTACGTGTACATAATAACATAAAACAAAATAAATTTCAACTATTTTTAAAAAATAAATTGACAAATTTTAGATTTGTGATATAATACTTGGACTTAAAGGAGAATTTTTATGAGCAAAACATTTGGTTATTATTTAACAATCAGCATGAAAGAATTAATAACTTCAATTATGGTTAATGAAGATAGAACTGAAATTAGCAAAGACGAGTTGTATGATACATTTTTAAAAACAACCTATAAAATGAAGCAAAAAGGCATTGATGGTAGAGTGGCATATAGTCGTGACGATTTAACAGAATTTAAGTATGAATATGAAAATGAATTTGATGTTGGCATTAGTTATATTAGATTACGTGATGGTTATTCGATAGACTGGCTGCAAGAACATATTGTACCATACATGTCAATTGACACATTGCAATTGCTAGGTTTACTTCCATACGAAAATGATTTTTCAAGATAATTTATTAATCCTTATCGTTTGATAAGGATTTTTTTTATAAATTTATACGAAAATTAACAAAAAATTAAAATTGTATGCTATAATATTTCTAAATTAAGGAGAGATTTTGTGAAAGGTTATTATACTAAACAATTTTTACAACAAGATAAATTTTATCAAAGTTTGATCTATTCTTATATGGATAAGGTTCTAGTAGAAATAGATGAAGATTGTCTATATACTCAATTTCATCACGAATTTAATACAGAAGGGGAGTTTATATATCGTGCAATACATAATCGCAATTCTTCGTTTGATAAATATAGTGAAATCGAAATGTGTGTAAATGATGAGGGAGTGTTTGTTCAAGGGCAAAAACATGATTATTTTAGTGCAAATTATCTTTATGCATTAAATATATTTAAAAATAAATATAATGAAAAATGTAACGTATTACAAAAATAAAGTATACTAGAGTAGGAGAAGAATTTGGAAAACTTAAGACAAAAACTAAAGATTTTTAATTATAGACCACTTGTCTTAGTTTTTTTAGGTCTTATTTTTGGAATATTAGTTAAAAACTTTGTATCTCATAAAACTGCCATTACGATTACTAGCATTGTGCTTATTGTAGCAATAATACTATTTTATAGTATTTTACACAAAAAATTTAAGTATTTTATTATACTTGGACTTACTTTTATAATAGGTTTTGGAATATATAGCGGATATATTAATACTCACAAACATAAAGTTACTGATATGATTGATAAAACCGCTGTTGGAACTGTGGTAAGCATTACTAACTATGGAGATTGTTTGGGATTAATTCTTGAAGATATAAAGGTAAATGATAAAAAACTCGATTATAATGTAAAATTGTATTATAATAATACATATCAAGATGGATATATTGAATTAGGTGTTGGTTCTAAAATTGAGTTTATTATTATGGGTCAAGAAATTCCAGCACAGTTTAATGAAGAAGGACTTCCACATACATACAATTTTAAAAATAATATCGGCGCAGAATTTACAACATACGAAATAACACTACTAGACTCAAAATCTAATGTTCGAACTTCTTTTTTGGACAAAATTAGAAATAATTTGAGATTAGGACTTAATAATCTTAATGGTGAGATGATATATAGCGCTATGTTCGGTGACAAGAGTGAATTAAATCATGAACTATATGATGCATATAAAACTTCGGGTGTTGCGCATTTACTTGCGGTATCGGGACTTCATGTTGGACTAGTAGTGGTGCTTCTTAACTTTATAATGAAAAAATTTCATATTAAAGGTTGGTGGAGAGTATTAATTATTTCTCCATTGCTAGTTGGATATGCTTATTTATGTGGTTTTTCGTATTCAATAATTCGTGCAAGCATTATGGCATTAGTGCTAATGATAGCACCGCTATTGTTTAGCGAATATGATTTATTAAGTAGCATTTGCTTTGCCGGAAGTTTAATATTGTTAATTGACCCAATAGCACTATTTGATTTAAGCGCATTGCTTAGTTTTGGTTGTGTGCTTGGTATAGCGATGCTTTATCCAATATTTAAACATTGGTTACATAAAGTTCCTATTAAAGAAGTAATTAAGGACAGTTTTAGCATAAGTCTTGCAACTGTTATAAGCACTTTTGCAGTAATGACATATTTCTTTGGTTATATTCAACCAATAGGTATACTTTCTAATATTATAATTATTCCTATATTTTCTATTTTATTTATGTTAACCTTTGTTGTGGCAATGCTAAGTTTGATATTGCCGTTTATTTCTTACACACTAATTTTGATAAACCCCTTGTTTGAATGGTTAAATTGGTTTATAATATTTATATCCAATCATACAAAGTCAATGATTATACCAAATATTAATTTCTTAAGTGTATTACTATTCTTTGTGCTTCTTGCGTTTGCTAGTAAGTTTAATTTAAAAAAAGGTTTTACAAAAATTAATATGGTGATGGTGTGTTCATGTTTTTTGGCTATACAAGTAGCACTAATTTAATTACAAATACGGTTAACATCTTATTAAAATATTATTGATAATTTAAAAGGAAGTATATATGAAATTTTTACAACTAAAAAAGAGTTTAACAGAACCTAAATCAATTTATTCTATTAGTGGTGATGACGAGTTTTTAGTAAGTCAAGCGGTAAGGATATTAAAAGAAGGCTTAGTTACTTGTTTTGACGAATTTAACTATTTAAAAGTGGATATGGATAATACTAAAACAAGTGATTATGCAAACTTGCTTAATACTATGGCCTTTGGCGATAGTTTTAGGTTAATTGTGTTTACTGCGCCTAACGTAGAGCAAGTAAAAGCAATCAATAAATTAACTAATAATTTAGATAAAGTGGTAGTAGTGTGTGTGCAACCTGAAAGTAAGGTGGACAATGCTGAAATTGTAGATTGTAATCATCTTGATAGGGCGGATTTGATTAAATGGGTTAACAACTATTTGGCAAAATCTAATGCAAAGATTGAAAAGGGTGCTTTTGACTATATTATAGACCTTTCAGGCGGAGATTTGGCATATTTAAATACAGAATTACCTAAATTAACCGCCTTTGCGGGCGATAAAACTATAACACGTGAAGATGTGGATTTGACCTTTACTAAAAACAAAAACTATTTTGTATATCACTTATCTAATGCGATTGACTTAAGGGATAAAAAGTCACAATTTGATATACTAAATACTCTTACATTAAGTCAAAGCATAGGGGAGATATATACTTTCCTAGGACCATATTTTAGACGTATGTTTTATTGTGCAGTAAGCAAGGACAGTGATGAAAACCTTGCCACCATTTTAAAGGTTAAACCTTATGCAATAGCAAAAGCACGTCAAATGGTTACAAAAAACAAGCCAAC
>JAFUPL010000032.1 GCA_017481235.1 Clostridia bacterium | reverse complement strand
AGTGGATATTATAATTACTATTGGTACAAGGTATCGTAGATACAATGATTAATGAATAGTGAAGAATGAATAATTAAGTACGCTGTTGCGTTAAATATGAAAGTATGAAAATAGAAACTTGCAAAATAAACTCTAGCGAGTTTTGAATGTAGAAACATTTAGTTAGTTAACACTAACATTTTGCAAGTTTTGAATTACGTCAGATTATGTTAAATGTGTGCAAGCACCCGCTTACATAATCTTACTAAATTATGAAGACGCTACGCTTATGAATAAATGAAGTGTGCTTACGCACATGAAGTGCAACTAGCGTTGCATTGAGGACGCTGTCGCATTAAAATACCACGTCATCCACCTTCGTTATGACAGAAGGCGTGATTGAGGAACTGAGTTAGCATGTAATTGAAATAAGAGAGTATAGGTTAGATTTTTAAGAATAAATAATTTAATAATAGATAAGATTTACAATAACAAAATTTTAATTGACATAATAATATAGTATATATATAGTAAACTCCACGGATAATCCCCATTCTGTGGAGTTACTTTTTTGTTACAAAAAAAGATTGTGTGCAAAATCAATCGTAAGTATAAAATTATAATTAAAAATATTATTAATATTGTTAGGTTAATAAAAATATATATTATTAATTTTGCCTTGACAAAATAGATGTAAATATTTATACTTAGCATTAGATTTAAGTTTAAGGAAATATTTATGATTAACTACACTAATGTAAATACATATGATTATTTTTTGCCAGAAGACCTAATTGCGCAAACACCTGTAGAACCTAGGGATAGTTCACGAATGATGGTGTTTGATAGTAAAACGAAAAAGGTGGAGCATAAGCATTTTTATAATATTGCCGACTATTTGGTGGCGGGTGATGTGCTGGTTATTAACAACACACGTGTTTTGCCTGCTAGACTTTATGGATACAAATCCACTGGAGCAAAACTAGAAGTGTTGTTGCTTAAACGTCATAGCATTAATGTTTGGGAATGTTTAATGAAACCTGCTAAGCGTTTACATATTGGTGAAGAACTTGTGTTTAGTGAGGAACTTAAATGCAAACTACTTGAAATTTTACCAGACGGCAATCGTAAAATTGAATTTATATATGATGGAGTATTGGAAGATATTTTATCGCGTGTAGGTACAATGCCATTACCACCATATATACGTGAAAAACTATCGAACCAGGAGCGTTATCAAACGGTATATAGCAAAACAACCTCCTCAGCGGCCGCACCTACGGCGGGACTTCATTTTACGCGTGAACTTATGGATAAACTAAAAGCAAAAGGAATTATTTTTGCAGAAGTTACTCTTGATGTGGGATTGGGTACATTTCGTCCATGCAAGGAAGAGGATATAACTAAGCACGATATGCATACTGAACACTATAACATTGGTCAAGAAACATGTGATATAATCAACAAAGCAAAAGCAGAAGGCAGGCGAGTAATTGCGGTGGGTACAACTAGCGTACGAACGCTTGAAAGTGTTGCGCGTTATGGTTTGCCATTACAACCTAAAAGCGAAGATACATCAATATTTATTTATCCACCATATGAGTTTAAAGTGGTGGACGCGCTTATTACTAATTTTCATTTGCCAAAATCTACACTTATAATGCTAGTGTCCGCTTTTGCGGGATTGGATAATACTATGAACATATATAAAACAGCGGTTGAAAACAAGTATCGTTTCTTTTCATTTGGCGATAGTATGTTAATTGTTTTAATAAGCAACATATTTAATTACAAAAAGTGAAATTTGTGTAATTTACATTCTATTTTATATATTTGCTTAAATCATTTGACATTAGGAAATTTTTATTGCATAATTGAATAAAATAGGGGTTTTATGATGGAAAGATATATTTATACAAAGGACCATTTACCAGCATTGAAAAAATATGGCATTATGAAAATAATGTTTT
>JAFUPL010000031.1 GCA_017481235.1 Clostridia bacterium | reverse complement strand
GCAAAGAAATAACTAAAGGGGTAAAATATGTTAAGATATATACCTGGTAAGACTAGGATTAAGATTGAATTTGCTAAGAATATCACATTGGGTGATATTCTTATGTTCCTATTCTGTATTGCGGGATTGGGTTTGATATTGCTTAGTGCTGGTTTTGGTCAATATAAGTTGTGGTTTGCTATTGCATGGGGTGCAATTTCGATATCAATGTTTATTCCTATTGATGAGGGATTAAGGTTGTATAGTTCGATTGGATTGTTGTTACGTTTTACGGCATTTAGAAAGAAATACATCAATGCAAAGGACAAGGTGCGAGGATATCGCAATATGAGTGAGATTACTCCATTTATTAGTATTGATAGTGGTAAATATATTAACCTTGGTGAATACTTTGGAATGGTGCTTGAGATTAAACCAGTAGCGCTTGAACTAATGCAAGAAAGGGCACAAGATGACCTAATTGTTACATTTTCAAGAGGGTTAAAGCGTTTAAACAATCAAGCAGCAATGATAATTAAAACAAGGCGACCTGTACGATTTGATGAATTTTTGAAAAATGATGACGAGAAGTATGCATTGTTAAATAGATTGTATGAACAAGGATATTACACTGAAGGCGAGTTGTTTTCACGTAATGAAATATTTAGGGAACGTGTTTCGTTTTTGCAAAACGCAATGAATGCTGAACCTATTCTTCAAAACTTTTACTATCTTGTAATATTTGGGGTTGACAAAAGCAACCTTGAAGAAACTGTTATAGGTGTAAGTAATGACATTGGTTCTGGACAAAATAGTTTAAGTTCACACATATTAACAAACAAAGAATTGATAGTTTTTCTAAAATCTAATTACAAAGAGATATTTTCAGAACGCGAGGCGGACCATTTGCCACCAAGTCAATATCGTAATTGGATTTTGCCTAAAAAGGTTGAATTTAAAACGGCGCGTATGCTTATGGACGGAAAGCATTATCGTCAATTTTGTATATCAAATTATCCATCTACGGTTGGTAATGCATGGGCGGCGCAAATGTTTGCAATGCCGGACGCTAGAGTTGTGCTAAAAATGTTGCCTATTGATAAGGAAAAAGGTGCAAGAGCGATTGACCGTGTTATTATGGAAAAGGAAAGTAAACTTGACCGCACTCACACCGAAAGTAAACGTATTGAGCAACAAAACGACTTAGATAGTTTAAGAATGTTGCTTAATGACATCAAGTCAAACAATGAAATGCTATATGACGTGTCAATTCACTTTACAGTGCTTGAAGAACGTCGTAAAGAATTAAAAGCGGTGCTTCGTCAAGAAGGTTATCGTATTAACGAAATGTTTGGACGTCAAGTGGACGCATTTGTAAGTTCTAATATAAGTCGACTTCAAAATATTAAGTCATGTGCTAGAAATATGCCTACAACATTGATTGCCTCGTCATTCCCATTTGTTGCGGCGTATATGCAAGACCCTAAAGGATTCTTTATGGGGTATACTACTTCGGGGTATCCTGTGTTTGCGGACTTCTTTACACGTGATTCAAAGGCGGGACGTATTAACTCTAACATGATGGTTATTGGTAAGTCTGGTTCGGGTAAATCATATGCAACTAAAACAATCCTTGCCAACCTTGCGGCGGACAGAACTAAGATGTTTATCCTTGACCCAGAACAAGAATATCAAACATTAACTGAAAACCTTGGCGGAAAAGTTATTGACGTAGGTTCTAATAAAAGTGGTATATTAAATCCATTCCATATTATGGCAAGTTTGGAAGATATTGATAACATGCAACAAGATATGGAGGAAGCGTCAATTCCTTTGTATGATGAAAATGGAAATGAAATTGAAACTGAGGAAGTTACTGGATTTACTAACAAAACATTTTATACTCACCTTCAATTCTTGGAACAATTCTTTAAGATTATTTTGCAAGGTATTAGTTCGGACGCATTTGAATTGCTAAATACCTTGATTGCAGAACTTTATCGTAGCAAGGGGATTAGTGAAAAATCTGACTTGACCAAACTAAAGGCGACAGATTATCCTATATTTGATGACCTTTATGCTATGATTGAAAAGAAGTTGAAAAGTGAAAAAGACCCATATTTAAAAACCAATTATTTAGTGCTTAAAACATATATTCAAAAGTTTGCAACAGGTGGTCGTAACTCAGACCTTTGGAATGGTCCTACAAGTATTATGACCGACGAAGTATTGATTACATTTAACTTCCAAACCTTGTTTGCTAGTAAAAACAACCAACTTGCAAACGCACAAATGTTGCTGGTATTTAAATATCTAAATAACGAAATTATCAATAACAAAAAGTTTAATGAGCAATACAAAAAGACATATGGCATTGATATTAAGCGACAAGTTGTTGTAGCGGTCGACGAAGCACACATGTTTATTGACCCTGACTTCCCTGTTGCGCTTAACTTTATGGCGGAAATGGCTAAACGTATTCGTAAATATCAAGGTATGCAAATTGTTATTACTCAAAATATTAAAGACTTCCTTGGAACTCAAGAAATTCAACGAAGGTCTGCAGCAATCATTAACGCCAGTCAATATAGTTTGATTTTCCAAATGGCGCCAAACGATATGAGCGACCTACTTAAACTGTATAGTTCGGCGGGTGGTATCAATAAAAACGAACAAGACCGTATTGTAACTGCTCCTCGAGGTCGTTGCTTCCTAATTTCGGGTCCTATTAATAGACAATTTGTTGATATTATTGCATTGCCTACTTGTCGAGTGGTAATGGGTGAAGCATAGGCGAGAAATACTTCTGTTTTATTCATTCGCACAAACTTAAGTTTGTGCGAATTTTATTTATTGAAGATTTCTCGCTCATCTCTAAGGGGGCAATAACTTTCTCCCTTAGTATTCCCCCTTTAATAGGTGTGTGTTTTGTGAGAATTGTTAGTAATATGCTTGTTATATAAGTTATAATAATTGTAATTTATTAACGAATTAATTATTTTTAATTTATATATTTCAATCGATTTTACTGGTGATTTTTTTTGTGTTTAATCAATTTTTATGAATAAATTTTTTATTAATATACATCTTAAATATAGAGGTGTATTATGGAAGAAAAATTTGAAGGCAAAGGTATTGTTCGTAGAGTAGACGAGTTGGGACGTATTGTTTTGCCACGCGAGATGCGTAAAATGCTGGATATTAAAGAAGGCACTCGCTTGCAAATAGGAATTGTAGAAGGCGATAAGTTTTTGCTAAGTAAATATATGCCTATGAATAGCATGCGCGATTATGCACCAACTGTAATTTTTGCTATGCAATGCGTGATAGAGCATGATATTTTGATAACCGACCTTGAGCAAGTGGTGTGCACAAATAAAAAAAAGTATTTAGATAAAAAACTTCATGGCGAAGCACAAGACGTTTTATACAAACGTGATATAGTAATTAGGAAATGTCAAGATGATAGTAAAATGTTGCAAGTGATAAAAGAATTTAATATTAATCCTATTTGTCAATTGTTTGTTCCAATTATAAAAGATGGGGACGTGCTTGGTGGGATAATTGTTGTTGCAATGGAAGATAAATGTTTTGATGAGGGTACAGTAAAGGTGGTAAAATCTTATGCTAAATTTTTGGCGGAAATTCTACCATAATTTTATTAAATAAAATTTAAATAAAAATAAAATGCAAAAATATTAAACAATTATTAAAAATAAGCAATTAATTTATAAAATACTATAAATAAGTAATTTAACAACATTAATATATAATTAAATTTAAAATATCCACTAAAATTAATTAAATAATTTTATTAAATAAAAAAGAATATTTAATTAAATATTCTTTTCAATAAAATTATACATTTCTTGCAAGGATTGCATAAAGCAAACTTGCTTTTTTAATTCGGTTGCATTTTTATAGTTCTTTAAATACCAAAGTAAATGCTTTTTAAAATAACTAAATGTAGCGTCATCGTTTTCAAAATATTCACGCATATTATTTAAATGTCTAAGTACAATTTCTTTTTTTGTAAAGTTTACTTTTTTGTGTTTTAACTTGGCAAATATCTCGGGATTGCCTAGGGCTTCGCGTCCAATCATAACGCCCGCGCATCCTATGGATTTTGCGTATTTTACATCTTTACTACTAGAAATATCTCCACTCCAAATAACGGGTATGTTTACATTATTAATTAGTTCGACGTATGCTTTTTTGTCCACCTCTCCACTATAACCTTGTTCGCGGGTTCGGGCGTGAAGAGTTACAAAGTCAACACCAACTTCTTCACACATTTTTCCAAATTCAATAAAATTAATTCTATTATCAATTCCTAAACGGAATTTAACCGAAATTGGTTTGCATGTGTTGTTTCTTAATGCTTGCAAAACTTGGCGAGTATGTTCAATATCTCTCATCATTGCACTTCCGTCGTTATTTCCAACGATTTTTTTAGCAGGGCACCCGCAATTAAAATCAATAATATCAAACTTATCTAATATCCCGCTACTAACAACTTTTGCCACTGCTTTGGGGTCGTGACCAAACAACTGAACTGATTTAATGCAAGTTGAATTTTCCTTTAGCATTTTTTGAGTGCGTGCGTTATTATATTCTAATGCTTTTGCGCTAATCATTTCGCTAACTACCATATCTGCGCCAAAGTCACTACAAATCTCACGGAATGCAAAATCGGTAACGCCGGCCATAGGTGCTAGTGCGTAAATAAATTTTTTAAATTTAAATTTTGTTTTCATATCACTATTATATATTATTCTAGATAATTTGCCTAGCAAAAAACATAAATTTTATTATTTTTGCAAAAAGTAATTATATGAAAACAAGTATTGGACGTAATTTGTCATGGGTTTTGATTTGCTCTATCATTGCCAAAGCGTTAGGTGGGGTGTATCGAATTGTTTTAACGCGTATACTTGGTACAAATATTGGTTTGTATCAAATGGTTTTTTCCGCGTATTCATTTTTGGTTATTTTAATTTCAAGTGGTATACCAATATCTATTAGCAAACTTATATCAAGTCAAAAATTGCAATCAAGACAACAAAAGATTATATATGGTGCAATTGCGATTTTGTTTAGTATAAGTGGGATTTTAACAATTGTTTTGCTTTTGGGAAGTAAAGGTTTGGCGCTACTTCAAGGTGATGGCAGAGTGTATTTGTGCTATATAATTTTGGCACCATCATTAATTTTTTCGGCTGGAACGGCGATTTTGAAAGGTTATTACCAAGGGGTTGGAAAATTTAATATATCAGCAATGTCGGGTATTTTTGAGCAAGTTGTAAGGGTTGTTTTTGGTCTGGTATTTATGTTGATGTTGCGCAAATTTTACTTGTTAGGTGCATTGACTGGCGCAATGCTTGGAACATTGGCGGGAGATGTATTTTCGTTTATGTTTTTAAAGATGTGCTCAAGGCGACAAGTGGATTTCAAGTATTCTACCAAATATTTTAATGAAGGCAAAAAAGTGTTCAAGTATGCATATCCCATACTATTGTATAGTTTGATTGTGCCGTTTGCTAATTTTGTTGATAGTTTTTTAGTGGTTAAATTGTTGAATATAAATTTTTACAAATCTACATCAATTTTGCTGTATGGTTTGCAATCTGGTGTGGTTGGTGCAATAGTTTCAATTCCTAGTATTTTTTCATTTTCACTAGCAAGCGTTTTAATGCCTACTCTTAGCGGTGATTATGCTACTAAGGATTTTAACAAATTTAATCAAAAAACTAGTTTGGCGTTTAAATTGATGATTTTTGTAGCGTTGCCATGTGCGATATTTTTTGCGGTAAATGCATCTAATATTATCAATTTGTTGTATGGTAATGGGATTAGCGGGTTTGGTGTTGATGGGGTATACGTTGCCAAAAATCTATTAATTATATCTAGTATAAGTGTTGTGTTTTCAAGTATTAATCAACTTAGTGCGGTAATATTGCAAAATTTAAACAAAACACACTTGCCTATAATAAATCTAGGTATAGGAATGGCGTGCAAATTAATAATTGAATTAATGTTTGTGCCAAGTGGACGTTTGGGAGTGTATGCTTATTCGATTGCCACCGCGGTAGGATTTGTTATTGCGGGAATGTTGAATTTGTATGAAGTGGAAAGACTGTGCCCGCATTTGATTGATATTAAGTATTTGGTCAAACAGTTTATTTTATGTGCTATAGAATTTGCGTTATTAATTGTGTTTAAATTATTTGCTTCAACTACCGTTTTTGTATTGGGAACAATATTTACAATTATAGTGTATTTGGTTGGAGTGTATGTAATTAAATTATTTTCAAAAAAAGATATAAATTTATTAATTAATAATAAATATTAAAAACAATTAATTAAATTATTTAATATTAAATAAAATAAACCGCTTTATTATAGCGGTTTTTTTTGTAATTGTTACACATATTTTAAACATCTCATAATTAATATTTAATAAATTTTAATTTATTTTTATTGTTTGTTAAATTTTAAAATTGTTTATTTTTTATTTTCCCTTAAATTTTTAAAAAATGATTTAATAAGTTGTTTTGCTTCCGTTTCGTGTTCGCCTACTATAATTTCAGTTTTGTGATTAAGTGTGCCGTCGGTAAGGATATTGTATTTGCTAACAACTGCGCCATGTGTATCGTCTAGGCAAGCAATGTGTACACTTTTTAATCGTGAATTTAATATAGCGCCAGCACACATAGCGCATGGTTCTAATGTTACATACATCACACAATCGTTTAGTCGCCAACTTTTTAATTTTTTACATGCTTTACTTATTGCTATAATTTCAGCGTGATTTAGTGCTTGTTGAGATTTTTCCCGCGTGTTGTATCCCTTTGATATAATCTTATTATTCTTTACAATAACTGCACCAATAGGCACTTCGTTTTTGTTATATGCTTTTTTTGCCAAATCTAAGGCAATTTTCATAAAATCCATACTAACTCCTTTATTCAATAATAACAAATCATATATGTTAAGTCAATATGTAAAATATATTTATATAATTTTGGTAAAAATTGCAAACGCTAAAGTTATATGTTTTTACAAAAAACATTAAAAATCATTTTACATTTTAACATTAAATTGTTAAAATAAAAGTATTAAAGAACGCTATAGTAAGTTGTAAATAAAAAATAGGAGAAAATTATGACAAAAATCAAGAAAAGTATTTTAAGTCTAAGCGTGGTGCTAAGTATGTTAATGTCACTAGTGGTAGGCGTAGTTTGTAATTTAAGTTCTCCAACCCCAAAAACAGCACTAGGGGGGGG
>JAFUPL010000003.1 GCA_017481235.1 Clostridia bacterium | reverse complement strand
CGACCATGAATGTCATTGTAAGGGTAAATGCCATTGCGGACACGACCATAACCATGGCGAAGAAGAATATGGTATTGGTACGTTTGTATATTATCGCCGTAAACCATTTGACCGTAAAAAGTTCTTAGATTTTATCAATGATGATTGGGGTCGACAAATAATTCGTACTAAGGGCCTTGTGTATTTTAGTGATGAAACTGAAATGTCATATCTATTTGAGCAAGCAGGACCTCAAAAGAACCTTAACCAAACAGGTTACTGGTATGCTACAATGCCAGAGGCAGAGTTAAGGCAATTACTTGAACAAGAAGCTCTACTTCGTAAAGATTGGGACGAAACTTACGGCGACCGCATGATTAAACTAGTGTTTATCGGTCAACATATTGACAAACATAGTATTATTGAAAAATTGGATAATATTTAATAAAAAAAATCAAGCACAATTAGTGCTTGTGTTTTTTTACAATAATTTATTGTCTTGGATATGGAATGTCTACATCGGTTAAACCTAGAATATAATCAACGGAAACATTATAAAACTGTGAAAGTTTAATTAGTAGATTTATAGGTATTTGTCTTTGACAAGTTTCATATTGAGAATATGTGTTTTGCTTAATATTAAGGAAGTTGGAAATCTCAATCTGTGTTTTCATATTTATTTCTCGTAATTCTTTTAATCTCATAGTATTATTATACACATCACAATTTGAGATGCGGTATAATATCTCATAATGTGATATTTTATTTTGTTTAAGTTAAAAAGTTTTGTAATATGCTTGACACTTATCTCAAATTGTGATAAATTTAATATAAATAATTAAAGCATAGGAGAGAAAGGTGGAAAATTTTGGTAATAGATTAACCAAATTAAGAAAAGATAAAGGATTGAGTTTAGAAGATTTGGCAAAAGATTTAAATTTTCATAAAATTACATTAAATATGTGGGAAAATAGTAAAAAGGTTTTAAGTATAAGCAAACTAATTAAAATTGCAAAATATTTTAATGTAAGTGTGGATTATTTGTTGGGATTGTAATTTTTAATTGATTAAATTTATGGTTTGTGGTAAGATTAAATCAAAGGAGAAAGATATGGGATACATTATTGTTATTGAAGGTACAGACGGAAGTGGAAAGCAAACACAAAGCGTTAAGTTGTATGAAAGGTTAAAAGCGGAGGGATATAATGTAATGCGCCAAAGTTTTCCTAATTATGAAAGTAATTCAAGTGCGCCAGTTAAGATGTATTTAGGTGGTGAGTTGTGTGAGAATGCTAGTGATTTGGACGCATATCAAACAAGTAGTTTGTTTGCCGTGGATAGACTTTGTACGTATGTGAAAGAATTAAAATCACATTATGATGCTGGTGGAATAATAATATTAGATAGATACACTCAAAGCAATATGTTGCACCAAGCGGGTAAGATTAAAGATTTAACTGAACGTGATAAATTCTTGAATTGGTTAGATAGATTTGAGTTTGAGGAGTTAAAGTTGCCACGTGCGGATAATGTAATATTCCTAGATGTGCCACCAGAAGTGAGTATGCGACTTGCTCATGAACGAGGTGAATTAAAGGCAGGCACAAAGCAAGATATTCATGAAAAAGACAGCAAACACTTAATTGACGCATACAATAGCGGGAAGTATGTTGCAAGTAAATATAATTGGACGGTTGTTGATTGTGTGAAAAATGATTATTTAAAATCAATTGATGATATTAATAATGAAATATATAATATAATTAAGGCAAACATAATATAATTAAGGCAAACATAATATATAGAGGCAAATTTTATTGCCTCATTTTTAATTTGAATAAAAATAAAATATTGTATTAAAACTTGTTGACAAATCAACAAGCGGTATGCTATGATAGGTATGTTGATAAATCAACGAGGTAGGAGAAAGATATGGAACAAAGATTTGAGACATTTACTATTCAAATTGCAAAAATTAGTAGATATATTCGTAAAATTAAGACTGAGGAAATGGCAGAGTTTAATTTAAAAAGTCCGCATGTTTCGTGTTTGTATTATTTATATCAAAAAGATGGGGAAATGACAGCAACTGATTTATGTGAAGTTAGTAATGAGGATAAAGCGGCAATTTCAAGATCTATTGATTTTTTGGAAAACAATGGGTATATTAAATGTGAATCAAAAACTGAAAAGAGATATAAAAGTCCTTTGTTTTTAACTGAAAAAGGAAGAACGGTGGCCGTTAAGATTACTGACAAGGTTGATAATATAGTAAATATTGCCAGTGCGGATATGACAATGGAAGAAAGAAAGAAGTTTTACAAAAACCTAACTGCAATTTGCAATAACTTACGAAAAATATGTGATAATTACGAGGAGTAAAGCATGAATTTATTAAAAAAAATATATTGTAGAACATTTCAAACTGCATTTAAATTGGCGCTACCACTTTTGCCATATCGCGAACCTAAGATATTAAAAACAAATGATGATGTGGTAGAAATACTAAAATTAAATAAAATTGATAGCGTATTACTTGTAACTGATAAAGGGATTAATAATTTGGGTTTGACTAAAATGCTTGAGCAAAAGATTGGTGAAAGTGGTATCAAACTAACTGTTTATGATGGGGTGGTTGCTAACCCTACAACGGACAATGTTGCTGAGGCGTTAAAACAATATAAAGATAATAATTGTAATGCAATTATTGCGTTTGGTGGCGGGTCGGCAATGGATTGTGCTAAAGCAACGGGTGCAAGAGTGTCGTGCCCTAAAAAGAGTTTAGCAAAGATGAAGGGAATATTAAAGGTAATGAAACGTTTACCTTTACTTATTGCTGTTCCTACAACTGCTGGAACGGGTAGTGAAACAACTCTTGCATCGGTTATTACTGATAGTCAAACACGTCATAAGTATGCTATCAATGATTTTCCGCTTATTCCACGATATGCGTTGCTTGACCCTGGTTTAACTATAGGTTTGCCTCCACATATAACGGCAACTACTGGTATGGACGCATTAACGCATGCTATTGAAGCATATATTGGAAATAGTACCACTAAGCAAACGCGTAAATGCGCTTTATTTGCGGTTAAAACTATTTTTGAAAATTTACAAGAGTGCTATAATAATCCAAGCAATATTGTTGCTAGAGAAAAAATGTTGCTTGCTTCATATAATGCGGGTGTAGCATTTACTAAATCATATGTAGGATATGTACACGCTGTGGCTCACTCATTGGGCGGAAAGTATAATGTGCCTCACGGACTTGCAAACGCGGTAATATTGCCATATGTTTTGCGCAAATTTGGTCGCAAGATTTATACAAAACTTTGGGAAATGGGTGTATATGCTGGTTTGTTTAATAACACCGTTTCAAAAGAGGTGGGTGCAAAAATATTTATTGAGCATATTGAAAGTATGAACAAATATATGAATATACCAACATATATTAAAGAAATTGACGAAAGCGATATCCCAGCGCTAGCAATAACGGCCGAACATGAGGCAAATCCGTTATATCCAGTGCCAGTATTGTACACAGCAAAAGAATTAGAACAAATTTATTATGAGGTGAAAAATGGATAAACTTGAAATGCAAGCAATCATCAATCGTCAACGTGAGTATTTTAAAGCAGGCAAAATGCGTAACCCAAAGGAAAGAGTTAATAGTTTGAAAAGATTGTATCAAAATATTAAATCTATGATGCCAGAGATTAGTGAGGCATTAAAACTGGACCTTAACAAGTGCGAAATGGAAAGTTATATGAGTGAAATTGGAATGGTGTTAAATGAAACAAGGCACATGATTAAACACTGCAAATCTTATTCTCGTCCTAAACGTGTGGCAACTCCTCTAACCCATTTTCACTCAAAGAGTTACAAACTTCCTAATGCTTATGGTTGTGTGCTGGTAATTAGTCCATGGAACTATCCATTTTTACTTAGCATTGACCCAATTGTGGACGCTGTGGCTGCAGGTAATAGCGTTATACTTAAATCAAGTCAAAGTTCACCAAATGTTACACGTGTTATGGCAAAGTTGATTGAAAATACGTTTGAACGTGGGCATGTTGATGTTGTGTTAGGCGATAGAAGTGATTGTGATTATTTACTTGACCAAGATTTTGATTATATTTTCTTTACAGGAAGTCCGCGTGTGGGCAAAATGGTAATGCAAAAGGCAAGCGAGCATTTTACTCCAGTTACATTGGAATTGGGAGGCAAAAGTCCTTGTATTGTAAATAGTGACGCAAATATTAGTTTAAGTGCAAAGCGTATTGTGTGGGGCAAATTTTTAAATTGTGGTCAAACTTGCGTTGCACCAGATTATGTTTATTGTCATGAAAGTATTAAAGATAAATTAATTGACGAAATTAAACGACAAATTGTGTTGCAATTTACAACTGACCCAATACGTAATAGTAATTATCCTAAGTTGATTAATAAGCGTAGATTTGATGCGGTAGTATCATTAATGGATAAAGATAAAATATTGTTTGGTGGCAAAATAGATGATGAAAAACTTAAAATAGAACCAACGCTAGTTAATGCTAGTTTTGATGACCCAGTTATGCAAGAGGAAATATTTGGTCCAGTGCTTCCTTTTGTAACGTTTAAAGATATTGATGAAGTAATAAATAAAGTTAACTCGCTTCCAATCCCTTTAGCATTATACATATTTTCAAATGATAAAAATGTTCAAAATAAGGTACTTACTGAATGTAAATTTGGTGGCGGTTGTATCAATGATACTGTTATTCACTTAGCGTCTTCTAATTTGGGTTTTGGCGGACTTAAGCAAAGTGGTATAGGGGCGTATCATGGTAAAACTGGTTTTGATACATTTACACACTATAAAAGTATTGTAGATAAAAAGAATTGGATTGATATGCCTATGAGATATCAACCAGTTAGCAAGTTTAAATATTGGTTAATTAAATTATTCTTAAAGTAGTAGTATTGAGTTTTAATATATGTACTATCCCAAATTAAAATAAATAACTTAAAGTAAGGTTTACATGGCGTAGACCTTATTTTTATAATAAATTATTAATTAAGCATGTACATTTTTTGGTGCATTAACTATGATACAATGAAGTTAACCAAAGGAGGAAGTATGTTAAACGAATTTCAAAATTTTATTAGATTAACTAAGCAAGAAAAAAATAATCTAACTATAGGTTGGTTAATTAATTTAATTAAGGCCAATCACTTAACTTTAAATGACGTGATGGAAATTATCAATTTGTGTGATGATTCTTTTTCCAATATTGATAAGTTTAATAGTATGATTATCAACAATTATGTAAGTGCATCTAAAATTTCACGCTTATTTGGTTATGGTTATGCAAGGTCTATGAAAATTATTAAACTGTTATTAAGTGAAAAAGCAATAACCAAGCAAAGTAGTGGTTATAAAATTGTAGATGCTGAAAAATTTAAACAAGTTGGAAATCAACTTTTTAACAAAGGAGAAGAAAATGAATAGAATTTTTGTTTGTGGAGATACCCATGGTATGCGAGATGTTAAAAAACTTAAAATATTATGTAATACTGAAAACCTAGACTTTGGCGACTATGTGATTATATGTGGTGATGCGGGTATTGTGTGGAGTGATGAACTTACTAAAACACATATTGAATTTTACGAAAGTTTAGGTGTTAATATTTTATTTGTTGACGGCAATCATGAAAACTTTGATAAACTTAAACACTACCCTATGGAAACTTGGTGTGGTGGTTTAACCCATAAAATAAGTACCCACATTAGATTTTTAATGCGCGGACAAATTTTTAATATCCTTGGTAGAAGAATTTTAACCATTGGTGGAGCAAATTCACATGATCGTGAATATCGTGTTAATCATGTTTCGTGGTGGTGGGAAGAGGCAATCAGTGATTATGATATTGAACTTGCTCTTAAAAACTTGGCAAAAGTAAACAATAACGTTGATTATATTATCACGCATACCCCTTGTGGGGATTTTGCCAATAAGTTATATCAATTATTTACTCAATGTGGTGAACGTTTCCCGTATTATTTATCCGAAAAACTAAATCGTAATGATAGCGGACTAAAACTTGACGCTATTGCAAAAATTGCAAAATATAAAAAGTGGTTTTGTGGTCATTGGCATATTGACGAACAAATTGATAATTATGTTGTATTATACGAAAACATTGTGGAAATTTAGTTGCTATTTATAAAATTAATTGATATAATCAACTTGGAGAGTATATGATTTTACCCAACAATAAAAAGATGTCATTATTATGTATCTTGGAAATATTGCGTGAATTTAGTGATGAAAACAATCCACTAACTCAAACGGAGATTATTAATAAAATTTATAATAGTTATGGGTTGGAATTAGAGCGTAAATCGGTTAGTTCCAATATTGAAAGTCTTAAGGACTTTGGATTTGATATTATCAAAACTGCCAGCGGTTGTTACCTTGGTGAACGTGAGTTTGAACCTAGTGAAATAACCTTTTTAATTGACGCTATATTTTCAAGCAAATCAATAGGAAGCAAACATTCGATACAACTTGCTGAAAAGTTGTCAAAATTTTTAAGTGTATATCAACGCAAAAAATATAACTATGTTTACAAAGCAGACGAAATTGCCCGCACAAATAACAAACAATTGTTTTATACTATAGATATTTTGAACGAGGCTATTGAAGCGGGAAAGCAAGTAGAGTTTAATTATAATCGCTTTTATTTTGATAAGAAAACTCAAGACAAAAAGCAACAAAAACGCTACATAGTTAATCCTTACTTTATGGTCAACAATCAAGGTAAATATTATCTTGTATGCAATTATGATTATTTTAATGACATTGCCAACTATAAAGTAGAACTTATTTCAAATATTAAAATATTAGATAAATCCATTAAACCTATTACTAAGTTGAAAGGGTGTGAACAAGGCGTGGATATTGCTAAATATGCTAATGAAAATATATATATGTTTCATAACAAAACTATAAATGCAACCCTATTAATTGAAAATGAATATTCAGCGGAATATGTTATGGAATGGTTTGGCAAAAAAGCAAAGTTTTATGAAAAAGACAATAAATTGTATGCTAATGTTACTGCTAACGAGCAAGCGTTGATATATTGGTGTTTGCAATATGGTGATTCTATTGAATTAATATCACCACTTGAAACAAGAGTACAAATAAAACAAAAAGTTGAAATAATAAATAAAAGATATCAATAAAGGAGAAAAATATGGCAACTAAAACCTCTAATAAAACCAATAAAAATGCAAAAACTAATAACACTGCTGAAATATACACACCTTATACTGTTAAAAAACTGACAGATATGGTTTGGGAGGGCAAATATTTATTACCTTCTATTCAACGAAAATATGTATGGAAAGAAAAAGACATTATTTGTTTGTTTGATTCGCTAATGTTAGGTTATCCTATTGGCAGTTTTTTGGTTTGGCAAAGTAATAACAAAACAATATTAAGTAACAAATACTATATGTGTTTACATCATATTGACTTTAACAAAGCTTTTACTGAACACGAAGTTGAGGCGGCGGGCAGAAAAAATAATCGAATGCTTTTATTGGACGGACAACAACGCTTAACATCTTTATGCGTTGGACTAAATGGTTCAATAACTAAAAACAATCATACAAGTGAATCTTATTTATATTTTAATCATACTGTTAATCCAAAATTAAATACAACAACCTTTAATAAATCATCTTATGAATTTAAGTTTTTAACTACAGATGAAAATAAAAAATATAATTGGTTTAAAGTTAACGATATTATTGATCCTAAGTCCATTAAAACTATAAATAAAAATAAAACTTACACTCCAACTGAAGTTAATAATTTAAAAAGATTATATGATATTATACACAAAAATAAAAATTTATTTGTATACGAACTTCCTAAAGATAGTTCCGCCTATGATGTATTGAGTGTGTTTTCTCGTTTAAACAAGCAAGGTCAATCTTTATCTACTGTTAATCTTATCTTTTCAGTAATATGTGCTCATTGGGGAAATGCTCGTGATGAGATTGATAACTTGTTAACGAATATCAATGGGTGCAACTTTAAATTTTTTGAAGATTATATCATAAAAGTGGCTTTAGCATGTATTGATTTACCTATAAGTTTAAACCTAGAAAAATTTACAAAAGATGATGTTGATAAAATCGTAAATAACTGGGATCTTATTAAACGTAGCATACAACTAACTATTGATTTATTACAAAAAGAATATTATATGAACAAACATCATATTTTATCTGAAAATGCTTTAGTTCCTGTTAATTATTATATATACAAGAAACTTGTAGACAAACAAAAAAATAATACCAAGGGCGATTATCTTTCATATGGATACTCTCGTATACTTAATAATGATGATATACTTAATATTAAAAAATTCCTTGTAGCAGTTCAAACAAACAAAATATTTGAAAACGCTCCAAATAAGGTTGCCGAAAGTTTGTGTAAACATATTGACAAAAAGTATTCTATTAATAAATCTAGATTTAAGTTAGAAATGTTTGATGATTGGGATGACAAAGGAAAGAAAATAGTTGTAAATAAAGAATTGGTAGAATCTTACTTTTCGTTTAAAAAGGGGTCGCCAAAGGCCTTTTTGGTATTATCGTTATTATATCCTAAGGTTATGATAAATCCTACAAATAAACATCAAGACCATGCACATCCCAAAATTCTATTTAGTGATAAAAATTTAAAAACAATAATCCCTGACCAAACAAGTGATGAATGGAAATTTTATAAAAAAGAATATGATTTACTCGCTAATATACACTTTATGGAAGGTGATGAAAATCAATCAAAAAATGATACGCCGTTAGACCAATGGTTAGAAAGTGATAAAGTTCGTATAAATGAAATTGCTTGTTTGCCTTTTGTAAATGATGTTTTGGTTAACAAAGATTTTTCATGTTACAACATTAAAAACTTCAAAAATTTTATTGATGAACGTAAAAAATTAATTCGTGAAAAACTTTATAAAGAACTTAACGTTAAATAAAATTTAAGAGATGTACTATTTGAAGTACATCTTTTTCATATACAAAAAAATCACTCATAGTGAGTGAAATTTGTTGGTAGGAATGAGTGGGTGAGTGCGTAAAGAAAAGTTGCCAGTGGCAAGTTTTTAGTAAACGAACGGGAGCAATTTATTGCGGTCCGGGTCGACAGACCGAACCCCTTGCGGGTCGAGTCCACCCTAATAATTAAAATATAGTTAAATAAAAAATCACTCATAGTGAGTGAAATTTGTTGGTAGGAATGAGTGGACTCGAACCACCGACCCCCACCTTATCAGGGTATTACCCTAAATCGCAAGTATTTTTCCCTATGTATTAAAAGCCCTTTATTTATAGCATTTTTAGAGTGCTATTTTTTTATTTGCTACAATGAAAAATAATTTTAGTGTAGCAATTTGTAGCAAATATCCCATTTTATAGCATTTTAATCGCTTTTGAACTGCCTAAAACTATATAAAACTTT
>JAFUPL010000030.1 GCA_017481235.1 Clostridia bacterium | reverse complement strand
GGTGCTAACCTTGCTGAAATGACTAAGATTGGTCTACCAGTTCCTCAAGGCTTTACCATCAGCACTGAAGCTTGTACACAATACTACGAAGATGGACGTCAAATTAACGCTGACATTCAAGCCGAAATCCTTGAAAACATCGAAAAGATGGAAAAGATTACTGGCAAGAAGTTTGGCGATAAGGAAAATCCACTTCTTGTATCTGTTCGTTCAGGTGCACGTGCATCAATGCCTGGTATGATGGACACAATTTTGAACCTTGGTTTAAATGACGAAGTTGTTGAAGTTATATCTAAAAAGTCTGGCAACCCACGTTGGGCATGGGACTGTTACAGAAGATTTATTCAAATGTTCAGTGACGTAGTTATGGAAGTTGGTAAGAAGTATTTTGAAAAACTTATCGACCAAATGAAAGAACGCAAAGGCGTTTCTCTTGACATTGACCTAACTGCTGAAGACCTTAAGGAACTTGCTTTCCAATTTAAGGCTGAATACAAGAATCAACTTGGTAAAGATTTCCCATCTGATCCAAAAGAACAATTATTTGAAGCAGTTAAGGCTGTATTCCGTTCATGGGACAACCCACGTGCTAACATCTATCGTATGGACCACGATATTCCATATAGTTGGGGTACAGCGGTTAACGTGCAAATGATGGCATTTGGTAACATGGGTGAAACTAGTGGTACTGGTGTTGCATTTACTCGTAACCCTGCAACTGGTGAAAAAGGTTTGATGGGCGAATTCCTAATGAATGCACAAGGTGAAGACGTTGTTGCTGGTGTTCGTACTCCAATGCCTATTGCTAAGATGGCTGAAATTATGCCAGAGTGTTATACTCAATTCCTAGATATTTGTAAAACTCTTGAAAATCACTATCGTGATATGCAAGATATGGAATTTACAATCGAGGATAAGAAGTTGTATATGCTTCAAACTCGTAATGGTAAGCGTACTGCTGCCGCTGCAATCCGTATCGCATGCGATTTGATTGATGAGGGTATGATTAGCGAAGAAGAAGCTTTAATGCAAATCGACGCTAAAACCCTTGATATGTTGTTGCACCCACAATTTGATGCTGAGGCATTAAAGGTTGCTAATAAGAACAACGTTATCGGTAAAGGTATCGCTGCAAGTCCTGGTGCTGCTGCTGGTACAATCGTGTTTACTGCTGAAGATGCAGTTGAACATGGCAAGAAAGGTGAAAAGGTAGTTCTAGTTCGTCTTGAAACTAGTCCAGAAGATATTGAAGGTATGAAATACTCACAAGGTATCTTGACAGTACGTGGTGGTCAAACATCTCACGCTGCCGTAGTTGCTCGTGGTATGGGTACTTGCTGTGTATCTGGTTGTGGCGACATTAAGATGGATGAAGAAAACAAGTGCTTTACTCTTGCTGGTAAGACTTACCGTGAGGGAGACGCTATTTCTCTTGATGGTTCTACTGGTAATATCTATGATGGTATCATTAAGACTGTTCCTGCTGACCCTAACAGTGGTTATTTTGGCCGTATTATGAAATTGGCTGATAAGTATCGTACACTTGGTGTAAGAACTAACGCTGATAGCCCAGCAGACGCACGTCGTGCTGTTGAACTAGGCGCTGAAGGTATTGGTTTGTGCCGTACTGAGCATATGTTCTTTGAACCAGACAGAATTGGTGCATTCCGTGAAATGATTTGTTCTGATTCAGTTGAAGAACGTGAAGTGGCTTTGGCAAAAATCGAACCTATGCAACAAGCAGACTTTGAAGGATTGATGGAAGCATTACAAGGTCAACCTGTTACAATTCGTTTCCTAGATCCACCTCTACACGAATTCGTGCCTACTGAAGATGCTGATATCGCAGCTCTTGCTAAGGCAAAGAACAAAACTGTTGCTCAAATTAAGCAATATATCCAAGACTTGCATGAAGCAAACCCAATGATGGGTCACCGTGGTTGCCGTCTTGCTGTTACTTATCCTGAAATTGCTGTAATGCAAACTAAGGCTGTAATTAAGGCTGCTATCAACGTTCAAAAGCGTCATGCTGATTGGAAAGTAGTTCCTGAAATTATGATTCCACTTGTTGGCGAAATTAAGGAATATAACTTTGTTAAGAAATTAGTAGTTGCTACTGCTGATGAACTAGTGAAAGAAAGTGGTGTTAACTTGAAATACGAAGTTGGTACAATGATGGAAATTCCTCGTGCATGCTTGACTGCTGACGAAATCGCAAAAGACGCTGAGTTCTTCTGTTTTGGTACTAACGACTTAACTCAAATGACATTTGGTTTCAGTCGTGATGACGCTGGTAAGTTCTTGCCTTCATACTATGCAAGCAAGATTTACGAAAGCGATCCATTTGCTCGTCTTGACACTAACGGTGTTGGTAAACTTATGGATATGGCTGTACGTCTTGGTAAGGCAAACAATGGCAAGTTGCATTGTGGTATTTGTGGTGAACACGGTGGTGACCCATCATCTATCGAATTCTGTCACAAGATTGGTTTAGACTATGTATCATGTAGTCCATTCCGTGTGCCAATTGCACGTCTTGCTGCTGCACAAGCGGCAATAAAAAGTAAGAAGTAAACTTCTAACTTTTAATGAATAATGAATAGTGAAAAGTGAAAAATTAAGGACGCTTTCGCACTTAAATTAAGATAATTGTAATATATTATCGCAAAATGATTAAAATAACTTAACAAGTTGCTTGTTAAGAACGGGTTTAAACATTTAATGTAGTTCGCTTATTTAAATAGTTTAAATAACATCAAACTGCAAAACAGATTTGATTATAGATAGCAATATCTAACTAAATATATGTCAAAATCGTAGTTCGCTTAAATTTTGACAAACAAAAACTCTATGGACTGTACAACCATAGAGTTTTTTAATACACTAATAATAGAAATTGGAAAAATATTGGAACATTTTAAAATTAATCTTGTAATTTATAATTATTTATGGTATATTGTATATATTAGAGGTGAAAATATGTTAGCAAAAATCATGAGTTATGGCTTTTGGGGTATTGACGGATATGAGGTTAAGGTTGAAATTGATATTAATGCGGGAATACCTGGGTACGATGTGGTAGGTCTTGCCGACACTGCAGTTAAGGAGAGTAAGGAACGTGTTAGGGCTGCAATTAAGAATAGCGGTTTTAACTATCCTATCAACAAGATAATTGTAAACCTAGCACCTGCACATACCAAAAAGGTGGGGTCACTTTACGATTTGCCTATTGCAACTGGTATTTTGGTATCTAATGCTACAATTAGTCAAGCGTGTGTTAAGGATTACATTATTTTAGGCGAATTATCTTTGGACGGAACTGTAAGCAAGGTAAACGGAATTTTACCTATGCTTATTTCGGCAAAACAACGTGGTTTTAAAAAGTTTATTATCCCTTACGAAAATATGATTGAAGCATCATTTATTGATGAGGTAGAAGTGTATGCGGTACGTAACCTTACTGAAATGGTACGTTTTGTAAGCGGTGAGATACAATTACCTAATATTGAAAGTAAATCTTTTTATGATTTGCAACATGAATTTGAAAATAAATATGATTTTAAATACGTTAAAGGTCAAGCAAGTGCAAAGCGCGCGCTTGAAATTGCCGCTGCTGGCGGACATAATATCCTTATGATAGGACCACCAGGTGCTGGTAAAACTATGATGGCTAAGGCATTTAGCGGAATTTTGCCAGACCTTACCTTTGACGAAGCATTGGAAGTAACCAAAATTCATAGCGTAGGCGGAGTGCTTGACCCAGATAAAGGTATTATTGCTCAACGACCAGTGCGTACACCGCACCATACAACCACTATGATTGCGCTTACTGGTGGCGGTCATACTGCTAAACCTGGTGAAATTTCACTTGCGCATAATGGCGTGCTTTTCCTTGACGAAATGCCAGAATATAATCGTCAAACCATGGACGTACTACGTCAACCTATGGAAGATGGTCATATAACAGTTGCACGTAATGCTATTACTGTTACATATCCAGCAAACTTTATCCTTGTTGGTAGTATGAACCCTTGTCCATGTGGTTATTATGGTAGCACTACTGTTAAATGTAAATGTCAACCAGGGGCAATTCACAAATATTTAAATAAGATTTCTGGACCACTTATGGACCGTATTGATTTGCATATTGAAGTTGAGGCAATAACTTATGATGAACTTACTAGTCGTGACCTAGAAGAACCATCTAGTGAAATTAAAAAGCGTGTAAACAATGCTCGTGCTATTCAACTAGAACGTTACAAAGGTAGTAATATTTATTCAAATAGCAAAATGGGTGATAAGGAAATACAAGAATATTGCCATTTAGATGAAAAGTGTGTTCAATTAATTGAACGTGCATTCAAGGTGCTTAACCTAAGCGCGCGTGGATACACACGTATATTAAAGGTAGCACGTACAATTGCTGACCTTGATGGTTGTGTAGACATTGATGCTACTCATATCCAAGAAGCAATACAATATCGCTCAATGGACAAAAAATTTGATGTATAGAGGACATGATGACTGTTGAAAAAAGAAATATATTATTTTTAGATAATGCATTAGAATTGCCACATGTAAAAAAGGGTAAAATTCTAGAGTCTTTTGATGTGGAATTTGATTTATATAAAAATTTTGAAACAATTCAAGACAAATTAAAAGAGATATTAACCCCTCATGAATTTAGTTTATTGCAAAAGAGTGCTAAACATAATTTAGAACAAATAATTGAAGGATATAAACGCGATAATATTAAGATTGTAACTATTTACGATGATGAATACCCACTACATCTTAAAGACGTTGTTAATCCTCCATTTTGTTTGTATTGCAAAGGCAATGTAGACTTACTTAAAAGTGATTGCATCGCTGTGGTAGGTAGTCGTAAAATTAGCGATTATGGTCGTGTGGTTACTGCTCAATTTACTAAGGAATTTGTTAGTGCTGGTCTTACAGTTGTTTCCGGCATGGCACTTGGAGTTGATAGTGTGGCGCATAACACCACTCTTCAAAATCAAGGTGCTACTATTGCCGTGCTTGCTGGTGGATTTAATCATATTTATCCTAGTGCTAATTTTGGATTGTATAAGCAAATAGTTCAAAGCGGATTAGTTATTACTGAGTATCCACCAAATGCTGAACCACTTTCGTATAATTTTCCAGTTCGTAATAGGATAATTGCGGCACTTAGTAAAGGTGTGTTGGTTACTGAAGCAGGACTTAAAAGTGGCGCGTTGCACACTAAAAATTATGCTGTTGATATGGGCAGAGAAGTGTTTGCTATACCTGGCAAAATCACATCTAGTGAAAGTGAAGGGACAAACAATATAATTAAACAATGTCAATCAACTTTGGTGACTAGTCCTAAGGATATTTTTTACGCTTTAGGCATAAATTTACAAGAAAAAACACAAAAACCAGTTCAACAACTTGACATTGACACCACTTCTATATTAAATTATATATTAACGGAAAAAAAGACTTTCCAAGAAATCGCTGATTTTACTAAACTTTCAACTCGTGATTTGAATACTAAACTTATAGAGATGCAAATGGACGGTTTGATTATGAAGTTAGCGGGGAATTCATATATTTCCGTAAAATAATGAGGTTATAATGAAATTAGTTTTAATAGAAGGACCTGGTAAACGTGAGAGTATCAAAAAGTATTTAGGTGCTGGTTACGAAGTGTTTGCCACCAAAGGTCATATAAGGGATTTGCCTCCCGCTAAGTTTGCGGTAGACATATTACATGGTTACAAACCTAGTTATGAAATTATTGCCAATAAGCGCACTATGGTAAAAGAACTTAAAGAAAAAGCAAGCAAGGCAGAAGCAATATACCTTGCAACTGACCCGGACCGTGAAGGGGAAGCGATTGCATGGCATTTGGCACATATTTTAGGACTTAAAGAAGACGCGTTGGTTCGTACTGCGTTTAACGAAATATCTAAACCTGCTATTCAAGCAAGCATTGCTAGTCCTAGAGCAATCAATATGGACTTGGTTAACGCTCAACAAGCGCGCCGTGTGTTGGATAGAATAATGGGATATAAACTTTCACCACTTTTGTCACGTAAAATACGTAATAAGTTAAGTGGTGGACGTGTGCAATCTGTTGTTCTTAAAATAATTGTAGACCGCGAAAAAGCAATTAGAAACTTTGTTAAAGAGGAATATTGGAATGTGTCGGCAGGGTTATTAAAAATGGGCGATAATAAGGCATTTAAAAGCGAATTGACTCATTACAATAATTCTAAAATTAATATTCCTAACGAAGATGAATGTAAGCGTGTCGAAAATGAACTTAAATCAAGCACTTTTGTAGTTGATAGCGTTAAACGTAGCGTGGTAGAGGGAAAAACTCCTGCGCCTTATATTACAAGTACACTTCAACAAGACGCGATTAAAAAATTAAAGATGACGCTTAGCACTTACACCAAATCGGCACAATCATTGTATGAAGGTGTAGACGTGCAAGGTGAAGGCAAAGTAGCACTTGTAACATATATCCGTACCGATAGCGTGCGTGTATCCCCTCAAGCGCAAGAGATGGCAAAAGAATATATTATAAATAATTTTGGCGAAGCGTATGCTCCTAAAAAGTTTAATATATATGGCGGAAAGAAAAATGTTCAGGACGCCCACGAAGCAATTCGTCCAATTAGCTTAAAGTACACTCCACAAAGTTTGCAAGGTCGTATGGACAGCGGTTTACTTAAACTGTATACCTTAATTTTTAATAGGTTTTTGGCAAGTCAAATGACTAGCGCAAAATATGATAGTTTAACGGTCGAAATTAAGGCGGGCGACTACAAGTTCAAGTCAAGTGGTAAAGCGCTCATATTTGATGGTTTTACGCGCATATTTAATAATGCCGATGATGAAGAAGAAAAATCAAACGGAATTAATATTCCAAATCTAAACGAGGGCGAAGTTTTAACTTTGAACAAACTTGATAGTGAACAACGTTTTACTAAACCTCCAGTTAGATTTAATGAATCTACCATTATTAAGGAAATGGAAGACAAGGGTATTGGTCGTCCTGCTACCTATGCAAGTACAATTATGACACTGCTAACACGTGAATATGTGGTTAAGGAAACTAAAAATCTAGTACCTACCGAACTAGGCGAAAAGGTGGCGGAATATCTTGAAAAATATTTTGCTAATCTTATGAATATTAAGTTTACTGCACAAATGGAAGAACATCTTGATGAAGTAGAATTTAAAGGTATACCTTGGGAAAGCATTGTAGATGACTTTTATAAGGATTTTATAGTTCATTTAAATGAAGCAGAACGCAGTAGCGAAAGCATGAAAGGCGAAGCTGAACCAACTGGAACTATTTGTGACAAATGTGGTGCCATGATGGTGTATCGTGAAGGTAAATTTGGCAAGTTTATTGCTTGTAGCAATTATCCAAGTTGTAAAAACACTCAAAACTTAAATCAAGACCCAGTACCAGAAGAAATGGGACCTTGTCCTACTTGTGGCGGTGAACTTCAAGTTAAACGTAGCAAAAAGGGCGATAAGTTCTATGGTTGTAGCAATTGGCCAAAATGTAATTTTGCACACTGGGATATGCCTTTAAAAGAACATTGTCCAAAATGTAATCAACAAATGTACAAACACATTTCACCACGCAGTGAAAAAATATATTGTGCTAACAAGGAATGTAAATAAATGAAAATAAATATAATAGGTGGCGGATTAGCAGGGAGTGAAGCGGCATTATATCTAGCAAATCGCGGCTACAAGGTAGATTTGTATGATATTAAGGGCAAAAGTTTTACACCTGCTCACCACAATCCTAACTACGCTGAAATAGTGTGTAGTAATTCGTTTAAAAGCGAAGACCCAACAAGCGCTAGCGGTATACTAAAACAAGAACTACTTAGTTTAGGTAGCACACTACTTAAAGTTGCCTACGATGTGAAAGTGCCATCGGGTGGTGCTTTGGCGGTGGATAGGGAACAGTTTGCAAGCAAGATAACCGAACTGATTAAATCAAATTCTAACATTACACTTCACACTGAAGATGTTGGAGAGTTTGAAGCGGACGCAATTACAATAGTGGCAACTGGTCCGCTTAGTACCGATAATATGTGTAAGGCATTAAGTAATGTGATAGGTAGCGACTTTTTGTACTTCTTTGACGCGGCAGCACCTATTATTGATGCTGATAGTATTAATACTGATATTGCTTTTATGCAAGGCAGATACGATAAAGGCGGAGCAGATTATTTAAATTGCCCTATGACTAAAGAGCAGTATTTAAAGTTTTATAACGAACTAATTAATGCGGAGGGCGTAACGCTTAAAGATTTTGAGAATAAAAAAGTGTTTGAAAGTTGTATGCCTATTGAAGTTATGGCACGCCGTGGTGAGGACGCTATTCGTTTTGGTCCACTTAAACCAGTAGGACTGATGGACAAGCGTACAAACATTAAACCTTATGCGGTAGTGCAACTTCGTAAGGAAAATGTTGAGGCAAATATGTTTAATATGGTAGGGTTTCAAACAAACCTTATATTTCCAGAACAAAAGCGTGTGTTTAGACTTATTCCAGGACTTGAAAATGCTGAATTCTTGCGTTATGGCGTAATGCACCGCAACAACTTTATAAACTTCCCAAAAGTTTGTGATGTATTTAGTAGGTTAAAGGCAAATAATAATATATTTATTGCTGGTCAACTTAGCGGTGTGGAAGGTTATGTGGAAAGTATTGCAAGCGGACTATATTGCGCAATCAATGTAGCAAATATGCTGTCAAATAAGCCATTAATTAAACTGTCTAATCATACAATTATAGGTGGTTTGTACGAATATTTGATTAATGCTAATACCGAGCATTTCCAACCAATAAATGCAAATCTAGGCATACTCGCACCAATCGAAATGCGAGATAAACAAAAACGAAACGTTCTTTATGCCGAACGCTCAAAGGAAGAGATAAAAAAATATATAAACTAATTAATTTTATGTCATACCGAAGTGAAGTGCGTTTAGCACGAAGTCGAGAGTATCTGGCTAAAAATTTAGTTATTGCAATTAATATAAAAATAATACTAATAGGAGAAATAATGAAATTTTCATCAGATAGGCGTTTTATATTGTATATGATATTGCCAGTACTCATATTTTTTGCAGTTACTACTATCATTTTATTAGTAGGTATGTTCATTTCCCCACATGAAATTATAGGCACTTTTGTATTTGTGTTGATATTTTTAATAATATCTATTTTAGTTTTATGTTATATATTACTAAAACCAAAACCTACTTTTATTTTTAATGAGAATAATATTATAATCAAAAAAGATAATAATATTGAAGAAATTAATATAGAAAACATTTCAAAAATGACATATTACAGGTTTAGATGGTTTTATATTTTTATTCTTGCATTTGCTCAATTGCCAGAGGGTGGATGTATGAAAATTCATATTATTGAAAACAACAATGATAAACATCTATTAGGATTTATTAGTTATAAAAATGCAAAAAAGATTAAAAAATTATATCCTAATTTGCTTAACATAGAGTAATATAGAATTATAGTAAAAATGACAAATTTAGAATATAGGAGAAAATTATGGATTATAGAGCAACGACAATATTAGCCGTTAAAAAGGACGGCAAAACAGTAATGGTAGCAGATGGTCAAGTTACGCTTGGTCAAAGTATTATTGCAAAAACTACTGCACACAAACTTCGTAGAATTTACAACAATAAGGTTATTGTTGGTTTTGCTGGTGCGGCAGGATTTGCTGTGCTACTTAGCGAGGAGTTTGAAAAGTGTTTGAATAAGTTTTCAGGCAGTTTACTTCGTGCATCTGTTGAATTTGCTAAAAATGTACGTAGTATGCCACGTGGTAGCAACGAAGATGTTAGTATGATGGTGGCGGATAAGGATAATCTACTAGTATTAAGTTCTAATGGTGAAATATTAGAACCAGATGGTGAAGCTTATTCTATCGGTAGTGGTAGCCCTTATGCTTTGGCTGCTGCAAAGGCACTTCTTCGCAACACTGATATGGACGCACGCCAAGTAGCAGATGAAGCAATGAAGATTGCAAGTGAAACATGTGTATACACAAATAGTAACTACACATACGAGGAGATTTAATTATGATGACTTGTAAAGAGATTGTTAACAAATTAGATGAATACATTGTAGGTCAATACAAGGCAAAACGAGCAGTAAGTATTGCACTTCGTAACCGTTATAGAAGAAGTCAACTTCCAAAAGAAGTTAGGGACGAAATTATGCCTAAAAATATCATACTTAAAGGACCTACTGGTGTTGGTAAAACTGAAATTGCACGCCGACTTGCAAAACTTGTAAATGCACCATTTGTAAAGGTTGAAGCAACCAAGTATACCGAAGTAGGATACGTTGGTCGCGACGTTGAAAGTATGGTGCGTGACTTGGTTGAGGCAAGTGTACGTATTGTAAAAACTGAACAAGCTGAAAAAGTGCGTGAAAAAGCACTGGTTGTTGTAAATAAGAAGTTAAAAGATATCCTTTATCCATTAAAGAAACAATTAAAACCAGAGGATATGGAAACTGAAACCTTTAAGCAACAATTTGAGGCAAGTTTTGATGGCGGATTGTTTGACAATGATGTAATTGATGTTGAAATTCATGAACAACCAAAACCTTTCAATATTATGGAAGGTGGTGTAGGCGAAATCAACATTGGTCAAATTATGGGCGGAGTGTTTAAAGGTGCTAGAAAAACCAAAAAGATGCCAGTAAGTAGGGCAAGAGAACTATTGCTTGATGAAGAATGCGACCGCCTTATCGACCAAGATAATGTTAATAAAGAAGCAATTTATCGTGCCGAACAAGAAGGCATTATCTTTATTGATGAAATTGACAAAATTGCTGCTAAAAAGGCAAATGGTCAAGACGTTTCACGTGAGGGTGTTCAACGCGATATTCTTCCAATCGTTGAAGGTTGTGTGGTTAATACAAAATATGGAGCAATCCATACCGACCATATCTTGTTTATCGCTGCAGGTGCATTCCATATTGCAAGTGTAAGTGATTTAATTCCAGAACTTCAAGGTCGTTTCCCTATAATTGTAGAACTTGACAGTCTTGATAAAGATGGATTTGTAAAAATATTAAAATTGCCTACAGGACTACTAAATCAATATGAGCAAATGTTAAAGGTTGATAATATCAAACTTAACTTTACCGATGACGCAATCGAAAAGATTGGCGAACTTGCCGAAATGGAAAACGAAACACGCGAAAACATTGGTGCAAGACGTCTTCAAACCATTCTTGAAACACTTTTAGAAGATGTATCATTTAATGCAAGTCACGAAAATCCATTAGTCGAAGTGGTTGTTGACAAGACTTTTGTTGAAAGTACATTAAACAGCGAATTTAAAACTCACGACTTTAAAAAGTTTGTATTGTAGTATGAATTTAACAAGACAAGAATTATTATTAAATCCTACTCAAATGGAAAATATAAAAAACGCCAACATTTTGCTTATAGGTGTTGGTGGAGTAGGTGGTGCGGTTGCACATATGTTGGTGCGTGCAGGAATTCAAAATTTAACCATTATGGATTTTGACAAGGTTAGTGAAAGCAATATCAACCGCCAATTTGTTGCTTTTGAGTCTACAATAGGGAAATTTAAGGTTGATGTATTAAGCGAGCAACTTAAAGATATTAATCCTGACATTAATCTAACTGCGCTTAATCAAAAGTTCGATAGTGCAAATAATATTGATTTAACTGGTTATACTATGATTATTGATTGCATTGATGATATTAAGGCAAAACAGTATTTAATATCCAAGTGTAATGAACTAAACTTAAATTTATTATGTAGCATGGGTGCTGGCAATCGTTATAAAGATAATCCACATTTTGAAGTGGTAGATATATTTAAAACTCAAAATGACGCCCTAGCAAAGTTGATGCGTAAATATTGCAAGGAACAAGGAATAAAGCATTTAAAAGTGTGCTATACACCAAGTTTGGCAATAAAATCAAGCCCAGTTGGTAGTATATCATATTATCCAACTGCTATGGCAACCACAATTACATGGTATGTAATTAACACATTAATTTCATAATGTGTAGTGAAAAATGAAGAGTGAAAAGTGAAAAATTAAAGGACGCTTTCGCATTATATTGATTTATTATGTCATACCGACCGAACGTAAGTGAGTGGAGTGTATCTGGTTTATGGTTAAGTAAAGCAATTAATGTTAAGTATAATTAAACTTTCATCTAGATACACTCGACTTTGCTAAACTTCGTTTGCTTCGCTTCGGTATGACAAAACAAAATATATTGGAGGAAAACAATATGGAAATATTAAATAGTTCAAATTTTAGTAGTAAAGTACAAGAAAGTAAATTTTGTATCGTAGATTTTTCGGCTAGTTGGTGCGGACCTTGTCGTATGCTTAAACCTATACTTGAAGATGTTGAAACACTACTTCCAGATGTAAAATTCTTTAATGTGGACGTTGATGATGCTGAAGATGTGGCAAGAGATTTTCGTATATTCTCAATTCCAACACTACTAATATTTAAAAATGGTCAAGTAGTAGACACAATGGTAGGTGCTGGCACACAAGACGATATAATCAACTTTATTAATAAAAATAGATAAACAAAGAATACGGATTTTGATGTCCGTATTTTTTTATTTAAAAATATTGTAATAATCGCAAATCTTGTAGCATAGATTATTGTAAATTGAAATTTTGGAGGAAATATGGATTTAAATAATGGCATATACAAGGATATTGCCACAAGGTCGGGCGGAGCGGTGTATATAGGCGTGGTAGGGCCTGTAAGGTGCGGTAAATCGACCTTTATTAATAAATGTATGCGTGAGTTTGTTTTGCCTAATATTGACGATAAATACGACCTGTCACGCATAACAGATGAATTGCCACAATCAGCAGATGGTGCTATGATTATGACCACAAAACCGCAGTTTGTACCAAGCGAGCCAGCAGAAGTTAGTATTGACAACATCAATTTTAAATTACGCATGATTGATTGTGTTGGATATTTGGTTGACGGTGCGCTTGGTGCGGAAGAAAATGACAAACCGCGAATGCTGGAAACACCATGGAGTAAGGAACGCATTCCATTTAAAGAAGCGGCAACACTTGGAACAAAACGTGTGATTAGTGAGCACTCTAATATCGCAATTCTTATGACCACAGATGGAAGTTTTACTGATATTGCAAGGGAAAGTTATGCAAAGGTTGAAACTAAATTAGTAAAAGAATTAAAGCAAAGCAAAAAACCATTTGTGGTGGTATTAAATTCCTCAAAACCGCAAGATAAGGACACATTAAAACTTAAATCAAGTTTGCAAGAAAAATACAAAGTGCCAGTAGTGTGCTGTGATGTATATAATTTGTCAAAAGGAGATATCGATAACATTATGACTAATGTATTAACCCAATTTCCACTTGAAGTGGTTAGTGTAAAAATTCCAAACTACTTACGTGCATTGCCTAAAAACAATCCTATTATTAAAGAGATTGTAGACACTGTGATGAATGGAATTAACGAAGCGCAAACAATAGGCGAGGGCAACGTTGCATTGTTTGAGAATAGTGAAAACTTTGAACCGATTTTATCCAGCAATATTCAAATGGGTCAAGGCGAAGTGGTGTATGAAGTTGTAGCTAAGGAAAATCTATTCTATAAGGTATTAAGCGTGCAATGTGGGTGTGATATATCTAACGACTTTGAACTTATTAGTTGCTTAAAAGAGTTGACTAGTGCAAAGGTTGCGTACGATAAATTAAAAGACGCTTTAAATCAAGTAGATGAAACAGGATATGGTATTGTTGTGCCTAGCATGGATGAAATGGAACTAATGGAACCTGAAATTGTGCGTCATGGTAGTCGTTGTGGTGTTAAATTAAAGGCAAATGCTCCAAGTTTGCATATTATGAAAGTTAATGTTCAAACCGAAGTGAGTCCAATTATGGGTGGAGTGCAACAAAGTGAAGAAATGGCACAGTATCTATTAAAAGAGTTTGAAAATAACCCTAAAGGTATATGGCAAACAAATATGTTTGGTAAAAGTTTAGAGAGTTTAGTCAACGAAGATCTAAACAACAAATTAACCGCTATGCCAGTTGCTTTGCAAAACAAGTTACGCAAAACTTTATCTCGTATAGTAAATGAGGGCAAGGGCGGACTATTATGCATATTATTGTAATATGCAATGATAAGTGAATAATGAAGAATGAATAATAAAGGATGCTTTCGCATTATATTGTTATAACAAAAAAGTCTATTAGATTAGGCTTTTTTTTGGTTATTTATACTTGACAAGAGATTGTATATATGATACACTTGTGTCAAGTTAAGGAGAATTGTTATGAAGACTTGTAGATACGGAATTATTGGTGCAGTTAAGGAATATAGCGGAGAATGGAACTATACTTTTGATGAAATAGTTGAGTTTTGTAAAACTGCTAAAATTGATGTTACTTTGGAAGAACTTCAACAACAATTAACTCAAATGGCAATTGAAGATGGTGTAAAACTTGAACCAGATTTAGAAGTTAGTGGTACTATTAGTGCTGATAAATTAGAAGATAGTCTTATTCGCCGTAGAGTTGCTGAAGAATTTGTAAATAGTGAAAAAAGAAAAGAATACACTATAAAACCTATGGACTATAAATTAAAGGTTGAAGCATTTGAGATATACAAAAATAAATGTATTAAATTAATTAAAATTATAAATATGCTTGCAGGCAATATCGATATTGACGAAAAAGTGCTTGAAAAACTAGATATAACTCTTGATGGCGATAGTATTGACGAAAAAGACGTGGCAAGGGTGGTTACGCCATTACTTGTAAACTATGAATTAGCAATGAAGGCAAAATTAAGTGTTGAAAATACTTGTGGTTACAAACGCAAGATTTCACCTTCTTGTTATAGGGATTTTTTACCTAATAGAAGTTTAGTAGAACCATATACTATTATTACTGAAACTAACAACCGCGATGAATTTATTCCAATGACCGAAAAGCAAAGGGTAAAGGCGGAAGAAGAGCATAAGGAAACTATGAGAAAAATTTTTAAAGGTTTTTATACAAAAGGTAATGCACCTTTGCAAAATTAGCAGTACATAATTAAAATCCACTGATACTTGTTGGTGGATTTTTGTTATACAATAAGTTAATAAAAACATTTTAATCTAATAATTCATACTATAATAATGTAATAAAATACTAAAAATAATAAAAATAAAAAATTTTTAAAAAACTTTAAAAAATTTGTGAAAAATAGTTGACATTGGTTTTGTTTTGTAGTATTATATAAAAGTCAGCATGTGAATAGCGGGGTGTAGCGCAGTTGGTAGCGCACGTGGTTTGGGACCATGGGGCCGGGAGTTCGAGTCTCTTCACCCCGACCACTCATTTGGACCTTTAGCTCAGTAGGTTAGAGCAACCGGCTCATAACCGGTCGGTCCGCGGTTCGAGTCCGTGAAGGTCCACCATTTATTTTATTTAAGTGGTAGGTAAATGAGATTATAATGCTGATTTAGCTTGGCCCGGTAGCTCAGTTGGTTAGAGCGCCAGCCTGTCACGCTGGAGGTCGAGAGTTCGAGCCTCTTCCGGGTCGCCAATGCCTCGATAGCTCAGTCGGTAGAGCAAAGGACTGAAAATCCTTGTGTCGCTGGTTCGATTCCGGCTCGAGGCACCAATAAGTGCCTTGAAACGAAATTTTAAAGCACTAACGGATTTTCAAAAACGAGAATCTGCAAAGGGTTAGTACCGAATAACCCCAATGGGAAGATTGCAGAGCGGCCAAATGCTACGGACTGTAAATCCGTCGTCTTATGACTTCGGTGGTTCGAATCCACCTCTTCCCACCAAATATGCTAGTGTGGCTCAACGGTAGAGCAGCTGACTTGTAATCAGCAGGTTGGGGGTTCGATTCCCTTCACTAGCTCCATACAAAAATAATCCTTATCGTAAGATAGGGATTTTTGTTTATACTCTTCGTTTTTCACTTTTATTTTTCATTTTTCACTTAGTTGGATTATTTTTGAAATGAAAAATGAAGAGTGAAAAGTTAAAAATTTGGTATTGACTTTTTATAGATATATTATATAATATAAATATATAAAAGGAATAATTATGGATAGTAAAAGATTAATAAATTTAATTGAAATAAAAGATAAAAGTGTGTGGGTTTTAATAGATTATTACATTGCTAAAGGCGCTAATAGAGTGTGTGTACAAAAATATGTAAACGATGTATGTATTGACATTGCTAAAAGTTTTATTGAACAACATCAAGAGGCGTTTAATAATAGGCAAACACAATTAGATGTTTTTAGATATATAAGTTCAATTGGAGCAGATGAACCATATAGTGGCAACCGCTTTAGTGAGGCGTTGTATAAAGAATTGTGTACTTTTGTACAAAATCAAGAACAATTAACTATTACAAAATAATATTTTATTAAATATGGTAGTAAGTTACCATATTTTTTATTATAATTAATGGTATTTTACGAATAGATGCAAATAATAAGAAAGTATATGTAGATAAATTTACAAAAGATATTGATTTTTGCTTAAATTTATGTTATTATTTAAGTAAGGAGATATACATGGTAAAGGAAATAAAGAATGTTGATTTAAAACTTTTATGCTTGGCAAAAGATAAAGAGGGAAATTATAAACTAGGTATCGTACAAGGTTTGACAATAAAAGAACTTTTAGCAAAAGGTTTGGACATAGTAACGATAGGGGAAAAACTTTCTGGTCCAAGTATAAGTATTAGGAATATATTGTTAAACAACTTTACTGCGGTCGAAAAGAGTAGATATTTAAGTGAGATAAAAATAGGTCCACGACTTCTTTCTTGGTGGATAGAAATGGTTAATGGAGTAAGTGGTGTAGATTTACGTGAAGATTGTAAGAACTTACATGGTCCAACCTTTACTGATGAATATAAAGAAGCCATAAATAACATAGAACACGTTTTTATGGGAACTCTATTATTGGAATATTCTGAAATAGTTAAAGAAAATACACAAGAAAATAATTTTAGCAAATAATTTTTAATTTTTGTTGACATTGTAATTAAAGTAGGGTATAATATTTATATATGAAGAAATGTTGCTGTAACTTAAAAGTTTAATTGTACAATTATTTGTACACATTTTTGAGTGGTGCAATCAAGATTTAAATATTATTAGGTCAAGAGAACACGACTCTTGACTTATTTTTGTTTTTAAAGGCAAAATTTTAAATAAAATCATATATAAAAAGGAGTAAGATATGAAATTTTATAATAGTTTAACAAGTAAAATTGAAGAATTTAAACCAGTACAAGAAGGTGTGGTTAAGATGTATACTTGTGGACCAACAGTATATCATTTTGCACATATTGGCAATCTTCGTAGTTATATTATGGAAGATGTGTTGGAAAAAACACTTCGTTTTGTAGGATATAATGTGGTTAGATGTATGAATATCACAGACGTAGGACATTTAACTGGCGACAGTGACGAGGGTGAAGACAAGATGCTTCTAGGTGCTAAACGTGAAAATAAGACAGTGCTGGATATTGCTAAGTTTTATACTGAAAAATTCAAGGAAGATTGTGCTAATTTAAATATCAAATGGCCTGAAATAGTTGTTCCTGCTACTAGTTGCGTTGATGAATATATAAATATGATAGAAGTATTGCTAGATAAGGGTTATGCATATCAATCAAACGGTAATGTATATTTTGACGTAAGCAAATTAGATAATTATTATACATTAACCAATCATAAGGCTGATGATATGCTTGTAGGAGTGCGTGATGGCGTTGAATTAGATGATGGCAAACGTAATCAAGCGGACTTTGCCTTATGGTTTACTAAATCAAAATTTGCTGACCAAGAACTTAAATGGGATAGTCCTTGGGGAGTAGGTTACCCAGGTTGGCATATTGAATGTAGTGGTATTTCATGCAAGTATCTAGGCGAATATTTGGATATCCATTGTGGCGGAGTTGATAATAAGTTCCCACACCATACTAACGAAATTGCACAAAGTGAGGCATATCTAGGTCATAAGTGGTGTAATTACTGGTTCCACGTTGAGCACTTGAATGGCGAAAATGGTAAGATGAGTAAAAGCGAAGGCGGATTTGTAACAGTAGATAGTTTAAAGGAAAAGGGATATAGTCCTCTTGTATATAGATTTTTCTGCTTAATGTCACACTATGCTAAACCTCTTGTATTTAGTTTTGATCGTCTTGATGTTGCAAAATCTGCGTATGATAAACTAAAAGAAAAAGTTGTTGCATTAAAGCAAAATATTACTGAACAACAATTAAATGCTATAACAATTAATAAAGAAACTGAAGAATTATATAATAACTTTAAATCAGCATTAGAAGATGATTTAAATACCTCACGTGCTATTACCATATTGTATGATGTATTAAAAGCGAATATAAGTGATGAAAATAAGTTGTACTTAATTAAAGAATTTGATAAAGTATTAGGTCTTAATTTATTAAAATCGGAAGTGGTGGCGGACGACATTCCGCAAGAAGTTAAGGATATGGCAGAGGCACGCTGGAATGCTAAACTTAATAAAAATTGGACCGTGGCAGATGAATTGCGTAATAAGATAACTACTTTGGGTTATCAAATACTAGATAGCAAAGATGGATATACAATTAAAAAGTTATAACCACAAACAGTGTACTATTCAATAAATATACACAATATATTGTAAAGAATAAAATAGACTATGGTATTTCTATAGTCTATTTTTACTATATTAAAGATGTCTATGTATTGACAAAACAATATATTAGATGTATACTATATATCGTAGGAGTAATACATGGAAAAACGATTGATTAATGAAATGATTAATATTGAAACAACCAAGTTAGGTGAAGCAAAGTATAATATACATGATGTTTATGTTGGTTGTATTGCTAAAAGAACTGTTAGCAAAAATGGTAGCGTGGGAATAACACAAATTATTGAACCAGAGCTGTTGATATTTAAATATGCGGCAATGGAGTATTTTAAAGATATTGAGAATGATAAATATTATCCTTTAATGAATGTGGGTGAAATTCCAGATGGTGAAGCGTATTATATTCCAGAAAAATGGTTACACAAATTTACTAGCGATTTTCAATCGTTGTTAGAAGAACGGGAAATTGAAGATGATACAAAATTAACACTACAACAATTAAGAGAAATAGTAACCGAATTACAACTAAGGCAAGAAAAAATATTTTAATATTATTAAAAAAAGGAGTTTATAATAAATTCCTTTTTTGCTATTGACAAGATGGTACTTTTAAGATATAATCTATGTGCATTAGGAGAAAATATGTATTATAAAAGAATAATTGATAGTGTGGTTAGTGAAAAAGTCAATGAAATGAAAGTACAATCACAATTAAAATCAAATCAATCAAGAATTATTAAGGCAAAATATAGCATGGAAGACATCTATGTGGGACATCTAGCTAAAAGAGTGCTTAAAAACAATGGAGCGAATGCAAATTGTGATTATGGTCAAACGATTAATCCTACTCCAGTTTTGTTAATTCGCAAATCGTTAGATACTTTTAAAGACATCGAAACAGATAAGTGTTATGAAATAGTGTATTGTGGTAAAAAATCAACGAAAGATGATTACTATTTACCAGAAAGGTTTATGGAAAAATTTACTGTAATGTGTGCTGAAACAATACATGACAAAGGTATTAAAAATGATACAACATTTACCGTTAGTGAGTTAAGGCAAATTATGAATGAACAAGAGTTTTTAAAACAAACTATGTTTTATTAGTAGACAAATTTTTAAAAATAATGTATTATGGTCAAGTAACATAACTAAAAGGGGATTATTATGACAAGTTTAATCAAAGGTATGTTAAAAAAATTTAAATATGTGGAAATGCCAAATGAAAAGAATGACTGGAAGCAATGGAGCGATGTGGAACTTGGTAAGGCTGAGTATACTTTGCACTATGTAAGAGTATGTAAATTAGCACGTATTAGTCATAAAAAGAAAAAGAGAATAACCGCCGAAGATTTGGAAAGACGTATTGTAAAAAAAGGTGTGCTCATGATTAGTGTTGGCGGTGAATGGTATATGGATATTGAAACTGGTAAGCATTACGAACTTGGGAAATTGTTTGGAGAAGAACTTCAAAACCCTAACAACGAGTTGTATGTTGTAAGCGAAAATCCATTGTATTATGAATGCTACGATACTATTAAAGGTTTGAATTTGCAACCTAATGACCAATTTACAGCGCGTCAGTTAAGAAACTTGTATATAAATCATTTTGATACTAAGGTTAAACAATTATTTGAAGGAAATTCATAGCATGACTTTAATTGAAAAGATATTAAATAGATTTAAAAAAATAGAAATCAAAGAAGAAATGCTATCACTTAGTGAACCTAAACAATACACTCAAGAAGAACTGAATAGTTTGACTTATGTAATAGATGATGTTTATAGGGTAACCCTTAAACGAAATGTAAAGACTAAAAATATGCCAAAACCTAAAAGGGAAATTAAATCAATACTTGCTATTCGCGCTGGAGATGACCTATATATGGATATAGAAACGGGCAAGTATTATGAGGCAAGTCGTTTTATTAGCGATTTAAATCAAATTAATACTTGGACGGCGTATGAAATGCCATATAGATTTTATGTGATAGAAACTTTGATGGATAAGCACATTGATTATGACGATAGTTTAACAGCAAAAGAGTTGAGAGAATTGATTATAATACAAAGAGATAAACATAAACACTCAATGTATGATAGTGCAAATTGGGGCGTTAACAAATAACTTAAAATTCGACTTAAAGAGTAAGTTTTTAGACAAGACTTGCTCTTTTTTTTATTTGTATGTGTGCTAAAATGTTTGTAACAAGGAGGGGTTATGCAAATTAAAACAAAAGTACACAATAATTCGTTATATGTTTTGCTAATAGGAGAGTTAGACGAAGCAAATGCGCCTTATGTTAGAAATCATTTAGATCAAGTAATTGAAACGGAAAAGGGATTTAATAAGGTTATAGTTGATTTGTCGCAACTGGATTTTATGGATAGCACGGGTATAGGTGTGATGTTGGGACGATACAAAAAGTTGCAAAGCAGAAACATACCTATATACATTATAAATCCATCACGTCAAGCAGAAAAGATATTTCAAATGGCAGGACTTTATGATATTATGCCAAAGATTAGTTAGATATGAAGACGTTTCGCTTATGAAGATATGAAGTAGGACTTAGTGTACTATGAAGCGCAAACAAGTTTGCATTGAGGAAGTTATCGTATTATATTGTTCATATCGCCAGTCACGCTATATAGGTGCAAGTTTCATACTTAAGATGCCTAATAATATAATGTTTTATTATACATTTATAACAAAGGATTAAGGTGGCGGATATGCCAAAAAATAAAAAAGGAGATTATATGAAAAATCAAATAGAAATAAAGTTTAAATCATTACCAGAAAATGAGGCGTTTGCGCGTACTTGTGTATCGGCATTTTGCCTTCAACTAAATCCAACACTAGATGAAATTGGAGATATCAAAACCGCCGTAAGTGAAGCGGTTACTAATTGCGTGGTGCATGCATATCCAAACAAAGTAGGGGAAATTACTATGCTACTTAGTCGCGAACAAGACCAAATACATATTTCCATTAAAGATAGTGGCGTGGGAATTGAAAATATAGAAGAGGCATTAACACCATTTTATACTACAAAGCCCGATGAGGAACGCAGTGGTATGGGATTTACGGTTATGGATAGTTTTATGGATAGTTTGGTTGTAAAGCACAATGGTGCTAAAGGTTTGATTGTGGAGATGACAAAGCGAATAGAAAACAAACAGGCGGTATAGCATGCTATCTAATGAAGAAACTTTAAATTTATTAAAGTTAGCGCAAAGCGGTAACGATAATGCAAAAGAAATACTTATCACAGAAAATTCTCCACTTATCAAAAGTGTTATACGTAGATATAAAAACAAGGGAGTAGAGGACGAAGACCTTTATCAATTAGGGTGCATGGGGTTTGTAAAAGCAATTAATAATTTTAGTGCTGAATATAATGTTAAATTTAGCACGTATGCCGTACCTATGATTGCGGGTGAGGTTAAGCGGTTTTTGCGTGATGATGGAAGCGTGAAAGTGTCACGAAGTATCAAACATAATGCAATACTTATTAAAAACTATATTACCGAGTATCAGTCTAAAATTGGGGTTGAACCCAGTATTGATCAAATATCAAATGAGTTTAATATTGACCCACAAGATGTGGTGTTGACATTAGAAGCTTCTACACAATTAATATCAATTGATGATAAATTTGATGATGAAGACGACAGTCTTGCCGAACGCACGCAAGATAATTTTTCGCCCGACAAATTAGTAGATAAAATTGTGCTGAGAGATATGATAAATGCTCTTCCTGCACGTGAAAAACGTGTGATTATTATGCGTTATTATCTTGACAAGACGCAAAGCGAGATTGCTTCAAGTTTAGGTGTATCCCAAGTTCAAATATCACGTATCGAAAACAAAATATTACAAAATTTTAAGGAAATGATTAAGTAATTTTAAAAATTTTTGCATAAATTGTTAAATTTTTTTAAAAATGTTTAAAAATCTATTGACAAAAGTGTTTTAGATGTGTAAAATATAAAAGAATTTGTAAAACGAAAGGTGGTGAGTTAGATGAGCACAATTAAAGTTGGCGAAAATGAATCTGTTGAAAGTGCGTTAAAGCGGTTTAAACGTAAATGTCAAAAAGATGGTATCATTGGCGATTTACGTAAACGTGAACAATACGAAAAGCCTAGCGTTAGAAAAAAGAAAAAGAGCGAAGCAGCAAGAAAGCGCGCTATGAAAAAAAGTAGATATTAAAAATTAAGGTGCAATTATAGTTGCATCTTTTTTTATTACTAATATTTAACGTATGGATTGTCGTTCTGACCGAGTGATAATAAGTGACAAATTTCAATCATTAGCAAATATAATATATTTACAAATGTGGAGATACACTCGACTACGTGCGTAGGCACTCTGCTCGATATGACGTATATTTTTATAAAAAAATTAATTTTATTTTTATTAAAGGGCAAATCGCCCTTTTTTATTTGTTAAAATTTTAAGTTTGTGATATAATGACATTTAAATGGAGTTATTATGGATTATTCAAGTTTACTAAATAATGAACAATTACAGGCAGTGCTTAATACTGAAGGTCCTGTTTTGGTTTCTGCTGGTGCTGGCAGTGGCAAAACAAGAGTGCTTACATATCGTATAGCATATCTTCTAACCGAACTTCACGTTGACCCTTATAGGATATTAGCAATTACTTTTACCAATAAGGCAACTAATGAAATGAAAGAGCGTGTATGCAAAATTCGTGAAGATGCATCACTTGTATTAGTGGCGACGTTTCATAGTTTTTGTGTACGAATGCTACGTAAGTATCAATCAGTATTGGAAGGATATCAACCTAATTTTAGCATATACACCGATAGCGACCAAACAAAAGTGTTTAAGCAAGTGTTTGCCGATTTGGGTGTAACAGATGACGAAACTAAGTCGCGCGTTAAACATGCAATCAGTGTAATTAAAAACGATAACATTCATATTGATGAGTATTGCGAAATTAACAAGCACACTAAGGGTATTGATATGGTACGACGTGGTTATTTTGCTTATCAAAACGAACTACTTAAAAATAATGCTATGGATTTTGATGACCTATTGATTAATTTTTATAAGTTGTTAGTTAAAAATGAAGATGTAAGGTCTAGTTTGCAAGACCGTTTTCAATATATTCATATTGACGAATTTCAAGATACTAATAAATTGCAATACGAAATTGTAAAGATACTTGGTGCTAAACATCAAAACGTGTTTATTGTAGGTGATGAGGACCAATCTATATATAGTTGGCGTGGTGCTAATGTCGGCAATATATTCCAGTTTTCAAAAGACTTTAAAAATGTAAAAGTATTTAAACTTGAACAAAATTATCGTAGCACCAAAGCAATTCTTGATAAAGCAAACAAACTAATTGAAAACAACAAGAATAGGTTATCTAAAAAATTGTATACCACTAATGACCAAGGTAGTGACGTGAGTTATTATTGTGCACGCGACGAACAAGATGAAGCGGATTATGTGGTTCGCCATATAATTCAACAAAGAGCACAGGGTATTGACCTTAATAATATTGCAATACTTTTACGTCTTAATGCTTTGACGCGTCCTTTTGAAGAAAAATTGCTTGCCTATAATATACCGCATAAAATTTATAATGGTGTAAAGTTCTATGAACGTGCTGAAATAAAAAGCACTTTATCATACTTAATTTCAATAGTTAATCCAAATGATACTACTAGTTTTAGTCGACTTATCAATTTCCCTAAACGCGGAATTGGCGATACTAGTATTACTAGGTTAAAAGAACTTGCCGATATGCGCAAGTGTAGTATGAAAGATATTATACTAAATTGTGATATTGAAGATATTAAACCAGCACTACGTAATAAACTTCAACCTTTAAAACAATTACTTCAAGATATTGACAAAAAAGCAAGTGAAGTTGGATTGTATGAACTTATAACTTACATTGTAGATGAAGCACATATTTTGCAAAGTTTTAATCAAAAGGAAGAAACTGAATTAGATAGGTATATCAATGTGACTTCACTTATTAAATCAATTAAGGATTATGAGGAAGCAAATCCAAATGCAACGCTAAATGAATATCTTGAAAGCGTAACACTTATTAGCGATATAGATACTGAAAGCACCAAAAACGGAGTTATAATTGCTACAGTGCACGCCGCTAAAGGACTAGAGTTTGACACTGTATTTATATCTGGATTGGAAGAAAAAATATTCCCAGTAAATCGTGCTGAACTTGATGAACAAGAGGAAGAGCGAAGACTTATGTATGTAGCAATAACTAGAGCACGTAAGGATTTGTATTTAACAAGTAGTAGTTCGCGCTTTATGTATGGTAAACGCGATATAGCAATTAAGAGTAGGTTTTTGCGAGAAATTGATATGGTTAAGGACCAAGCGTTTGGTTATGGTGGATATTATGGTAATGAATATTCTAGTCCATATGGTAAATACACAGCAAGAAGCGAACAGGGAAGTTACAACAGTGACTATGGGGATTATTCAAATAATAAGTATATAGTAAAAAATAATCCTCAATATAAAGGTTATACTAGTAGTGCATATGGTAATCCTAATAATAGTTCTAGTTATACTAAGTCATCAAGCAATTTTAATAGTAATTTAAATTATAAAACTAATGCTTTAGGTGGAGGAAATGCTAGAGTTGGAGGGTTAAACATTGCGGGACTATCCAAGGGAGTATCAAAGCAAAGCATTGATACATCTAAGGTTAAAGTAGGCGCAAAGGTAATGCATGTTAAGTTTGGTGAAGGTGTTATTGTGGATACTAGTACGCATGAAAGTAATAGATGTGTTACTATAAATTTTGCTACAGTAGGCAATCAAGTTTTAACATTAGATTATGCACCGATAACTTTCGTTAATGATTAATGAAGAATGAATAATGAAAAATGAATAATTGGCAATAATAGACATCATTGCCATAAAGGGGATTTATGAAAGTAGAAAGAATGAAACAATTAGTAGATTTAATTAATAAGTATAACTACGAGTATTATATACTAGACAAACCTACAGTTGCCGATATTGAATATGATAGATTGTTAGATGAGTTGTTTAAACTAGAGAAAGAAACTGGCATAGTGTTAGATAACTCTCCTACACACAAAGTAGGTAGTGAACCTATATCTAAGTTTAATAAGGTAACTCATATAAATAGATTATATAGTTTGGAAAAGAGTCAAAGCGTAGATGAAATACAAGACTGGATAACACGTAACGAACGCTTATCTAGTTTTACGCCAGAATATACTTGTGAATATAAGTTTGATGGACTTACTATAGTAGTAACATATATAAACGGTAAATACACTCAAGCGGTAACGCGTGGTAATGGAACTATTGGAGAAGATGTAACCGAGCAAGTACGAACCATAAGGTCTATTCCATTAGAAATACCATATAAAGGCAAAGTAACGGTGCATGGGGAAGCAATTATACGTTTATCTGTATTAGAACAACTTAATCGCAATTTAGATATACCTCTTAAGAATGCGCGTAATGCGGCGGCGGGAGCAGTGCGTAACCTAGACCCTAAAGTTACCGCTTCACGCAAACTTGATTTTTATGCGTATGATGTAAACTATATAGAAGGTTGTACATTCAATACACAAGTGGAAGCAAATAAGTTCTTGCGAGAAAATAATTTTAAGGTGGCGGATATATTGAGTTTAGTGCACAACACCATAGAGATGAAAGAAATTATTGATAATATTAATAATATTAAATCCAGTTTAGATTTTTTAATTGATGGATTGGTGTTTAAATTAAATAATATTCAACATCGTGAAGATTTGGGTTATACAGACCGTTTTCCTCGTTGGGCAATAGCGTACAAATTTGAAGCGGAAGAAATAAGCACAACTCTTAATGATGTAGTGTGGCAAGTAGGACGTACAGGTAAAGTTACACCAATTGCATTACTTGAACCAGTTGAACTTGCTGGTGCAACCGTATCAAGAGCAACATTAAATAATTATAATGATATTTTAAAGAAAAATGTTAGTATTAATAGTCGTATATTTGTGCGTCGTAGCAATGAAGTAATTCCCGAGGTAATTGGTCTTGCGGAAGAAGGTAGCGATAGCAAGGATATTGTTCCGCCTAGTATTTGTCCATCATGCGGGAAACCTTTAATTGAAGTAGGTGCTAATATCTTTTGTACCAACCATAGTGGTTGTTATGAACAAATTATTGAACGTCTTACTCACTTTGTTACTCGTGATGCTATGAATATTGATGGATTAAGTGTACAAACCATAAAGCAATTATATGAAACACATAACATTTCATACCCATGGCAACTTTATACACTTACTAGTGATATGTTAGTAGGTCTTGAAGGATTTAGGGATAAGAAGATAAATAACTTACTTAACAGTATTGAGCAAAGTAAAAACATTGAGTGGCAGAACTTTATATTTGCACTGGGAATATTAAATGTGGGCAAAAAGACGGCATTTGTATTAAGTAAGCGATATCCAACACTAGAAAGTTTAAAAAATGCAACATTAGACGACTTGACTAGCGTTAACGATATAGGTGAGGTGGTTGCAAGCAATATTATTGAGTATTTTGATGATAGTGATAATTTAAATAATATTAATAAAATGTTAGAGTTAGGAGTAAACATTAGTTTCCCAACTGAAGTAAATCAAGATAGTTATTTCAGTGGCAAAAAGATTGTATTAACTGGCGGACTTGATAACTATGGCAGAAGTGAACTTACTAAAATACTTCAAAATTTAGGAGCAGATGTAACAAGTAGTGTATCTAAAAACACCGACCTTGTAATTGCTGGGCATGACGCGGGAAGCAAACTTGCCAAAGCACAAGCATTAAATATTGAGATTATAAATGAAGATAAATTGCAAAAATTATTAAAATCAATGGATTAAGACTAGAAAAATCTAGTCTTTTAACTTTTTTATAGGCAAATACAAGTATAAATTTAGTAAAATTTGCTATTTTGTTTGGAGAAATAAAATAAATTTGCTATACTAAGGTTAATAAATTTTTTAAAGTTTAATTTCGCAAAAGATAAAAGGGGAGTTATGATTACTTTTAAGCAGATTGAAATGACTGGATTTAAGTCGTTTGCGGATACTACTAAAATTAATTTTGACGGAGGTATTACTGCCATTGTTGGACCTAATGGTTGTGGTAAAAGTAATGTGGCAGATGCTATCCGTTGGGTATTAGGTGAACAACGTAAGAAGGAATTGCGTGGCGAAAGCATGCAAGACGTTATTTTTGCTGGCAGTGAAAAGCGTAAAAAACTATCTTATTGTGAAGTTTCGATTATTTTTGATAATACCCAAAAGTGGTTTAATATCGAATATGATGAGGTTATGATTACTCGTAAACTTTATCGTTCAGGCGAAAGCGAGTATTATATTAACAAAAAAATATGTCGTTTAAAGGATATTACAAACCTTTTGTATGATAGTGGTGTTGGTCGTGAAGGATATTCTATTATCGGTCAAGGCAAAGTAGAGCAAATTATATCTTCCAAACCAGAAGATAGACGTACAATATTTGAAGATGCAGCAGGTATATCAAAATTTAAAGCACGTAAAAATGAAGCAGAAAACGAGTTGGCTAAATATCGCGATAATTTATCACGTACTAATGATATTATGACCGAAATTGAACGTCGACTTGGACCATTAAAGCGTCAATCAGAAGACGCTAAAAAGTCACTTGCTTTGCGTGATACTTTAAAAGATTTGGAAGTTAATGCGTACATATATCAATATGAGCATGCAAGTGTAGCTAAAGATGAAATTAATATTCGCAAAAAGGGGTATACAGACCACTTAAATATTAAGCAAAATGAATACAATAATTTGCAAATTAAGTATGACGCGAATATGGACGAAATTAATCGCGTAGATAAGACAATTAGCGAACTACATGATAAAGTGCTTAACTTAACCGTTCAATACGAAAAGAAGCAAGGTGAAAACAATCTTTTAAATGAGCGTATGTCGCACATTGAGGAGCAAACCAAACGTGTTGCAAGTGACCTTAAAAATTTAGAGTTAGAGCATAATCAATTAATACTTATACATGATAATGCAGTTAAAAGTAAAGACGACGAAAGTAAGATTTTAAAAACATTAAGAATTGAAAGCGAAAAGTTATCTAATGAATATTTAGAACTTATTGACAAAATTACCGCTAATGAAGATAGTAAGGAAGCAAGTCATCGTGCATATATAGATAATCTTGAAAAGTTAACAGATATTAAGTCGAATATGTCAGCATTGATTGCAAAACGTGACGCAATGCAAGCAAATGTATTAGCAGACAGTGAAAAGTTAAGTTCTTTAAACCAAGAATTTATTCAACTTGAAAAACAAATATCAGATTTTTCAAGTGATGTGGATTTGACAGGTAAACAAAAGGATAAAGTTGAAGACGAATTAACTAGTGCTAAAAGTAACTTGCAAGAATTGGAAACTCAATTAAGCAACTTAAATAATGAAATATTTGCATATAAGTCAGCAATTGCCAACGATAATAATCGTAAAGAACTACTTGTTAATTTGCAAGCAAATTTTGAAGGATATCAAATTGCGGTTAAAAGATTATTGAAAGATAGTGGAACAAATAAGCAATTATCAAGTGCAATCAAGGGTGTTATTGGCAATATTATTGAAGTAAAATCCACGTATGCTACGGCGATTGAAATTGCATTAGGGGCAAGTGTTCAAAATATTGTTACTAAAAATGAAGAAGATGCAAAAGTTTTGATTGATTATTTAAAGTCAACCAAAATTGGTCGTGCCACATTCTTACCAATGACTGCGGTTAAACCAAGAAGTCTAATGCAAAGTGATCGTAAATTTTTAAATAGCAAAGGTTGTTTAGGAATTGCCAGCGAAATCATATCTTATCCTAGCGAGTATAAAAAAGTTATAGATAGTTTGTTAGGTAGCACCGTAATTGTAGACACGCTTGAAAATGCAGTACAAATTGCTCGTGATAGCGGATATTCGTTTAAAATGGTTACACTTGAAGGTGATGTGCTATCTCCTCAAGGTTCAATGTCAGGTGGTAGCAAAAAGTCAAATGAGACTTCAGTAATAGGAAAGGAAAACGAAATTAAAGAACTTACCAAAAATATTGAAAAGAATACCAAGTATTTACACGAGTTGCAACAAAATAATCAAACTATAATGACCAAAGTTTTAAATCTTCGTCAGTTTAGAGAGGAAAATGCGGTCAAATTACAACAATTAAATAGTGATTTTGCTTCAAAAATATCCAAATTGCAAGCACTACAAGATAAATTAAATGTATTAAGTAGTAGTATTAAGCAATATGAAGCGCAACTATCAGTTGCTAAACAATTTGTGAAAGAAATTCAAGATAAAATTAATAGCGTGGATAGTTTGGAAAGTGATATTACAAGTTCGCAAAAACAAATGAGTGAAAGTTCAACTAATTCAAAGTCAATGTATGATGAACTTAAACTTAAGCGTGATGAGTATAATGCACAAATTACTGATTACAAAATTAAAATTGCAAGTAGTGAAGAGAAAATTAAGGCATTAGAACTGGAAATCGAACGTTATAAACTCAAAATAACCGATAGCGCAGAAAATATTGAGCGTGCAAAGATTGAATATTCAAAACAAGAAGAAATATTTAATCAAGCAAAACATATTCAACAAGAAACTTTACGTGAAATTAATTCGTCAGGTATAGGTGAGGAATTAGATTCACTTAATGCTAGACTTAATACTTTTGACCAATCTAAAGCGTCAATGTTGAACGAATTAAAAGAAATTGGCGACAAAAAGAGCGAAGTTCAAGATGAAATGTCTCGTCTTCAAAGCAAAATATATCAAGAAGATGCCAAACTTCAAAAGGTTGATATTGATATTGAAAATATGCAAGAGCGTATTTACGAAGAATATGAGATGACATATAATGATTGCTTGCCATTTAAAAAGACTGAATTTGATATCAAGGAAGGCATGATTGAAATTAGTCGTATCAAAACTCAAATTGCATCTTTAGGTTCAATAAACATTAATGCTATTGAGGAGTATAAGGTTGAAGGTGCTAGATACGAAGAGATGAGTACTCAAGTTCAAGACCTTCAAAAGGCAGAAGCAGACTTGATGAAAATTATTGCCGACTTGTCAAGTGAAATGTTGCAAAAGTTTAATACCGAGTTTGAAAAGATAAATACAAACTTTACAAAAGTATTTAAAGAACTATTTGGTGGAGGGGAAGCTCATCTTGAATTGCTTCCAAACGAAGACCCATTATGTGCGGGCGTGGAAATTAATGCTTGCCCTCCAGGTAAAGCATTGAAGAGCATTACACTAATGAGTGGTGGAGAAAAAACTATGACCGCTATTGCAATACTATTTGCAATATTAAAACTTCGTCCAATGCCATTCTGTTTCCTAGACGAAATTGAAGCGGCTCTTGACGATAACAATATTGAAAGATATGCTAGATACTTAAAGAGATTTTCGCAAGATACTCAATTTATTGTTATTACTCACCGTAAACCTACTATGGAACTTGCTGACTCGTTATTTGGTGTTACAATGCAAGAAAAAGGTGTTTCAAAGATAGTGTCAGTAAAATTAAGCGAAGCGGTAAAAGTTACCGAACAAGGTAAAAAAGATAAATAAACTTAAATAAAAAATGCTTAAATATTATTGTTTAGGCATTTTTATTTGTTCTAATCATTGATTTTTGTATTGATTTGAGTTATAATGTATATTACATAGCAAAAGAAAAGGAGTTTTTATGGATAAATATTTAAGATTAGTAAATTTTGAAAATAAGTTTAGTGATGACATGAAGGAAGGGTTTGAGTTTAGTAAAATTGATGTAAACAAGGATATGAATGAAAACAAGGAATTTATTGAAACTGAAACTTATGAAGCATTTAAAAAATTACAAAAAAAGTTGCTAAAAAAGGGTGTTAAATTAACATTAAATTCTGCTGGAAGAACTGTTGAGGAACAACAAGAATATTTTGATAAAATTGTTAAGGAAAAAGGAATAGAGTATGCTCAAAATGAGGTTGCTACTCCTGGATATAGCGAACACCATTTGGGTCTTGCAATTGATGTAAGAATTCGTTCTAGCAACATGCTTTCAAAACTAATTGCTAAATTATCAAATAAAGATATAATAAAAACAACTCATGAAGCGCTTACGGAATTTGGTTTTATACTTAGATATCCAAAAGGTTTAGAACATATAACTGGTGTGAAAAAATATGAACCATGGCATTTTAGATATGTTGGTGTTGAGCATGCTAAGGCAATGCAAGACTTAGGTGGTTTGTGTTTGGAAAGATATATTGAATATTTAAACTTGAAAGAGCAAGAAGAACAACAAACTGTTTAATTTATAAAACATTTGAAAAATACAACCTTAAATGGTTGTATTTTTTTATAAAAAATAATATTTAATAAAAATTTTATTAAAATAAATAAAAATATTAAGATTTTAGTAAAAATTTTGTAATAAAATAGCAAAAATGCATAAAAAAATCAATTTTATTTAACATAAATTTATGATTTGGCAAATTGTATTATTGATAGTTATTTTTTTGTTAATAATTCCTATACCAATAAAATTCAACCTAAAATTAAATGTGTTAAATTTAAGTGGTGCGGTTCAAATAATATTATTTAGGTTTATTAATTTTAAGTTAAGAGTTAGATTTAGGGGTGCTTACATTTATATTACTCGCAATAACAAAACTAGACGCGAAAAGTTAACCTCAAAGAATTTCAATGTGGCATTTGTAATACAATTTGTTAGACAGATTTATTTTAGACTAATTTTGCAAACCCTTAATTTTGCAAGTGATGTTGGATACTATAATGATGCTATGGTTACCGCCACGAGCAGTAGTTTAATTGATATTGCTAGTAAATGTTTGCATGCACGAATTTTGCATAATAAAAAATCTGCACATATTTTCATATCAAATGAGACAAAATATAATCAAGATTGTTTAAATTTAAAAATTGGTGGGCAGATAAACATTTGTATATTTGATATTATCTATTCAATAATTAATACGATTTGGAGTTTAAAGGGAGTGGAGTATGAAACAAGAAGTTACGAAAACAAATAAGATAAAAGGTTTAATTGATTCGTCATTAGAAAGTATTAGAAATATGGTAGATGTTAATTGTGTTATAGGTGAACCAGTAACATTGCCAGATGGCACATTACTTATTCCTATTTCAAAAGTATCGGTTGGATTTGTATCTGGTGGTGGTGAGTATTCCGATTTAAATTCAAAGCGAAATCTTGACGAATATCCTATGGCTGGAGGTACTGGTGGAGGATACTCAGTGTCGCCAATTGGATTTTTTGTGCTTAAAGATAATAAGTTTAAAATGGTTCATGCCGATAAATCTTCAGCATATTTAACATTACTAAAAAATGCTAGTGAAGTATTAAAAAAGATGGCAGAAAGTAAGGAGAAATAAAATGAAAATTAAGTTTAAAATTATGCTTTCAATTTTGATATGTTGTTTGATTTTTACGGGAGTAGGGTTTAATGCTGTATCAATTAATAGCGTTGAAGCAGTTTCAACCTCAGCAAAAGGAATGTGTGTATTAGAGCAAGATTCTAAACGTGTGTTATATCAAAAAGATATGGATAAAATGCTTGCAAATGCTTCTACTACTAAAATTGTAACCGCAATAACAGTAATTCAAAATTGTGATAATTTGGACGAAATTATAACAGTCCACAACAAAAGTATAGGGATAGAAGGCACTTCGATATATTTACGTAAAGACGAACAAATTTCAGTAAGAGATTTGCTATATGGTTTAATGTTACGTTCGGGCAATGATAGTGCTATGGCACTAGCGTACCATGTAGGTGGAACTGAAGAAAAGTTTGTTGACATGATGAATGAATTATGTGTAACTGCGGGTGCTAAAAATAGTCATTTTGCTAACCCTCATGGATTAGACGAAACAGACCATTACACCACAGCATATGATTTGGCGATGGTTACCGCATACGCATTAAATAATCCAATATTTGCCGATATTGTATCTACTAAACACCACACAATCCCAGCAACCAATATTAGCGAAGCAAGATATTTAACTAATAAAAATAGACTATTAAACAGTCTTGATGGGTGCATTGGGGTTAAAACAGGATTTACAACACGCGCAGGACGATGTTTAGTTAGCGCTATTAAACGAAATGGAATAACTTTAGTGTGTGTAGTATTAAATTGTGGACCAATGTTTGAAGAAAGTGTAACACTACTTAACAGCGCATACAGCGAGTATGATTTTAGTCCAATAACAATAAAAGACGAACCAATATATAATGAATATTATATTGACAGTGAACGTGGACAACTTAATTTATATACAGATGAAACTTATATTTTTCCAATAAAGAATAGCGAAAGAAATAAACTAAAAGTAGTTTATTCGTTATATGAGTTAACTAAAAACGTAGAAGAAAACGAAGAAGTTGGAGAAATTTCAGTATTTTACGATAATCACTTGCAAAAAACTTTAAAATTGTATACAATAAATAAGATTGATGTGCTTGTTAATCAAGATATCTTCAATTCAATAAAATTACAATGGGAAAAATAAATGAGAATTAATAAGTATTTAGCAGATTGCGGTGTGGCTTCTCGCAGAAAATGTGACGAACTAATTTTACAAGGTAAAGTAAAAGTAAACAACAAAGTAACACGTGAATTAGGTTTAGATATTAAACCTACAGATGTTGTGTTGTTTGAAAATAGGGTAGTACGCCCAAATATTCGTAGAGTGTATTATAAGTTGCACAAACCAAAAGGATATGTTACCACCGCCAGTGATGAAAAGGGACGCAAAACAGTTGTAGAACTTATGCGTAAAGTTCAAGAACGTGTTTATCCAATAGGGCGTTTGGATTATGATACAGAAGGATTATTGATATTAACTAATGATGGCGATATAACCAACATTTTAACTCACCCTAAAAACTTAGTTAAAAAGACATATATTGCATCTATTGAAGGTGAAATATCTCCTCAAGATATTAAACAAATATCAAAGGGTGTAGATATTGGTGGTTATATTACTCAACCATGTAGTGCACAAATTGTAGAAAAGGACGAAAAGTTTACTCGTGTAGAGATAGTGATTAGTGAAGGTAAAAATCATCAAGTTAAAAAGATGTTTGAAGCAGTGGGTAAAAATGTTGCCTTTTTAAAACGTGTCAGCATTGGTGAAATAAAACTTGGAGGTCTTTCACGCGGGGAATATAAGGCACTAACAACAAAAGAAATTGCGTATTTAAAGAGTTTGCAAAAATGAGAATTTATGATTTAATTATAATAGGAGCAGGAGCATCTGGAAGTATGGCAGCAGTTCAGGCGGCAAGACGAGGTGCTTCTGTTTTGCTGCTTGAAAAAAATGAAAAGATAGGTAAAAAGATTTATATTACAGGTAAGGGCAGATGTAATTTAACCAACAACAGTGATATTGAAACACATTTAACCAACACTATTAATGGTAGTCGTTTTATGAACGGGGCAATAAGGCGCTTTACACCTCAACATACCATCGATATGTTTGAATCATATGTTCCGCTTAAAACCGAACATGGCAATCGTGTGTTTCCAGTTAGTGACAAGTCAAGCGATGTAATAAATGCACTTATGTCAATGCTAAACAATGCAGGCGTGGAAATTGTATTAAATACACAAGTTAAAGATATTTTCAAAGAAAATGATATATTCAAAATATTGTGTATCAATGGAACAACTTACCAATCATATAGTGTACTTATTGCCACCGGAGGTAAGTCGTATTCGTCAACTGGAAGCAGTGGAGATGGTTATATTTGGGCCAAAAAGTTTGGACATAATATTATAGAAATTAAACCTGCATTAGTTCCGATAGTTGTTAAAGAAAATGTAAAAGATATTGAAGGATTGTCACTTAAATTTGTAGAAGCAAGCGTTGAGATTAATGGAAAAGTAGTTGCTAAAGAGTTTGGTGAAATGTTATTTACAAATAACGGAGTTAGTGGACCAATAATATTAACCATTTCAAGTAAAATTAATCGTCAAGATTTATCAAGGGCAAAACTATATATTGATTTTAAACCTAAACTTAGCGTTGAAACACTGGACGCTAAATTTTTGCGTGAGTTTAAGGTGTTTGCCAAAAAGAATTTATCCACTTATTTGAAAACACTACTTCCTAGTAGTTTGGTGCCATATTTTATACAAAAATATGCTTTACAAGACAAAAAAGTAAGTGATTTATCTAAAAATGATAGAAATATATTAATAAATGGGTTAAAAAAATTTGACTTATCTTTAAATTTGTTAGATAATATAGAAAAGGCAATTATAACCAGTGGAGGCGTAGATTTAAAGGAAGTATCTCCTAAAAACTTTGAAAGTAAATTAGTTTCTAATTTGTATTTTGCGGGCGAAGTTTTAGATATAGATGCTTTGACGGGCGGATTTAATTTGCAAATTGCGTTTTCAAGCGGGTTTGTAGTTGGTGATAGTGTGAGGTTAAAATGATATTTTGGATATGTTTTGCAATATTGTTTCCATTTTTAACAATATTTTTTCCAACAAGGGTTATAAATAGAAAGCATTTGCCTAAAGCAAAAAAGCAAAATGTAATAGTTGCGTGTAATCATATGAGCAATTTTGATTTGCCAATACTAGCAATTAAATTGCGTAAAAAGTTTACATATATAGGCAAGGCGGAGTTGTTTAAAAATAAAGTATTAGGTTGGTTTCTTAAAAAATTTGATGTTATCCCAGTGGATAGAAGCAAGGCAGATTTAGGTGCGATAAAGAAAGTGTTTAGTGCAATCAATCGCAAACGCCATGTATGTATTTGCCCACAAGGAACACGTAGTAAACCAGGCGAAATTGACGAAAATACCGTAAAAGAGGGTATTTCCTTGTTTGCGCTTCGTACGGGAACACCAGTTTTGCCTACAGTGATACTTAAAAAACCTAGATTTTTAAGATTTAATAAAATTATTGTAGGTGATTTGATTTATCCCGATATGACAAGGGCAAAGGATAAAGAATATAGCGAGGAGTTTACTAAATTAGTAGTATCAAAAATGAACGAATTGTTAATTACTGGAGGAAAGAAAAATGCAAACAATGAAGGACGCTAATATTAAATTTACCCATTATAAAAGGGGAGATATCATTACTGGAACAATTGTTATGATTACTAAGCGTGGTGCAATTGTAAATATTGGAGGCATGAAAGATGGAATAGTGCCTAAAGAAGAACTTGATGAAAATGTATATAAGGAAGATGATGCAATATTGGTAATGGTAACCGATAAGGTAGATGAATATGGTTGCATTGTATTAGATGCTAAAAATGTAAACAAAGCACTTGAGCAACGCGAAAAAGTAAAAGATTTAAAAGTTGGTTCTACCTTTAGTTTTGTAGTAAAGGATTTAACTACTGCAGGTATTAAAGGTGAAATACTAGGATTTACTGTATTTTTGCCTTATTCGCAATGTTCAAAAGACGATTATATTAGTCGTGAAAAATTAAAAGAACGTGAAATTGACGCAGTAATTATTGAACTTAATAGTTTAACCAAATCTATTGTTTGTAGTACAAAGTTACTTCAAAAAACGGTTGATTATTCAAGTATTGACATAAACATAAATGATATAGTAACTGGCGTGCCAATCAAAGTTATGGATAAGTATGCTATTATTATGCTTCATGATGGATTAAAAGGTAAACTTAATATTCAAGACGCTAGTTATGAACATATTAATTCATTAAACGAAGTAATTGAAGAGAATAAGGAATATGAGTTTAAGGTTTTAGATAAAACTATAGATAATGCTAAAATTAGTTTAGGTTTAAAACAATTAAAAGAAAATCCATTAGATGCTATTTTTGATGATATTAATCTTGGTGATGAGCATAATGGAGTGGTTGAACGTATTTTTCCATCGGGTGCGCTTATTAAACTTGATAATGGTTTAACCGCTTTTGCAATTACGCGTGAAAATAGTGAAAATGTTAATACGGCTACTCACCATATTTACAAGTTGGGTGCTACCATTAGCGGATATATTAGTGCAATCGATAAGGAAAATCACAAGTTGAACATAATTACATTAAAGAAAAAAGAACAATAGGAGATATATATGTCTAAATTTGCTTATAAAGCGGAGGGCGAACTTAATTCACAATATTTAGGTGATTTATTAAAAGAATATCTTTCGCAACTTTTAGTTTCAAATGATACAAAAGGTATAGTTGAAGATGATTATAAAATAAATCCTAATGCTTCAAGTTTTAAACAATGGTTTAATGATACGTTTAAAAGATTGTTTAAGTCTAAAGACTTGCTTGAAAACTACAATAAGGTTTTAAGCACTAAGTATGTTAGTTCTATTTTAGATAAAATAGATATATTTTTACAAACAAATGTTTTAACTCCAAAACAATTTTTTGAATTAAAGCAAACTTTGCAAGCAATTAATTTTGATAGTGTAATACCATTGTTAGATGAATATCGCTATGTGTCAATAAAAAATAGTCAAAAGCGCTTTTTAAAGGTGTTAAATAGTATTAAGTATTTACGACATGCTAAATCTAATTATATTTTGTACAATTCACCAGTAGATGAGTTAAAACCATTTTTAAGTGATAAAGTAAGCGCTCATAATGTAAATTATATAGAATTACAAAAACTTGTAAAGCAGTTTGTAGATTTAAGATATATCGAATTAACAAATTGTGATTTTGACAAATATGAACCTACATTTATTACTAAAAGTGAGGACTTTTATAAGGAAAGTATTACGGACAATGGAATTGGTGAAGATGTTGAGCAATTTATTCGTTCAAAAATGTTAGAAAAGTTTGAAATATCCAAGCATGAAGAAATGTTAATAGAAGACATCAATATCAAAATTAATAAAATAGATATTTTATTAAAGAAGTTAAAACTCCAAAAGATTGAAAAGATGATGCAAGAATTGATTAAATTAAAAACAAACCTTGCTCATGTTAAAGAAGTGATGGATACATGTAAGGATACTATAAATTCCTCAACCATTCCAAATAAATCTCAAATCTTTTTAGTTATGGATAATTTGTACTATAAGTTATCTAAAAAATGTGAAAATTTAGAACAAAAAATTAAGTTAAAATTGCAATTAGTAGACAAACAAAAAATGTTTTCAATGCTTGCTACAATTGAAAATCGATTTGATAATGAAACGTTAAATGATGAAGATGAAGTGTTGTCTAGCAATAAAAGGTTATATACTAAAAAGATGCAAAATACTTCAATAAACAATAAAAACTTGGAAGATAAGGAAACAAAACCAAGTATTACTTCAAATTTATATGAAGACGATGACGAAGCAGGTGAAATTCATATAAGTGAAGATGATGAAGATGTTAAAGCGGAAGAAGAAATTATAATTGATGAAGACAATAAATAGTTGTAAAAATTATAAATATATGTTATAATAAACTTGTTTGTAAATTTTAAATGCTAATAGATTAAGTCTATTAGCAAATATGCTTGTGTGGCTCAGTTGGCAGAGCAGTTGATTCGTAATCAACAGGTCGGCGGTTCGATCCCGCCCACAAGCTCCATAAAATAACCTTGCAAAAGGTTATTTTTTTTGTTTGTATTGAATAATACAATTTATTGTGATATAATAAAATCATAGGGAGTTATTTATGTATAAAAAAACTGAGGCAAGAATAATGAAAAGTTATAATGTCAATGAAGATAGTTTTAATATTTTAAAATATGATAATGTAATAGAGGTAGACCCACCTTATCAAATGATATTTGTAACTGAAATAGAATTATGGGGAGAATACAACAAACGATTTAATATAATAGCGGATTTTGCAAATATGGGAAATAGGTCAATCATAGTTGATGATGATTTATTAATAATTGGAGCGACTTCAAAATTAGTTGTATACGATTTGAAGGTAGATAAAATTATTAAAAACATTCAATTAGATACTTGGGCAGATGATGTGATTAAACTGCTCAATGGTTACTTTGTGCATGGAGAGTTAACCAACTTCTTTTTTGACAAAGATTTTAATCTTGTATGGGAGCGTGGTTGTGCCGATATATTTGAAAATTCTAAAGTTAAAGATGTTGTGGAAATTGGGAAAAATTATGTTGCAGTTTACGATTGGTATGGGTGTAAACATTATTATAATGAAGAAGGCGAATTCAAATGTACATATCATGAAGAATATAACATGGGTTAGATTTTAAAATCTATTTTTGTGTTTAAATAAATAATCTACTTTTTTCGACAAGATTAGTGGGTTTATGGTGATTTTTAGATATGTTTTTGTTTGGAAATATGCCGAATTTAAGATACAATGGGTGTTGTGAAAGGAGGTAAAATGACGGCAAGTAAAAAGTCAGGGGTATTGTACAACCTTGCTAAACAAGCAAAACGAAGAATGAAAAATTATAATAATGGAGGTATTCAACACTTATCGTATGCTAAATTAGCATATTCAGACAAGGATCAAATGCTATACAAAAAGGTTTGCAAAATGCTAGATGATGATAGATTGATTATTAATCCAATTAACGAATTGATTGACAAAAAATATTATGAAACCTTATCATTTGAAAGCAAACAACGTTACATATTAGATTTGTCCGAAAAGTATAGACAAATGAAAGACCGCTACGACCGTGAACGAACATTGTCAAAGGTTTCAAGTTACTAAAATATAATAAAAAACTATAACCAATTAAAGTTATAGTTTTTTTTAATTTAAAGACCTAAAATATAATTGCATGTAACATTAAATAATTTTACAATTTTAATTAATGTGTCAAAATATGGATAACTTTTGCTTTTTTCCCAAGCGATAATAGTGCTAGGACTAACATTAAGTAATTTTGCAACATATTTAATGGTAAATTTATATTCAAGTCTTAACTTTTTGAAATTTTCAGCAAATTTGCACATAATTTTTCTCCTTTTAACAATTATTATAATTAAAAAATTTAATTATATAAACCGTTATAATGTCATACATATCTCCTTTTATTTTAAATCCAATTAATTTGTCATACCTACTGAATGAGTTATAACGAATGAGTGGAGTGTATCTGGCGGAAAGTTTAAATATAGCGGATAATATTAGCAACAATTAACCATTAACCAGATTCACTCCATTCGCATACGCTCAGTCGGAATGACATTAAAATGAATATATAATAGATTATTGTTATTAATTCTATAATATTTTTTACGACGCTATAAGCAAGAGTTTCGGCATACATAACGGATTAATTTAATTATAAAAGATTTAAAAAATCATTATATAGACCATTGCATTAGTTAATGTTTACATTAGATAATAGATAAAAGTTATTTTTGTTATATTTTTAATTAAATTTTAATTATTTATATTTAATTTAGTTGTCACTTTTTTTTAAATGTGCTACAATGCAACTAGGAGAATTGTTTTTTATGATTATTTTGGCGTTAACTATACATATTGTAGTACTTATTGCAATGATGATTGCTATAATTTGTTTTGAGAGTGATTGCAAGAAGATTATTTTTTGGAATTTGATAGTTTCCATAACATCTATTTTTGGATTTTTGGTATATTTTATTTGTTTTTGTGATAAACCTGGACTTAAAAAGAGTATTAAAACTAAATTTGACCAAGATGAAATATATAAAAATCTAGTAAAATATACAATGGGTAATACTTGCTCTATTAACGAAACTATTAACTTTAACAAAAGACATTACTCAGCGGATATTTATAAAAATAGCGATATTCAAGTATTTGATAATGAAGAAGCATTTGTATCAAATTTAGCAAATGATATTGAAAAAGCACAAGAATATATAATACTGGATAATGAATTTTTTTTGATGGGAATAAACAACGATATTATAATTTCATTATTAAAAGAAAAGCAAAGCATGGGCATAATGGTGAAATGTATATACGATAGAACCAAATTAGGAGATAGTAAATTAATTAAAGAATTACGCGCTAGTGGGATAAGAGTATGTAATTTTAACAAGAGGGATATATTTAATAGATACTATAAAAATTCTAAAAATTTGATATCTATTGATGGATTGAATACGTACCTATATAACTCATTTAATTTAAAGTCTAAAAAAGAAAAACCTATAAGTTGTTCTAATTTGTATTATAAAATTCAAGGTGACGTTACAAAGAGCATTGATTTGGATTGTCACTTAGATGTGTCATTTGCTACACAAAAGTATTACGAACTTGAGCATAATAATTATCTACCTATGGGAAATATTGAAATGCAATATGTTTCAAGTACATCTGATAAGGATTTTGAGGGACTATTTTTAAAAGCAATAAATGATGCCAAAAAGCAAATAATAATACATATCAATAAGTTTATACCAACACCATCTATCAAGCAAGCAATAGCAATGGCAACATTGTCAGGTGTTGATGTCAAAATTATGCTATCTAAAAATAATACAATGTCGTATTATACGTCACGCGCATATTTAAAGGAAATGGCAATGCATGGCGCTAGAGCATATATTTACGATGGTATTATTGCCTCTAATTTTATAATAATAGATGATTTGACATTTGTGGGTAATTTTTCATTGGTTAATTTAGAAATTAGAAACAACCTGCAAAACATTTTGATATTGAATGACAAAGATTTTAGTGGAAAGACACAGTTGTATTTTAATGATTTAATAAACAATAGTTATCGCATATGCAAACCTAAAAACGTATTGCTTAGAGAAAAAATCTTTAAAAAATTCAACTAGGTGTCGTGGACACCGTCAAATAAGTTAATTTATAGAATTGTATTGAAAGGTATAATTGTATATTGAGTATTGTGTTATGTCGTTAAAGGAGAATAAAATGATTCCAAAATTTGGAGTGGCAGGTGTGCCTATAAACTATAAAGGAAAACCTAAAGATTTTTACGATTGGTTAAGGGATATGAATTTAAACGCCTATGAAGTTCAGTGTACTTTTGGGTTTAAGATGAGCGATAAAAATAAGGAACTTATACTTAAAGCGCAAAATGATGGTTTTTATATTAGTATCCATGGTCCGTATTATATCAATCTTGGAAGTGTTAACCCTACCGTTGTTGCACGCAGTATTGATATTTTAAAGCAAGGCGTAGAACTTGCTAGAAGTATTAACTGCACACGTATAATATTTCACCCAGGCGGTGGACATGAAAACACCGAACAAGGAAGAAAAGACGCTATTAGTCGCATAATTAATCATTTAAATACAATTGCAAATGAAGTAGATATGGGTGATGTAAAATTTTATCCTGAAATTGGTGGCAAAACGGCAAATTTAGGTTCACTTGATGAAATTATTGCAATATGTAAAGGTTGTGAATTTGCATATCCTTGTATTGACATTGCTCATCTTCATGCGCGTGAAATTGGTTCAATCACCTCTAAAGACGTTTTAATGGCAAAATTAGAGCATTTAAAACAAGAGTTGCCTAATAAGTTTAATGAGGTCCATTTTCATGCTTATACTATCAATTACGGAGATAAGGGCGAGATTAAACATCTTGTACATGGTGAGAATATGCCAAACGGAAATGAAGGGTTACCTAATCTTGATTGGTTTGTTGAATTGTTGCACGAATTTAATCTAACTCCTTGGGTTATAAGCGAAGCGCATGATAGTCAAGAGTTGGGTGCAAAATACATGAGAGATAAATACGTTGAATTAAAAGAAATATATGGAAAAGATTAAGTTTACTATAAGTGAAAAAATTGATTTAGGTAAGGCGCTACGTAAAGCCTTACCTCTTCTTTCAAATTATCAAATTGAAAAGTTATTTAAAGATAAAGATGTTAAGGTAAATGGGGTTAGAAAGACTAAGTCATGCCTACTTAAAGTAGGAGATGAGGTAGAAGCGTTTTATATGGCAAATCTGGAGCCTTGGAGTGAAACTATTTTTGAAGATGAAAATGTGATTATCGTAAACAAGCGCGCTGGGATTGAAGTAACTAGTGAAACGGATAGAAACTTATTGGATATATTAAAATTAAATTATAACGAATTGTATGCAGTTCATAGAATTGACCGTAACACTCAGGGACTTGTAATTTATGCTAAAAATAGATTGGCAGAGCAAGAATTATTAGAAGCGTTTAAAAAGCGTACAATAGTAAAAAAATACCTTTTAAAAGTAAAGGGCAAAGTGCAAATTGAAGCAATTAAGCATAGAATGTATCTTAAAAAGTTTAGTGAGAGTTCAAAGGTACTGATATCCGAAATTAAAACTAGCGGTTATGAGGAAATTGTAACATATTTTAATCTAATTAAACATCTTGATAGTGAAAGCGTATTGGAAGCAGAACTTGTAACAGGTAAAACACATCAAATTAGGGCACATATAGCGTATTTTGGTTATCCTATAGTAGGAGATGGTAAATATGGTGTGGGCAATGAACAAATGTGCTTAACAGCGTATTTTATGGGATTTAAGTTTCCTAAAAAGTCTATGCTAGAATATTTAAATGAAAAGATATTTGAAATTGTGCCTACTTGGTGGGAGAGTTAATATTATTTATAATAGTGTAAAAATAGATTGAAAGATATCTATTTTTTTTATTATACAATATTAAAAATACGGTAAATACTTGGCAGTAACTATAAATTTTGGGCAAAAGATATGATAAAATAAACACAATTATGATATAATTAGGTTAATTATGGTTATTTTGCGAATAGATGCAAACCTAATATAAATATATACAAGCAAGAAGTCCGTCAAAGTTTTAAATTTATAATCATTGAAAAAAGGGGGGGGATATTAAAATAATTGACATTATACTTAATGGTGTGGTAATATATTGGTATATTAACATTAAGGAAGAAATAATATGAGTAAAACAACTGTAAAGCAAGTTTCAAAATTAAAGATTGTTTTTAGAACGATTGCAATAATAATGTTTGTGTTTGGATTTAGTTTAACGTATAATATGCCAGAAAAAATATATGGTGTAACGTGGTGGGAATTGGGTGCAATGTCGCAAGGTCACGTTATTAAGGATACTGAAGCGATGTTTGAGTATTTGGGAATAGATGACATTTCGGATTTAAATGAAAGCACTTTATCAAATATGGAAACTAAAGCATACGATTCACTTGAAACAAGTTTGTTATTGGCCTGTGGATATTGGTTTGTATGCGCAACATTGCTATTTTTTCATATTAAAGATAAAGAAATAAAGATAAAAAATAAACAAGATTAAAATTATGTAATTATAAAAAAACTCACTTCAATATATAGGTGAGTTTTTTATTGGTTATTAATATTCTTTTTTTGCTTTTACATCTTTTTCGTGGTTTGGAGTAGGTGATTGTTGAGTTGAATCTGATACCATATCACTATTTTCATTTGAGTTATTTAAATTGTTGTCAATATTTGTATCAATAGCATTATCAATATTTAATTTGGAATTATCAATATCGTTGTCCACATTATCGTTTTGTGATAGTCTCTTATTAATATTATCATCACTTGTATTATCCTTAATAGGTGAATGTTCAGTTTCAGACGTGTCTTTAATAGATTGTTTTTGTTTTTTTACTTTATTACGCAAATTATTAAATTTTTCCTTAAAAAAACGTGAAATTTTGCTTTCGCCCATAGTGTTTATATTTGATTTAATAGTAGTATTATTGTAAGTGTCTATGTTTCTAGCACGTTTTGCATGAATTTTTTTAGGTTTTTTAATTTCATCTTGTGAAGTTTCATTTTCAATATTAGCAAATGAATTTGTATTAGATGTAGAATTTTCTTGTTGTTCTAGTTCATTTCTATTAATTAGATTTGAATTTAATTCTCTTCCATAACCTTGACCAAAACCTGCGCCATAAGGCATTCCATATCCATTGCCGTAACCATATGGCATACCATAACCGTAACCATAACCATTCATATATTCGTTATTGTAAAGAGCAGTATTAAAAAATGTATCAATATTACGTTTAGTAGGGGCATAGGTGTCAATGTTTGATTTTAAACCAAAAGTAGTAGGTTTATCATCTTCTTCATTTGTTTCAGAAGATGAATTACTCTCAGACTGCGCATTATCTTGTGTAGATTGGTCGTTTTCTACACTATCAGTCGATTGATTGTTATCCAAATCATTATCATCAACTTCCATAGTAGCATCATCATCAATAATTAAGTCAGTATTGCCATTTATATCATTATTTTCATTTGTATTATTATTTTGGTCATTGTAATAACGTGCATACATAATATAATTTGGATTAAAGAAAGGATTACCAATATTATTTATAAATTGTAAAGACGCTATAGCATTATTCAATGCATTAATACGTGATTCCAACTCATTAATAGTGGTAAGATATCTACCAGCACTAGTTTCAAAATCTTCATCGTCACAATCTTCACAACCATCAATGCAACATATAACGTCTTCACTTAAATCTTCCAAAGTTTCCGCTAAAAACTTAATTGAATTGGTTTGCTCTTTTATATATATTTTTTGTTCGTTGGTTAGTGTCTGTTCACCATTTTTATAGGCGTCCAAATAGTCCATGGTGTCTTTAATTGCGTTGCTTAAAGTGATTTTTAATTCTTCATATTCAAGATTGGTTTGATTTAGTGTTTCATTTAAATAATTGATTGTTTCATCATTATTTAAGTTTATTTCATTTCCGTTGCTATCGGTTGTTGAAAAGGATATGTTAGCGTCAGTATTATTATCACTATTTATGTCAGCAGTAATATTATCATTATTTATATCACTAGTGATATTTTCATCAATAGTTTCATCTTCAATACTTGAATTATCAATATCAGTATCGTTTAAATTGTTTTCATCTAATTGAGTGGAATTGTCAGTATTGTTAGTTAAATCGATATTTAACTTATAATTAATACTACTTAAGCGAGGAAGAACTTCTTGCATTTTTTCCACTTGTTCATATATTCCGCCCAAATCATTATTAGTATTGTTTTTATCCATATCAATTGCAGTTGGTGCAATAGCAGTGACCAAACCTCCCGACAACATTAAAATTTTAAGATATTTGTTCATATCTAACCTCCTAGGTGTATTATGTGCAAAAATACTTATAATATTTGAAAACTTGTATTAAATTTTTAAATGAATTAAATTAGTTTGCAAAAAATTAATCAAATTAGGTTTAAAATTTTGTTTTATGTCAAGATTATTGATATTGGGAGTATAAGTATGGATAGTGAAAAGCGTAATCAAAATTATAATATGTATGTAGATGCCAAGTTACCTAAAACAAAATTATTTCCTTCAGTGGCAAAAGCATTCTTAGTAGGAGGACTTATTTGTTGTTTTGGACAACTTTGCTTGGATTTATATGCATATTGGTGGCCAACACTAAGTGAAGCAGAGTTGGGAACAGCAATGCTAAGTACAATCATCTTTTTAACCGCCATCTTAACTGGTTTTGGTGTGTTTGACTGGTTAGGTGCTTTTGGTGGTGCTGGTACAGTAATTCCTATTACAGGTTTTGCCAACGCTATTGTAAGTCCTTCAATGGAATTTAAAAAAGAAGGCATTATATTTGGCATTTGCGTTAAGATGTTTAGCATAGTTGGTCCTGTGATTGTATTTGGAGTGGTAGGAAGTGTTGCGGCAGGACTAATATATTTAATAATATGATAAATATGAAACTATGAAAATATTAAGTCGTAACTTCGTTACTTATTAAGGTTAAATTTTGGATAAATATAATTTTTCCATAATAAGTGGCAATGCCACGACTTCATAAGTGAAACGTCTTCATATTTTAATAATTTAATTAAAAGGAATATTATGGTTAGTACAAATAAGCAAACAGTTATATTTAATAACAAACCCACTATTGTAGGAAGTTATAGTATCGGTGGACCGCTAGAGAGTAAAGGTCCTATAAGTGATTATTTGAGTTATAAATTACAAGATGACAAACTAAATGAGGATACATTTGAAAAAGCAGAACGAAAACTATTAGAACATATTATTTTTGGTGCTATTGATAACGCAGGACTTAAACTTAATGATATTGATGTGTTGCTTGGAGGAGATTTATTAAATCAAATAGTTAGTTCGTCATTTGCTGCACGTAAATTTGGCATAACGTTTATAGGGTTATATAGCGCGTGTGCTACAATGGCTGAAAGTTTAGCACTAGGGGCAACGCTCATTGATAGGCAAGTGTTCAGTAAGGTATGTTGCGCCACTGCTAGTCACTTTTCTAGTGCCGAACGACAATATCGCTTTCCTCTAGAACTAGGCAATCAACGTCCACCTACATCTCAATGGACAGTAACGGGTGGTGGAGCGACAATTTTGTCTGCTAGAGGTGATGGACCTGTGATTACAAGTGCTACTTTTGGTAAAGTAGTTGACTTTGGCATTAAGGACGTAAATAATATGGGCGCGTGCATGGCACCCGCCGCAATGGATACCATTATGACACACTTAAAAGGCACTAATACTAAAGTGGAAGACTACGACCTTATTGCAACTGGTGATTTAGGCAAACTTGGTAGCGAAATTCTAGTAGACTTATTAGAGCGTAAAGGCATTAAACTAGGTCAAAACTATAGCGATTGTGGTAATCTAATTTACAATAAGCAAGAAAAGGTGTTTATGGGCGGAAGTGGTAGTGGTTGTAGTGCAACCGTGCTTAATTCATATATTATGCACAAACTCCTTAATGGAGATTTTAAAAAGGTATTATTAGTCGCAACAGGTGCATTATTAAGCACTACTACCAGTCAACAAGGTGATAGTATACCAGGTATTGCTCATGCAGTATGTATTGAAAGGAGTAAATAATGGAATTTAATATTATGAATTATCTTATTTCATTTTTAGTAGGCGGATTAATTTGTGGTTTAGCGCAAATATTAGTAGTACGAACAAGCATTACGACTTCGCGAATACTGGTATTATTTTTAATGTTAGGTGTTGTACTACAAGCATTTGGTGTGTACCCATATTTTAAGGACTTTGCAAAGGCGGGCGCAACTGTACCTATTATAGGTTTTGGTGCAACCCTTGCTAAAGGAGCTATTGAGGGTGCTAAAAAGGGTGGTTTGCTTGGAGTGCTACAAGGAGGACTTACCGCCACCGCTGGAGGTATTGCCGTAGCAATAGTATCTGCTTTCTTAGTAGGATTAATATTTAATAGTAGAACAAAGCATTTGAAATGATTATATTTGTATTTTGACTAACATATAATTGAATATGAGAAAAACATCACGCAAGCGTTTAGTTAAACCATTATTTATATTAGTGGTGTTTTTTTGTATTTGTATTTGGTATTATATGTTAGTGTTAGTTCCTATTATTAAAACTTATTGTAGTGCCAAGATAAATAGTATTACTGAACAAGCATTAAACGTGGCTGTAAGCAATGTAATTAACACAACAATTAATTATGATAGCATTATGAGTATTAACTACAATCAAAGTGGTGAAATTAATTATATTACCGCCAACCAATATATGATTAATACAATCACGCGTGAGATTATTAAAGACGCTAACGAACGTATTAAAATTATAGACGAAGAGTATATGCAAATACCGTTAGGAACATTGTCAGGTATTGCATTATTTAATGGCAGGGGAAAACGTATTAAACTTAGTGCTAGTCCAGTTGGTATTATTGGCAGTAGTTTTGACTCAAACTTCATAAGTGTTGGCATTAACAACACTTTACATAAAATATATTTAACCATTAATGCTAGGGTTGAAATGAATTTGCCAATAAAGAAGCAAACTATTGACGTTAAACAACAAGTGTTACTTTGCGAAAGTGTTATTGTAGGTAAAGTGCCTAATGTGTACTTTAACAATGGAATGAGTGATAAGGTATTAAACCTAGTGCCTAATGCTTAAATTGCATATTATTTTAATTATTTTTAATTAAATGATTGAAAAATGTTAAGTTGTTTGCTATAATAGTGGTTATGAATTATAAATATTTTGATAATGCAGCAACAACTAGGGTAAAAGCGGAGGTTTTACAAGCATATAATGATGCGTGTAATGAGTTTTTTAATCCATCTAGTTTGTATACGCCAAGTTTAAGTGTTAAAAATAAAATTGAGATGGCGCGTGAAAGTATATTACGTTATTTAGGCGGAGCAAATAAGTCAACATTCATATTCACATCATGTGCTACTGAAAGTAACAATGCAGTGCTTAGAAATTGTATCAAACGTAAGGACAAGAAGTATATTATATCCGCGGGTGAACATTCATCTACTTACAACACCGCTAAAGCAATGATTAATGAAGGGTATAATATTGATTTTGCTCCACTAAACGAAGATGGAAGTGTTAATCAAGAAGTTTTGTTTAGCATGATTGACCGAAATACGGATTTTGTATCACTTATTCATGTTAGCAATGAAACAGGTGCTATTAATGACATTAAATACATTGCTAAGCGTTGCAAACAAATCAATCCTAATATATTAATTCATAGTGACGGGGTGCAAGCATTACACAAAATTAAACTTAATATGGTAAATTTAGGGGTAGATTTTTATACCATATCATCACATAAAATTAATGGTGTTAAAGGTATTGCGGGTCTATATATTGCAAATCCTAACAAGTTTACACCATTTATATACGGCGGAGGACAAGAAATGAATTTACGTGGTGGAACTGAAAATTTCCCAGCAGTTATGGCTTTTAGCAAGGCAATAAATTTACCTATTATGGAATATGATACTGTTAGAGAGTTAAAACAAACTCTTTTAGACAATATCACAGTTCCTTATAAATTGATTTCAACTGACAAATGTGTGCCTAATATTATTTCACTATGCTTTAAGGATTTGAGAGGTGAAACTTTGGTTCATATGCTTGAAGTTGACGGGTTTTTAATAGGTACAGGTTCGGCGTGCAATAGCAAAAACACCGCCAATCGCGTGTTAACTGAAATTGGTGTAAACCAAGATTATATTTTAGGTGCTATCCGTATTAGTTTTGAAACAGATTGCACTAAACAAGATATGATAGACCTAGCATATGCTATTAATAAAAACGTTGAACTATATTATAGTAAAACTAAAAAATAATCAGTTTATTTGATATTTTATTATAATAAGCCTTCTTAAGTAAGAAGGTGGCAATCGAAGGTTGACGGATGATATGAACTGTTATAATATTTTCATATCACCAGTCGGCATTTGCCGACAGCCTCTTACTTAAGAGGCCTTTAAATACTTCGATTACGGACATAATAAACTAAGTTAAAAATATCATAAAGAGGAAATAATGGAACAAGTAATTTTAATTAGATTTTCAGAAATACATTTAAAAGGTAAAAATAAAGGGTACTTTTTAAAACTTTTATACACAAATATCAAAACCGCTTTAAAAGAGTATAAAAAAGTAATTACACCTATTCAAAATAGGGTAGTAGTTAGTGATTACGACGTTGATGACGAAGATATGATTATACGCGAAATTAAAAAAGTGTTTGGCGTATATTCAGTTAGTGTTGCAAGTGTAATTCCGTCAACCATTGAAGATATTACCGATTTTTGTGCAAAACTTGATATTAGCGGTAGTTTTAAGGTAGATTGTAACCGTGCGGATAAGACTTTTCCTATCAAATCAAACCAAATGGCCGCAGATATGGGTGGTGTGATACTAGACCATTGTCCTAATGCGTATGTAGATGTACGCAAACCTGAAACGGTGGTACATATTGATATTCGTGAAAATGGTAAGACCTATATATTTGATAAAATAATATATACTTATGGTGGTATGCCATTAGGCGAGTATCGTGATGGATTGTTATTGCTTTCAGGTGGTATTGATAGCCCAGTAGCGGGTTTCCAAATGGCAAAACGTGGGTTAAGGCAAGATATATTGCACTTTGATAGTTATCCTTACACTAGTCCTCAAGCGCGCGAAAAGGTTATAAGTCTTGCAAAGCAAATTAAAAACTATATCGGTTGCCGTTATATGTACATTGTGTCAATGTCAAAACTTCAAGAAGAATTTCACTTACATTGTAAGGAAGAATATGCAATTACACTACTTAGACGCGCTATGATAAAGGTTGCAACTATTTTGTGTGAGAGATATAACTACAAAACTATTATTACAGGGGAGAGTTTAGGTCAAGTTGCTTCTCAAACTATTGAAAGTATAACTGTAACTAATAGTATGGCAGGTAATTATCCTATTCTTAGACCATTAATCAGTTTTAATAAAGATGAAATTATAAAAGTTGCACAAGAAATTAACACTTATGAAACATCAATACTTCCTTATGAAGATTGTTGTACTGTGTTTTTACCACAAAATCCAGTAATCAAACCCAAGATTAAGATTGCTGAAATTGAAGAAACACATATTCCGCTAAGCGAACTTATTCAAAAAGCAATTGATGAAATTATTGTAATTGAATTGTAGTTCCCATTATATTTGGTAGTTTGTACGCAATATACACAATATATAGCATGTTAAAAAATTTAAATAAAAATCCTTGAAAACTTGACATCAAGGATTTTTTTAGTTATAATAATTAAAGGTATCGTATTGATACTTTTAAAGGGAGAAATTTATGAGCATTAGTAGTACTATGCTTATGAGTGGTGCTCCTTTAATATTAACAATCGTTATATCTGTGATAGTGGCTCTTGGAGTGGGCGCTGGTGCAGGTTTTGTGTTAAACAAATTTTTATATGGTAAAAAGATAGAAGGCAGTAAGGCACAAGCAAACAAGATATTAGAGGACGCTTACGCACAAGCAAAAAATATTAAACAACAACAATTAAAGCAAACAACTGATGAAATCAATTTGCTAAAGTCTACTTTTGAAGCAGAAAACCGCGAACGTAGGGAAGAAGCAAAGCGCAGTGAGGAACGTATCACTTTACGTGAAGCAAACCTTGACAAAAAAGAGGAAAATCTTGATAAAAAGTTGGAAGCAATTGATATTCAAAAGGAAAAACTTGTTGAGCGTGAACAACAATTAGTTGAAAAATCTCAAGAACTTGAAGATGCTAAAATGCAAGTAGTGGCTAAGTTAGAGGAAGTGGCAGGTTATTCTAAGGAACAAGCCAAAGAAGAAATCATTGCTCGCTACACTCAAGAAGCAAAGATTGATGCATCTAAAAAGGTAAAAGAAATTGAAGAACAAGCAAAAAATGACGCTGATAAGATTGCACGTAATATCATTACACTTGCAATTCAACGATGTGCCGCTGACCAAACCGCTGAGGCAACTGTATCAGTAGTTACTCTTCCTAGCGAGGAGATGAAAGGACGTATTATTGGTCGTGAAGGTCGTAATATTAGGGCACTTGAAGCAGCAACTGGTGTTGACCTTATAGTTGATGATACTCCTGAAGCAATCACATTGTCTGGATTTGATCCAGTAAGACGTGAAATTGCTCGTATTGCACTTGAAAAACTTATTATGGACGGACGTATTCATCCGGCACGTATTGAGGAGTTGGTAAATAAGGTTCGTAAAGACGTTGAACAAACTATTAAGCAAGCAGGTGAGGAAGCATGTTTTGATGCTGATATCCACAACTTGCATCCAGAACTTGTTAAAACTTTAGGTAGACTAAAGTATCGTACAAGTTATGGTCAAAATGTATTAAATCATTCGTTGGAAGTGGCATATATTGCTAGTATGCTTGCAACTGAAATTGGCGCTAATGCCAAAGTTGCTAAACGTGCAGGTCTATTACACGATATTGGTAAGGCGATTGACCATGAAGTTGATGGCACACACGTATCAATTGGTGTAGAACTTGCCAAAAAGTACAAGGAAAGTGATGCTGTAATACACTGTATTCACGCTCACCACAATGATATCGAACCTCAAACTATCGAAGCAGTGCTAGTTCAAGCGGCTGATACTATTAGTAGTGCGCGCCCAGGTGCTAGACGTGAAAGTTTGGAAAACTATATCAAACGTCTTCAAAACCTTGAAGCAATTGCTACTAGTTTTGATGGTATTGATACCGCTTATGCTATCCAAGCAGGTCGTGAAGTTCGTGTAATGGTTAAACCAGAAGAAGTTGATGACGCTAAAGCACAAGTTTTGGCTCGTGATATTGCTCAAAAGATTGAAAAAGAACTTGAATATCCAGGTCAAATCAAAGTATATGTTATCCGTGAATCTCGTTTTAGTGACACCGCAAAATAAAATGAAGAATGAATAGTGAAAAGTGAAAAATTAAGGACGCTTTCGCATTATGGTAGGAGATAGTATGAACAAACGCAAGAAGTTATATTTGTTTATGGCAATTGCTACAATTTTAATGATTGTGGCTTTTGCTGGAAGTATAATTATTTGGACTGAGTTAAATACTTGGATTCCTTTTGCAGTGATTTGTCCAGTATTTATAATATTATTTGTATGTACAATCGTTATATATATGAACCATGTAAAGTTTGTATGTCCTAAATGTAATCAAATATTCAAACCTTCAGCAAATACTATAATATGGGCAATTCATACTCCAACAAGACGTAGATTGCGTTGTCCTTATTGTAACACTAAATCATGGTGTAAGGAAGATTTTTAAGTAAAAAAAATGCTAACTTAATTGTTAGCATTTTTTTATAATATTATAAAATATTTTTAAAAAAATAGTTGACTATATAGGTTATTTAGTATATAATATATTATGTAACGTATAGGGGAGTGGCTCAATGGTAGAGTAGCGGTCTCCAAAACCGTAGGTTGCGTGTTCGAATCGCGTCTCCCCTGCCAAAAGTTCCAATCATTTATGATTGGAGTTTTTTATTAATGAAAATAATTAAAAACGACTTGATTTTAATTGTATTATATGTTAGTATGTAATTAAAGAGTGAGGGACTAGTGAAAAATATTGTTATTTATACAGATGGAGCATGTAGTTATAACCCTGGACCTGGTGGTTGGGGAGCGATTTTGATGTACAAGGACACTAAAATGGAGATTAGCGGGTTTAATCCAGAAACCACTAACAACCAAATGGAACTAACTGCTGTAATTGAAGCATTACTTAAATTAAAAGAACCTTGCAAGGTTCAGTTATATAGCGATAGCGCATATGTAATCAATGCATTTGTTCAAGACTGGGTAGGGAATTGGCAACGTAATGGTTTTAAAAATGCTAAAAAGAAACCTATTGAAAATATTGAGTTGTGGCAACGCCTTATCAACCTAAATGATTATCATCAAATTGAATGGATTAAGGTAAAGGGTCATGCAGATAATCCATACAACAATCGCTGTGACGAACTAGCAAGACTTGAAATTAGTAAAAATATTTAAAGGGCAATTTATGTATAAGCAATTATTAAATTTATATACACTAGACGAACACTTAAAACATACTCAAAATGGTCATATGTCAATATACATTACACCAACTGGTAAGATATTTGATTGTAGACAAAAAGGTGTTATTAGTCACATAACATTTACCGAAGAATTTTATAAAAACTATAAGGAACTTATGCGAATTCATAAAGATATTGATTTTGACACTGAAGTAAGTGAATTTATAGTAGACGATGAAAATTTTACATTGAAAGATATTAGAGATTTTTATTTAGATCAATTTGATTATGTTCAATATGAAGATATGGATTTATATCATTTAATTAAAGTTAATTTTTTAGCAACTGACAACTTGTTAGTACATGATTTAGGATTTGTAAAAGTTAGTATCAATAGGGGAGAGTTGCCTACTTTTGATATGCCTATGCCTATTTTTAATAATAAGAAAATAACAAATGCGCAATATGATGCTTTAGTAAATGTTTTAGAGCATAACACAATATCTTATCAAAACTTTAATACAAAAAGATTGATTAAGTTGCATGAAAAAGAATTTGAGATAAATAATATTAAGTTACATGATTTAAGAAAAAATGTTGTACAACATAAATAAAGATTTAAACAAATTTATGTTATATCTGTTAAATACATTAAAAAACACTAGTTAAATCTAGTGTTTTTTGTTTATTCAAGTTCTTTATTATTTCCAATGTTTTCTTTAGCGTAGCGTTTTAATAGATTTTTCAACCCTTTTTTCTTAACACTTGACTTATTAAACATTGTAGATTGTTCATAATCTTGCAAGATGTCAAATACTGAATATTCTTTAGTAGTATTAGCATTGTCTTTAATCAATTTGGTTGTACAATTAGTAAGTTCATATATCTTATCAGCAATATTAGCGCATTTGTCTGTTGCTGAGAAAATTATTACAGTATGATTAAGTCGTATAATATCTATTACATTTTTAACTGCTTCCTCGTCTTGGGCGGAAAGATATGAAGGAAACTCATAAAACATAACAATTTCGCTGTGCATAAGAAGTGTTCGTGCCACACTTAGCAAGTATTGGTCGCGTTGGGTTAAACTTTCAATAGGGGAGTCAAAACCATCTTTTAGATTAATAATTGTGTTATATACATTTACAAGTTTACACGCTTTTTCAATTTCTTCTTCACTGCTATTTACAATTTTTAGATTTGCTTTAATCGAATTTTTGAAAAAGTATGGTTTAGTGGTTACATAATTTATATTTTCAATTTGACTATCTCTTGAATATTCTCTTAGCGGAGTACGTCCAACATAAATTTCACCAGAATTAACTTCAACCATTCGCCTTAATAGATAAAATATTGTACGTTTACCACTACCACGTTCACCTTTAAATAGTACACATTCGTTATTGTCAATATGGAATGACACATCATGCAATGATCTAAGTTTAAATTCATCATCTTGCGCTTTATAGTATACGTCGATAAAGTCAATTTCTCCATTAATATTAGTTTTGTTAATATCACCTAAATTAATAGTTGTACGGTCATTAAAATTTAATATAATGTTTACTCGATTAACCGCTACATTTACATTTTTAAGTTCGGTAAATAGTTTACAAAAGTCGTTGTTATAACTTAAGGTATCGGCAATATATGATACCATAACAAAATAGGCGGTGAGGGTGATTAAATCGCCTTTTAATAGGAATATCAATGCAATTGTAAGTCCAAATCGTATAAAGCGATAGAACATATAGAAATAGTTATCAAGATACGACCATGCTACATTATACTTATACTTTGCCTTCATGTAATCGTAACTTGCGTCAAGCGTTTTATCACGTACTTTTTCCTTTATGCCAAGTTCTTCTACAATATTTTTTGATTCAATTGCATCTGAAAATGCTTCATATTCACGGTCAACGCATGTTTTAGTATGTTTTACAGTTGAAGCAATTTTATCATTTATTTTACGTAAAATTACAATATTTAATATAAATACCGCCACCATAATTAAACCAATATAAATGTTGGCAAACATTACATAACCAATACATATTATTGCAGAAATTAAATAACGATATTTACTACAAATTATGTCAGCAAAATTGCTAGTATCATATACCGCGCCATGCATTATATTTATAAGTTTTTCTTTAGAGTTATTATTTAAATTTGTATCACTAGAACCAATAATTTTATCGTACAATTCTTTTTGGATACGAAGGTACGAACGTCCTACAAGTTTAAATGTATTACGATAATTAAAATCCCAACAGAATGAACGTAATACTAGTATAGCAAATGCAATAATTAAGTTAGCAATAGCAAATTGCCAGTTGCCAGCACTAACACAAGTAGTCACTTTTGCTAAATAATACGATTCAAAAACCAAGCATATGCTTGGGATAGTAACGGATATAAATTGTAAAATCCAATACTTTTTGTTAGGTTTAGTTAATCGATACCATTGTTTAAACATTTGTATATACTGACTCATATTTTCCCCTTTGTATACTTACTCCATTTTATTACGGATAACTCCCACTACTTTACCAAGTATCATAAGTTTTTCAACATAAATAGGAGTATTTTCTTTATTATCTGGTTGCAATTTAAACATACCAAATTCCTTATATAATCTAGCAACAACGTAACCATTACCAACAATAGCAACAACCAATTCGCCGTTACGGGCAACATTTTGACGACTAACTACAACAATGTCGTCTTTTAGTATAGAACTATCTTTCATAGAATTGTCCAATACTGGCATCATAAACATATCTAATCCCTTAAACAGTGAGGCAGACAGGGTAAACCTATCATATATGTTTTGTTCTGCCATCAAAGGTTTGCCTTCTACAATATTTTTAATATATGGCATATTGATTAGAGCATTGTTTCCTGGTTTAACAGAAACACTTTCCATTAGTTGAATGGAACGATTTTTATAACTGCCTTTAAGTATTTTGTTGTTTTCTTCAAGTTTTCGCAAATAATATGCAACTGTTGAAGTTGACTTGACTTTAATAGCATCTCCAATTTCTCTAATAGTAGGTGGGTAGTCTTTATCGGCAATATAATCTTTAATAAACTCATACGCTTCATCAATTTTACGCATATTTTTCTCCTTTGCTACGTAAATTACTATTTACAAAAGCCTTTTATCTAAAAAATCAATGTAATACAATCTACTTTCTTTAATATATAGCATATTTTATCGAACTTTGTCAAACATTAGTTCTATTTTTTTTATTTTTAATTATTTAGTACTATATTTTTTTACAATAAAACTAATTTTCCGGTTTTTCTTCCACTGTTTTATATAATTTAACTTTATCAGCAACCTCTTTTCGTATACTTTCACTAACAGCCGCGTAATATTTTTTTGTGGTGTTTACATCTTTATGACCTAACACTTCCGCCACCACTGAAATATCTTTAGTGGCATGATATAAATGTGTTCCATATGTACTTCTAAGTTTATGAGGACTAATTCTTTTAAGTGGGGTAGATACTTTAGCATATTTTTTTACTAAATTTTCTACTGAACGCACACCCATACGTTTACCTTGTATACTTATCCATAATGCCTTCTCGCTTTCTGGTAATTTAAAAGTATCACGAAGTTCCAAATATTTAACCAAAGCATCTTTAACTTCATCTGAAAAATATAGTATTGCTTGCGCACCACCTTTACGTGTAACTTTAAAACTATTGTATTTAAAGTCAATATCATCAACATTAAGTCCAACTAGTTCGCTTACACGAATACCTGTGCCTAAAAACAATGAAAGCATTGCATTGTCGCGGGGGATAAATCTTTCGTTATATTTTTGTTGATGCTCGCTAAATCCATCTAATGTTTCACTAGTTTTTAATAAACTTTCAACTTCATCACTTTCAAGTTTTATAATATCCTTTTTGATGATTTTAGGCATTTTTACTTTAGTTACTACATTTGACGAAACAAAATCTTTGTCAAACATAAATTGGAAAAAAGACCTTACGCTTGAAAGTTTTCTAGCAAGTCCGCGATCCGCATTACTACGAACCACTCCTTTAACGTTATCATAACTAATCAAATATGCCACAAATCTCTCAATCATTAAACTATCAATTTTGTTTAAATCTTCAATTTGAATGTCTTGATTAGATTTTTTTAAAAATGCACGCTCAAAATTAGTAAGATACGTAAAAAATATCTTCAAATCCCTTGCGTAATTTAACCTTGTAAGTGGGGTAGTGCGCGAAGCAATACCTACAAAATAAATGCTACAAAATGATGGCAATTCGTCCAATACAATATTTAATTGCCTTAAGTTTTTACGATTTCTATCTAAAAAATAATTTTCACTCATATTATGATTATAACATAACTATTCGCAAAATCAAAACAATTTGCAAAAATTTTTTATAAAAGTATTGATGTTGCTTGCAAAAAATTATATATGGTGATATACTATACATAGGAGAATAGATATGATTGACATAAATTTAATTAGAAAAAACCCTGAAAAGGTTAGGGAAAATATTAGAAAGAAATTTCAAGACCATAAATTACCTTTAATTGATGAAATATTATCACTTGATACAAAAGTTCGCGATATGCGTACCGAATGTGACAATTTGCGTGCTAGTCGTAATGCCAAAAGTAATGAAATTGGTGTATTGATGCGTAATAAGCAAATTTCTGAGGCAAATGCTAAAAAGCAAGAAGTTGTTGAAATCAATGCTAAAATTACCGAATTGGAAGCGAGTGTTAACGAATTAAGCATTCAACTTAAAAAGAGTATGATGGCAATACCTAATATTATTGACGATAGCGTGCCTGTTGGTAAAGATGATAGTGAAAACGTTGAAGTTAAGCGTTTTGGTGAAGCAAAAGTTCCTGATTTTGAAATACCTTATAATGCCGATATTTTTGAAAGTGTTGGCGGTCTTGATAAGGATAGCGCTGGAAGAACCAGTGGGGCGGGATTTTACTACTTAATGGGCGATATTGCACGTCTTCATGAAGCAATGATTGCTTATGGTCGTGATTACATGATTGATAAAGGATTTACCTATTGCATTCCACCATTTATGATACGTAGTGATGTGGTTACTGGCGTTATGAGTTTTGAGGAAATGGACGCAATGATGTATAAGATTGAAAATGAGGACCTTTACTTAATTGGTACTAGTGAACATAGTATGATAGGTCGCTTTAAGGACCAAATTGTAAAGGAAAGTGAACTTCCTATTGCAATGACATCATATTCACCTTGTTTTAGAAAGGAAATCGGCTCTCACGGCATTGAAGAACGCGGAGTATATCGTGTACATCAATTTGAAAAGCAAGAAATGATAGTATTGTGTAAACCAGAGGAAAGCATGGATTGGTATAACAAGATGTGGTCATATTCAGTTGAAATATTTAATAATATGAATATCCCAGTACGTCAACTTGATTGTTGTTCAGGGGATTTGGCAGACCTTAAGGTTAAATCCTGTGATATTGAAGCATGGAGTCCTCGTCAACAAAAATACTTTGAGGTGTGTTCTTGTTCAACTTTAGGTGACGCGCAAGCACGTAGACTTAATATTCGTACTAAGGGTGAAAATGGCACATATCTAGTACATACGCTAAACAACACAGTGGTTGCAAGTCCAAGAGGTCTAATTGCTTTGGTTGAAAACAACTATAACCAAGATGGTTCAATAACTGTTCCTGAAGTATTACGTCCATATATGGGTGGCAAATCAAAGATATTACCTAAAACAACTAAATAATGTGTGTTTTGTATAGATACGTACACATTATATAGTAATTATTATAATATTAAACTTAGAGTTATAAACTAACTCTAGGTTTTTTATATCTTTAAATAGTGTTAAAAATGATAGTTATTTGATATTGATTTTAATAATACAAATTCTAATATTTTAACTACACATCTTATAAAACATATAAATTATATAAAAAAATAGTTGTCTTTAAAAAATCAACTAAACTAATTGATAATATAAGTCGTATCAATAGTTATTAAAAATCTAAAATGCTCTCAGCGCCGAGATGTGTTTTTAAGACAAGGATTTGGTCAACTAAAAAGTGTTGTAAAACTTAGCATTTTCAAACGTTTATTTAAAAATCAACTTTATGATTAAAAATATTAGAGAATATGAAGGACACAAGCAATACAACTAAATGAAAAGTATAATTAAATTATACAAAACATGTTTTATAAATTTTATGGGATTTGAAAAACAAAAAACATCATGTATTCGTAAAATCTGTATTTTACGAATAGTTTAGTATATTCCATTCTTCACCCTCATTAGTGTTAAACGGCAATAATACTACCACTGCCCTACCTTAATGTTTATAAATTTTTTAATTTTGTTTGACAATAAGTTACAATATGCTATATAATTATTAATAGAAAAGATGTGAGGGGTTTATATGAAAACTACGGATTTGATTCCTATAATTTTGTATCAATTGGTTGATGGGGACAAATATGGTTATGAGATTGTTAAGCAAATTGAGGAAAGTTCTAATGGTGGAATAATTATCAAGCAACCTACCCTATATAGTGTTCTTAAGAAATTAGAGCAAGGTAGATTTATTTCATCGTATTGGCAAGATAGTGAAATTGGTGGTAAGCGTCACTATTATAAATTAACGGACAATGGTAAGCAACAACTTGAAACTTACCCTCCTTTTACCACGTTGATTAAAGATATACTTGAAAGTGAAGGTGTTAATACTGGTATCACCTCTCCCGTATCTGAAAACAGTAACTCAAATTTTGAATCTCAACCAGTGCAAGATATATCTAAGGCTGATGAAATAATTGATGATAGTTTGATAACGGATGGTACTAACACAATCTCTCCCTCACCTATTGATTTGACTACTACTTTTACGAATATTAACAACTCAATTGTTGAACCTATGGTTAATGAGGAACTTGATATTAGTAATACTACTGACTCACAATCGGATTTAACAATCAATATACAAGAGGATATTCCTACATATAGCATAGAAATCGAACGTCCAAATAGCAATGATTTGTTTAACGAAGATGATAAAATCACCACAACATCATCTATTAATATATTTGACGCTATTGATTTTAGTAGCAGTGATAACGGCATCGGTGAAAATAATTTAAGTGAAATGACTAATATTGAGGATAATAGCAATGTTAATCAGTATATTGAAAATGAAACCTCCCCTACTATGTTTACTGAAAAAGTTGAACCCATTGTAGAAAACCCTTCTCCAAATAAATTATACGATAAATTAAGTCCAAATACTGAACTTATTACTCAAGTTGAAAATCAACCAATTGATACGGACTCATCTTACATTGCGCCAATTGAACAAATTAAATTTTTAAATTATGTAGATTTTAGTAATGATAAATCGGTAATTAAACGCAAAAAAACCATATCTAAGCATATTCAAAAAATGAGTGCTACTTGCATTAGTTTGCTAGTTATGTTTATTATAAGTTTGATTGCATGTAGTAAATACTCATTTAGTAATGTTTATTATATATCCGCAATTATAGTTTGTTTGATTTTAATATTATATCCAATAATATTATTAGTAAATATTTCAAAACTTCGATTAAAATATTGTACACGACCATTTAAGTATTCAATATCAAGAGATTTCTTTATTAAGTTATCACTATTCTTGTCTTTAACTATTATCATATTTTCATACAATTTAACTATATCTACCAATATTTCAACGATATTTTCGTTAAGTAATTTTGCAAATTTTATTGCTCCAGTAATGCTTGGTTCTGTTGTTGTTCTTGACTTTGTTTACAATGTTTTATTTTATAAAAAATATACTAGATAAAAATAAAAAAAGGTCTTTTCTAAAGACTTTTTTTTAATGTTTTGAATTATCTAGTCTTAAAAATTGTTTAATCTTTTCACGCTTTTTAAATGCCAATATCAGTACACTAACTATTAATATTGCCACAACACACCACACAGCAATCCCCCAACCTGAAAAAGGAATGATTTTTCCGCTTCCAAAAAAACTGATTGTTGCCAGTCCTACTCCTCTAGCAAATATAGATATTATTAAAAATCTAATATACTTAATATCGCTTACTCCTGCCATCATGCAAATTAAATCGTCAGGGAAAAATGGTAATGTTAAAGTTAAAAATAGTATCAATTCAGCACGTTTGTTGAGTAAGTTTTGATATTTTTCAGTTTTTTCACGACCAAAAATCCAATATATAACTGGTTTTGAGCAATATCGACCTATCAAAAATGATATACTTGAACCTAAAATAACACCTATTGTAGCATAAATAAATGCAACTAGTGGTCCATATATGGCAGTACCTACCAAAACCGTTAAAGTAGTTGGCACTGGAATAATAACGCATTGCAATAGATTTATAACAATATACGTTAGTATTCCCCATCCTCCAAACCCAAGAATAAGTTGCCTTAAATCCTCAAAAGATGTAATTTGTTCGAGCATATGAGTTTTAACTAAAATAAAATATACTAAATATATTAATATAAGAACTATACTTCCAACAACTGATAATTTCAAATACACATCTTTATGCGAAAGATATCCAAACACTGTTAAACCAATTAATATACAAATAATGGCATACAAAGTTATATTTAACCATAATACGTTGTTTAAAAATATAAATATATTAAAAAACATTATGCTAAATAGCACAATCATTGAAATAATCATTAAAATGCATGAGTGAAGTTCGTTGTTTTTCATAATAGTATACTTATATTTTTTAGATTTAACATTTAAATGCTTTTTTAAACATAAAAAATAATTTTGTATATTATTATTTTATTTACATTTAAATAAAATTATGCTAATATATTTATTATTACAAGAAAAAGGGGTAACAAATCTTGATTCCTATATTAAAATTAAATAATGTAACAAAAATTTATAACAGAAAGAAAGTTGTAGATAATCTTTCGCTTATGTTGTTTGAAGGCGAAATTTTTGGATTTATTGGACCTAATGGTGCTGGTAAATCTACTACTATTAAAATGATTTGCGGTCTTACCAGCATATCTTCTGGTAGTATTTTTATTAATGGTTATAGCATTGATAAAAACTTTAAAAAAGCAATATCTAATGTTGGCGCAGTGGTTGAATATCCGCAATTATATCCATATTTATCAGGTAAAGCAAATTTAAAATTATTTGCTAAATTTTATGGTAAAAATGCTAAAATGCGTATTCCAAACATTATTAAGATATTAAAAATGGAAGAATTTATTGACAAAAAGGTGTCTACATACTCACTTGGTATGAAACAACGCTTAGGTATTGCTCAAGCAATGTTAAACAAACCAAGATTGCTGATATTAGATGAACCAACCAATGGTTTAGACCCTGAAGGCATTAAAGATATTAGAAATTTATTAACTACGCTTGCAAGGCGTGAAAAAATGGCAATCATTATATCAAGTCATAACTTGTCGGAACTTGAACAAATTTGTAATCAAATTGCGGTTATGCGTTCGGGTAAATTGTTAAGTTTTAAAAATATGACCGATATTACAAAAGAAGTTGAAAATAATCAACAAATACGCATACATGTTAACTACCCTAATTACGCAGGTCAGTTGTTGCAAAATAAATATAAAATTAAGGTTAAAGTTGCTGGCAATACAATAATTGTTCCTATAATGGAAAAGTATTTAGCAAATATTATAACATATCTTACATATAAACACATTAAAATTTATAAAACAACTACAATTAATAAATCGTTAGAACAAATTTACTTTGAATTAATTCAAGGTAATTCGGATAATGAATTATTTTAGGAGGAACTATGAGAAAAGTGATTAGTTTTGAACTTAAAAAACTGGTATCTCGCATAGGAATATACATATTAGTTTTACTTATGGCGGGACTATTGGTTGCCGGAATTTTTATGTACAACCCTACTGAACGTAACACAACTCCCCTATCTCTTGTGGGAGAAACGGTTAGTGATATGTACGCTAATTCCAACAATGATTTAAAGCAAGGATATATTGATAGCATTGGACAAGTGGCTGTAAATGCAAATACTTACATACCTTCTTCTAGCGAATATACTTCATCAAATAAACAAAATATCACTGCCTTGTATAAAGAATTTGATGATTATTGCTTACTATACAATGAAGCAGATGCAACATCAAGCGAATATAATAACCTATTATCTGGAATTAGACAAAGTTTATTAAATTTAAAATCTGCTTTAGATGAAGGTTTAAATTATACTAAAAATGCTACTGGATACTATATTTTAACTACAAACACTAATTATACTAAGTTATATTCAACTATTAATAAAACAATATCTAATTTTAATTCGGTAATTAGTCATACTTTTGCTAGTGAAACCTACTTTAACGAATTACGCACACCATTATATAACTGTTTGCAAAACTTAGTGTATCCTGAAATAAATGATACTGCTGAAAAGTATGTTGAAGGCGGAACATATCATGCCCTAATCACCTCTCGAATGGAAGAGATTTCACTAAAAATGGAGCAAGAGCAAGCAAAAGTTGCTACAGACCCTACATTAGAAGATAATCAAGATATTAAAAACGAACTTAATGTACTATTTAATCGTTATGCTAATTGCGTTGAAATATTTACTAAGTATTATAGTAGTTCAATGTGTGTGGACGCGTTAAACGATGTAACTAACAAGTCGGATAGAGTGAATTTATTAGGATATGGCAATATTTCACTTTATGAGCAAGAAGAACTTGCATTGCGTTATCAATATTACATTGAAAATCACTCTTTTTCAAATGATTATGCTAATAGTTTGTCAATTACTCATACCTCTAACGCAAAAATAAATGCATATGATTTTACATTTTTTGTGATGTCATTATTTGCTGTTGTTGTGATAATATACTCAATATTCCTATCAGCACATACAATTTCGGGTGAAATTAATAATAATACCATGAGATTTACCGCTATTCGCCCAGTTAAACGTAGTTCAATATTTTTTGGCAAATATTTTGCAATATTAATAATGACATTTATACTGCTAATGTTTGGTACAATTACCTCACTTATTATAGGTGGAATTATGTATGGATTTAGTAGTGCAAATATTTTAATAATATTTAATACTAATTTAATATTTGCAACCCACCCTATTGTGGTTATAGGGTTGTTTGTAATAAGTTTGTTCCTTATAAGTGCTTTATATAGCGCGCTAACTATTATGTTAAGTACGATATTAAAATCTGAACTTTTAACGATGCTAATTGCTATTGTTTTATATAGTGTCAACTTGATTTTACCTCTATTCTTTGGTGTTGGTTCATGGTTAAGATTTTATCCTTTAACCAATATTAACATATTTGCTTATTTTGGCAGTACTGGTATTTCACATGAAGGAATACTGGCAAAATTGTTTAATAGCATAGTATATCAAGGTATGAATATTTGGATTAGTTTAATATATGTATTTGGTATTACCACTATATTACTATTGATAGGTCGACACATATTTAAAAAGCGTGAGTTGTAGAATATAGTAAGTAAAATTTGAAACGGATTAATATTTAAGTTGTTAATACAAGGTTTTTATAAGTTTGAATTATATTAAAAATTATTGAATAACAATAAAAAGAAAAAAAATTATCTCATAATAGAGATAATTTTTTTTGTATAAATATTACGATATACTCCACAAGTTTTGAATTACGTTAGATTATATAACATTTCTTCAAACGTGCGTTGCAAAGCATAAGTTAAGGCAATTTTACCATGCGCATAACTCAAACTTCCTTGTAGGTATCCAATAAAAGGTTTACGTATTGGTGCATCACATGATAATTCAATGCTAGAACCTTGATTAAAACTTCCCGACGCCATAATAATTTTATCTTCATACCCTGCCATATCACTAGGTTCAAGCAAAGTGTTTCCATCTACTGGCGAAGCATTTTGAATACATCTACAAAATTTGATTAATGTATTAGGTTCTCCAAATTTAATTGAGCATACAATATCACTCATTACATCATCTTTGCTAGGGATTGTTTGATAACCCAAACTATTTAAACATTGTGAAGTAAGTACTGCTACCTTTTTTGCCTGAGATACAATATGTGGTGCAACAAATAATCCTTGCAATATAAGTTTGTAACCCTCACTATACGAACCCGAATCTATTCCAAGTGCTGGTGAAAATAAATGGCAAGCAATCATATTAATTAGTTTTGTATTTCCCACAACATAACCACCTGTTGGAGCAATTCCTCCGCCAATATTTTTAATCATAGACCCCATTGCAATATCTGCGCCAACATCTGTGGGTTCTTTAGTTTCAACAAATTCACCATAGCAATTATCTACTACTATTATTGTATTAGGTGAAGTATTGCGAACCAGTTTAAATAACTTTTCCATTTGTGCTATATTAATAGCATTGCGCCACTCATACCCACGTGAACGTTGTACATATAGCATTTTTACGTTGTGTAAGGTCAAATATTTTATAATCTCATCATAATTAAAATCATTATTAATAAGATCTATTTGGTCATACTTAATTCCCAAATCCTTTAAACTTCCATTATCCTCGCCTTCTACTCCAAATAATACGTCTTTCAAGGTATCATAAGGAGTGCCACTGACGCAAAGCATTAGGTCATTAGGACGCAATAATCCTAGTAATGTATGAGAAATAGTTGCCGTACCGCAAGTAAGCATTGGTGAAGCAATAGCGGATTCAGTATTAAAAATCGTGGCAAAAATTTCATTGGTAATCTCTTTACCAATATCACCATGCCCATAACCAAAACTTCCAATAAAATGCCTTTCGGCAAGTCCCGCTTTGTTAAACGCATTAAGTACTTTTAATTGGTTAGTTAACTCAATTTGGTCAATTTGTTTAAAACGTTCTAAGCAAAGTTGCTCGTTAGTTTCAACAAATTGTTGTGCTTTATTGTTTAATAGTATCATTTAAAAACTCCTCTATTACTTTACGTGCTTCTTCTTTTTTCATTAATTTTAAATTTGGAATTGTTTTCATAAAAGTAAGTTGTCTTTTACAATAATTGCGTGTATGTTGCTTGATTAATTCGATACATTTATTGTAAGTGGTTTTGCCTTGCAAATACTCGACCATTTCACGATAACCAATTGTATTTAAACAATTGTTATTAAGCGTCAAACCCTTGTTTAATAAAGTTTGAACTTCATGTTGCAATCCCAAGTCAATCATTACATCAACACGTTGATTAATCTTATTATAAATCAATTCCCTATCTTCTACTATCCCCACACAAAGTGTATTATAATTACTTAATACACTATATGATGTGTTTTCTTGTTTTCCAAAAGTGGCAATCTCCAAATATCTAATTACACGTTTTACATTGTTTTCGTGTACAGTTTGTGCCTTGTCTGGAGCAATTTCATTTAGTTTATCCCATACATACTTATTTCCAAATTCAGTAGCAAGATTAAAATACTTTTGTCTAAAATCTTCATGCTTAGTAGTGCTACTAAAATCATAACCGTCAATTAGCGCTTTAATATATAAACCTGTGCCCCCTACTAATATAGGAAGTTTGCCTCGCGATATAATGTCGTTTATTGCACTTTCACAATCCTTAACAAATCGTCCCACGCTATAATCCTCATGTGGTTCTATAATATCAATAAGGTGATGTGGAATATTTTGCATTTCCTCAACTGTAACTTTAGCAGAGCCAATATTTAAACCCTTGTATACTTGTACCGAATCACAAGATATAACTTCACCATTATATTTTTTGGCGATATCAATAGCCAATCCACTTTTGCCCGAACCTGTAAATCCTGTTATTATAACAATATTTGCCATAATTACACAATCCTTTTAAACCATTTTTCAATTTGACTGCGTTTAACAATTGTAACAATTGGTCTACCATGTGGACATAACAATACGGGTTGATTAATATCAAGATTTTTTAATAATTGTTGAACTTGTGATATGTTTAAACTCATGCCCGATTTTACTGCGGATTTACATGCTTTTTGCATTAGCATTCGGTCAAGTTCGTTATTAATTTTTGGTTTTTTGTTGCTCATATCATGTAACAAATCTTGGACAAAGTTTTTTAGATTGATATCACTTAATATTACTGGAACAGTTAAAACACTAACTTGATTAGGACCAACTTGTTCTATTTCAAAACCCAACTTTTTTAAACCATCTTGTAACAACATTATATATTCAATTTCTTGAACATTTAATTGATGAAAGTATGGCACTAGCAAGGTTTGAATATCAATGCGTTGATTGTTAATCGTAGATACCAATTGGTCATATAGCAAACGCTCATGCCCCGCATGAAAATCCACAAGCAACATAACATCATCTTTTTCCAAGATTAAAAATTCGTTAAATATTTCCCCTATTATCTTATAATCACTAAAATTAGTAATTGATTGATAACTTGGGTGTTCCTCGGTAGAATTAAGTTTAATATCCTTATCAAACATTGAAGCATTTCGTTCTGGAACAAATTTTTCAAGTTTAATGTTGTTTATAATTTTGTCTTGGGAAAGTTGTTTAATAGGTTCAATTTCCACTTCTTGTTCAACTTGCTGTAACTTTTGATTAAAATCTTTTTCGCTAAACTGTTGCAATTTAATAGCATCTTGCTTAGGTAAAGATTTATCATAAAATACTGCATTTTGACTTGGTCCGTCGTCATCTGAATCGTTATAATTAACTTCATTGTTGGATACGTATGATGCGCTTTCCGTAATAGGATTTAAACTATTGTAAATAGTTTGTCGTACGGCGCGATAAAAAACGTCAAACATTTCATTAGGGTGTGCAAATTTAACATTCAATTTGTTAGGGTGCACATTAACATCTACCTCATCATAAGGGATACGTAAGTTTATAACATAAAACGGAAATTGTCTTGACATTAAAAATTCTTCATATGCAGAATAAACCGCTTTTGAAATACCCTCATCAATTACATATCTGCCATTTACTAATAAGGTTTGATATGTTGTATTTGGTTTTGTAAATGAAACTTTGCCTATATAACCCTCAATTTTAACATATCCGCTGTCATATTTAATATAGTCTAATTGTGGTATGATATCCATTCCATACACACAACTAATAGCACTTAGCAAATCTCCACCAAGATTGTTAAATATAAGTTTTTCATTAGCGGTATATCTAATTTTAATGTGTGGGTGTGCTAAAATATATCTACTTATAAAATTAGTTATTTCACTTTCCTCGGTTTTAGGACGACGTAAAAATTTTCTTCTTGCTGGAGTGTTGAAAAATAAATTTCTAACCTCAATATATGTGCCATCAGTGCTTGAAGTAGCACCAATTTTTCCAAACACTCCGCCATTAACTGAAATTTGACTTGCATAATCTAAATTTTTAGTTTTTGTTATCATGGTTACTTGACTTACGCTTGAAATACTTGCTAATGCTTCGCCTCTAAAACCTAAAGTTGCAATACTATCCAAGTCTTCGAGTTTGGAAATTTTACTTGTAGCGTGTGGCAAGAATGCTTTTTTCACGTCTTCGGGTTCAATACCGCAACCGTTATCACGAATGGCAATTAAATCAATTCCACCACTAACTATATCAATATTAATTTCGGTTGCACCTGCATCTAAAGCATTATCCATCAACTCTTTAACAATAGATGCTGGTTTTTCAACCACCTCACCTGCTGATATTCTATTAGCAATTACGCTATCTAAAATATTAATTGCCATATATTACTCCTTTATCATATCAATTAAATGTACTAAAGTATCAAATGCAAGCATTGGACTAAGTGTATTTATATCTATCGATTTTAAGGTATCTATCAACGCATTGTCGTTGGATATTGTTTGTTGTTTTTCACCTTTTTCCAAATCCAACAGTATTTCCTTAGCACGTTTAATTACTTGTTGTGGAATACCCGCAAGTGAAGCAACTTCAATGCCATAACTACGCGTTGCTGAACCACGCATAATTTTACGTAAAAACACTAATTCTCCATTAATTTCCTTAATTGAAATACAGTAATTTTTAACGCCGTCTAATGTGCCTTCAAGATGCATTAATTCGTGATAATGCGTAGCAAACAATGTTTTACAATGCAAAGTTTTTGATAAATATTCAACCACCGCTGAAGCAATACTCATTCCATCATGTGTAGAAGTTCCTCTACCCACTTCATCAAGGATTATTAAACTTTTATTGGTGGCAAAGGTTAAAATGTTGCTAACTTCCACCATTTCCACCATAAAAGTACTTTGACCAACAGCCAAGTCATCACTAGCACCAATACGTGTAAATATGCGGTCTACAATTGAAATTTGCGCCTCACTAGCGGGTACAAAACTTCCAATATGTGCCATAAGCGTGATAAGTGCTACTTGTCGCATATATGTACTTTTACCTGCCATATTAGGTCCTGTTAAAATCATTGTTCTATTTTCACCAGCATCTAAACTTGTATCATTTTCAATAAATCCGCGTTTCTTTTGCAATATTTCAATAACTGGGTGTCTACCATTTTTGATAAATAATTGATTATTATTTACTATTTGAGGTTTACAATAATTGTTATCCACGGCAACTGTAGCAAGACTATTAAAACAATCTATTTGAGATATTAAATACGCTAATTGTTGAAAATCTTTACAATACTCCATCATGGACGTTTTAAAGTTATCATACAATTCTACTTCTAATTTAATACTACGCTCGCTACTGGTAAGGACTTCGTTTTCGTACTGCTTTAACTCCTCGGTAATATAGCGTTCGTTATTGCTTATAGTTTGCTTTCTAACATATTCAAGTGGAACCATATCTGAATATTGTTTACCTATTTCGATGTAATAACCAAATACACGGTTATAACCAATTTTTAATCCCTTAATGCCTGTGCGTTGTTGTTCACGAATTGCATAATCTTTAATATATGTACCATTATTGGTGTTAATATTACGTAATCTGTCAAGTTCCTCGTTCACACCTTCCTTAATATATCCACCATCTTTATATAACGCTGGTGGTTGTGCTACTATAAAATCAAAAATTTGATTAGCAACATTAGTAAAATCTTTAATTTGCTTTACTATTGTATTAAGTTCACTACAAGGACAATTATTAAGCATTTCCTTAATATGCATTATAGGTTCGATAGATTTTGCAATATTATTAAATTCACGCGGAATGATTGTTCCATACGCTAAACGTGCAACAAGTCGTTCGATATCATAAATTTGGCACAATTCTTTATTTAAACCTGAGCGCAAAAGCGGATTATTGACTAAAAATTGCACAATATTAAGTCTTGTATTTATTTCATCTATTCGTTGTAATGGTTTACTAACCCAATTACGTAGCAACCTTGCTCCTGCGCTAGTATTAGTTTTGTCCAACACCCAAAGAAGAGACCCTGACTTGTTGCCGTCTTTCATGCGTTGCTCTAGTTCTAAATTACGCCTTGTATTATCGTCAAGATACATGTATTGTTCATCTTTAATAAGTTTAGGTAAATTTAAATGCTGTAAATCTCTTTTTTGAGTTTCCAGCAAATATGACAACAAACTTCCTACTGCTTTAATACATTCATTATCATCAAAGTCAAATCCTGTCAAACTATCTAGTTTGTAGTGTTGCAATATTTGTTTTTTCGCATTATCTAAACCATATTCCCATTCATAGTATTGGTTAAATTTAGGACTACTTCCTTTAAGTACTACTGGAAGTTTGGAAGAATTTTCACGCATTTGAGCATTACAAATAATCTCGGCGGGATTTACGCAAACTATTTGGTCATTAATATAATTTATAGAATTATGTGATGTTTTTCCCACACAAAATTCGCCTGTAGAAATATCTGCATAAGCAAAAGATATTGTGTCGTTACATTGATATATACTCATTATGTAGGCATTAGAACGGTCTTCAAGCATTGAATCGTCAATAACAGTTCCAGGTGTAATTATACGCACTACTTCACGGTCCATTACTTTTCCATCACCTGGGGACACTTGCTCGCATATTGCAACTTTATAACCTTTATTGATTAGTTTTGCTACATAATTTTCATAGGCATGGTGTGGAACTCCACACATTGGTGCGCGTTCGCTAAGTCCACAATCTTTACCAGTTAATGTTAGTCCCAATTCTCTACTTACTGTTTCAGCATCTTCGAAAAACATTTCGTAAAAATCACCCAAACGATAAAATAGTATTGCATCTTTATAATTTTCCTTCATCAATACATAGCGTTCCATCATAGGTGATAATTTGTTTTTAGTTCCTTCTGCCATCTATTATAACTCCTGATAATTTATGATTACGAATATCTTCAATTTTAATATCTACAAAATGATTAACTTGATTATTACTATCGTTTGGAAGATAAATTTCCCTACCCCCATCAGTTAATCCCATTGTTACGCCATTTTTAACCACCACTAAGCAGTTGTATGTTTTACCAACACAAGCATTCAACATTTGTTTTGAAATAAATTTTTGTTCACGTAATAATTTATTAATGCGTTTGTTTTTTACATCTTCGTCAATTTGATTTGGAAGCAACACTGCTGGAGTACCAGTACGCTTAGAGTACATAAAGGCAAATATTTGGTCGTATCTAACCTTTTTAATTAGTTTTAAGGTATCCTCAAAAGCCTTTTCCGTTTCACCTGGGAAACCAACAATAATATCCGTACTTAATGCAACATTTTTAACCGCACGTTTAGTTGCTTTAATCAATTTGTTATAGTGCTTTATATTGTAATGACGATTCATTTTAAACAACACTTCATCATTTCCCGATTGAACTGGTAAATGCAAGCATTTAGCAACTTTAGGTTGATTTTTCATTACTTTAATAACGTCTTTATTAAAATCTATTGGGTGTGAGGTCATAAACTTAAGTTTAAACTCACCCTCTATTTGTGAAAGTTTCGTTAAAAGTGTAGCAAAATCAATTCCTTCGTTTAAGTCTTTACCGTATGAGTTAACATTTTGACCCAACAAAGTAATATATCTGTATCCTTTGCCAATCAAATCCTTAACTTCTGCTTCAATATCCTTATATGGTCTGCTACGCTCCCTACCACGAACATGCGGAACAATGCAATACGTACAAAATTTATTGCAACCATATATAATATTTACATAAGCATTTATTTGGTCATCGCGAATTGTGGTTTTACCTTCTTCCAAACTAATAGGCGTTTCCACTACTTCAAATACACGTTTTTTAGTATCAACCACTTGTTTTAAATACACACCAAGCATATTAACATTATGCGTTCCTATAACAATATCTACAAAAGGCAATTTCTTTTTAAAATCATATTTACCTTGCTTTTGTTGAGGCATACACCCACAAACTGCTATAATCATATCTTTGTTTTGTGCTTTGCATTTTTTTAGTGCAGAGATATTAGAAAACGCTCTATCTTCCGCCCCTTCACGTATACAACACGTATTAAAAACAACCACATCTGCCATTTCTGGTTTTTCAATGTGAGTTAATCCCAAATCTTGTAAAATTCCTGCAATTTTTTCACTTTCGTGCACATTCATTTGGCAACCAAAAGTAACTATATTATATTTTTTACCACTAAAATAACTCATAATAAGTATATTATAATATAAAATAATAGTTTTTTCAACTATTTAATTAAAAAACTTATAAAATAGTGGCAAGTTACAAATACTATTAACGATGTATAAAGCAAAAAAAATTAATATAAGAAAAATACTTTTAGCAATACTAATAACTATTGCCGTGCTTTTTATTGCAACTTTTACATTTATTACTTTTAGTTATATTACCACTCCGTTAAACAAATCAAAACTGGTATCTTCAAACTTAGGTATTGAGATATACGATAGCACATGTAACTCTAACCCAATTTATTATTCTAGTGATAAAAAGATAATATCAACCTCTAATCTTCAACCCCATACACTAAATGCTTTTATTTCAATTGAGGATAAGCGATTTTATAAGCATAATGGTTACGACCTAAAACGTATTGCAAAGGCAACTCTTGTTAACCTTAAAAATCAAAGTAAAACTCAAGGGGCATCTACCATTACTCAACAACTAGTAAAAAATTTACTGTTAAATAACGAAAAAACATATTCACGTAAATTTAAGGAAATAATGCTGGCAGTTAAAACCGAACAAAACTTTGATAAACAAGATATATTAAATATGTACTTAAATTCTATATACTTTGGAAGTAATGCCTATGGTATTGAAAGCGCCAGTAATTTGTATTTTGATAAGTCTGCTAATGAACTTGACATTAATGAATCTGCGTGTCTTGCAGGGATTATTAAATCCCCCGTATACTATTCCCCTATCAATTATCCAGAAAATTGCTTTAAACGCAAAAATATAGTACTTAAGGAAATGTATAATGATGGATTTATATCTTTACAAGAATATAACGAAAACGTAGTTAAACCTATAGATGTTAGTATTAAAAAAAACAACTACGACAATAGTTACAATCAACAAGTAATAATTGAAGCATGCGAACTATTAAATATTAGTGAAAAGGAATTATTACGACAAGGTTTAAAGGTATACACCTATTTAGATAACACTATACAACAAACAGTAGAGAATGCTTTATATTCCAGTCAATTTGAAGCGGACAAACTAGCATTGGTGGCGGATAATAATGGTAGAGTACTTGCCTATGTTGGAGATAGTTATTTTAATTTGAGCAGCATGAAACGAAGTCCTGCTTCAGCGATTAAACCATTGATTGTATATTTACCTGCTATTAGTTCAAACACAATCTCCCCTATTACTCCTATATTGGACGAAAAGTTGGATACTGACTACTCACCTAAAAATGCTGGCGACCAATACGAGGGTTGGATTAGTGTAAGAGATGCGCTAGCGCGTTCCTCCAATGTGTGTGCAGTTAAGTTATTAAACGAAATAGGATTAAATACAGTAAATGAATTTGGAATGAAATTAAACTTGTTTAATACATATCAGTCTAATCCTTCTATCGCCTTAGGCGATATAGGTGGCGGAGTAAGTGTTATTAACCTTGCACGAGCGTATAGCGTACTTCAAAATAATGGAATTGACAAAGGTATTACATTTATTGAAAAAATTGAAGACCAAAATGGTAATGTATTATATCAAAATCAAGGATATAGCAATAAATTATTTAATCAAGAAGATTGCATGTTAGTTAATGATATGCTTAAAACATGTGCTAAAACTGGAACTGCTAAGCGTTTGGGTGATTTGCCATTTGAGGTGGCAAGTAAAACTGGAACGGCGGTAAACAACGGCAAAAATACTGACCTTTGGAATGTTGCTTACACTACTCAACATTTATGCCTTTCATGGTGTGGAGATGCAACTTCTAAAGGATTAGAAACTAATTCAAGTAGCAGTTTTTACCCCACTATGATTAATAAAAATATATTATCAAATATTTATTCATCTAATAAACCCGAGGCGTTTAAATTAAATGATAATATTATAAAAGTTGCAATTGATAGCATTGACTATAACGACAATCACAATGTATCCCTTGCCCCTAGTAATGCACTGGAACGTTATATAATATATGACATATTTAAAATAGACAATATTCCAAACAACACTTCATCTACATATCAAGAACCCGTATTTAACTTAAATATTGATTTAACAACGATAGGTGCTAAAATAGTTATCGACTACAATTCGCTATATAATTATGAGATATATGCAAATTCTAATAACCAAATTAGATTAGTTGGTGACTATATAAATCAAATTTATGATGATAAGGTGTTTAGTTTTAATCAAGTTGAATATTATGCTGTAGCAGTCAATAAATACACCAATCAGCGATTTGTTAGTGAAAAAATTTCAATCAATCCTCAAGAATATTTGATTGACCAGTTAAATCAAAATTTTATCAATCAAAATCGTAAAACTAAAAGTAAATGGTATGTTTGATTGTAAAGTGTAGTAACATTTTCGTATAAATTTAAATATAATTAATTGACATTGATATTTTTATATGCTACTATAAATGCCCACGCTATATGAGGGATATATGAGAATTATAAAAAATTTGATACTACGAAATAAATTGCGTACAGAATTATATAATATTGAAAACATGCTAAAGTTAGATGGATATTATGAAAAAGAAAATCAACTATTATTACTGCGTTTTAATCCTGATGAATACGCTAAATTATATAATGAACTGGAAAATAAGTATGGAATATTAGTAAAGCAAAGGACTAAAATACTTGCTCAATTAAATCAACTATCTGGAATTAATTTGTTTAAAAAATATAATTATGAAAATACAAAATAAGGTTACAACACATGTTGCAATCTTTTTTGTTATATTATTATTGTCGATTTTTATTATTTATTAAATATCTTCCACAATTTGTCTATATAGGATTTAGTAGACAAAGTTGCTAGCATTAACATATTCCCTTTTGTAGTTGCGATATTAGGTTTATCCAATGTTAAATTATCTACAAATGCCTTACATGGAAGTACAAAGTTTTTGTTTGGCAAAAGTGATTTAAACTCATCTAACAGCAACTCATAATGCGTACAACCAAGTACTATATTTTGTTCACTAATTTCCGCCTTGTTCAACACTCGTTTGATATAACGATTAAGCATCTTTTTATCAAAAAAGTTGTCTTCAATAAAACCTGCTAGTCTATCACAAGGATATGTATTTAAATTACTATTGCTTTTGCTAGTTAAACGCGTGCATAGTATTTTGTAATCATCAACTATACAACTATTTAAATCAAGTCCTATCACTTTAACTGGCGACTTTTTACTAATCTCAATTAAACAAGTGCTTGCGGTATTACAAGCAAGTATTACAAGTTTTACATTAAATGTATAGTAAAGATAATTTACAAGTTGATTAACATGTGATACTAACCACTTTTTACTCTTATTACCATATGGCATATTTAAGTTGTCGGCAAGATAAATGTAATTTTCATTAGGATATTTTTTCACTAATGGTTTAAGCAAGGATAGACCACCTATCCCACTATCAATCAATGCAATTGGTGAAAAATTAAACGTTTTCATAGTAAAATTTATGAAATATTAAAAAATTTTGTTAAAAAACCTTGCATATTACAAATTTATTTGCTATAATTGGTGCGATGGAGGTTAGAAATGGCTAATATTAAATCAGCAAAAAAGCGTATTAATACTATCGAAAGACAAACACTTGAAAACAAACGTGTTAAATCTGAAATCAATACATATATCAAAAAGTT
>JAFUPL010000029.1 GCA_017481235.1 Clostridia bacterium | reverse complement strand
TCACTATGACCGCACATTTGAAAATGGTGATGTAAGGGCGCCATTTTAAATATGCGTTTGCCTTTAGTCTTTTTAAAATATGCTACTTGAAGTATAACCGATAGTGCGGAAATAACAAACATAATCCCAACTATAGCAAGCATTAGTTCAAATCCAAGTATGCAAGCGGTGGACGCAAACAAACCACCTATTCCAAGTGAACCCACATCACCCATAAATATACTTGCCTTGTTGGTGTTAAATACTAAAAACGCCATAATACTACCCATAAATATTGCCAGTAATATCGCGCTATCTTTGTAAAGAGCAACAAAACTATCAAGTTCGCCCGCATTAAATACAATATTTGCAAATATACATGTTAACGCAATAAATATTCCACTATACACCACACTAACGCCACCTGCTAGTCCGTCAAGTCCATCTGTTAAATTTACACTATTGGTGGTTGCCAAGCATACTGCTATAACTAGCGGGATAATCCAAATCCCCAAATCAATTGCTTTAAAGGTAAAAGGTAAATATATTACACTTTTGTTTGGTGACCAAAAATATATGTATAATGCAAGTATCACCGCAATTCCAACTTGTCCAATAATTTTTTGATACGGACGTAGTCCTAAATTTTGCTTTAGTTTTACTTTGATAAAATCGTCCATAAATCCAATCAATGCAAAACCCAAACCTACGCCAACACTCATAGCAAGCGGAGTGCTATAATCCATTAGACACACCACAACTATTAGTGTGGATACAAAAAATACTACCCCACCCATGGTTGGTGTGCCTTGTTTGGACTTGTGTTCTTCCACGTATTTTAAAATGGTTTGTGAGCAACTAAATTTGCGTATTAACTTAATTATAAACGGCATTAAAATTAAAGCAACTACAAAACTTAATATCAATCCCACAATAATTTTTATCATAATATTTCCCTTTGTGACGTGGTCACCGCAAATAAGTTAATTTGCCAATTTAAATACCACGCTATATTTATTTTTAAATTTAATAATTGATTATATTGCATATAAAACAATAGTTTCCTCAATGCAACGTCAGTTGCCCTTCACTAGTGGCAATGCCACGCCTTCATTACTTCATAAGCGATAGCGACTTCATCTTATTTAATTAAGCGCTCTTGCTCCTTATTAAAATAATCCTCTACAACCTTATAATCGCTAAATGGTTGCTTTTCTCCTTTAATTTCTTGATATGCTTCATTGCCCTTGCCTAGTATTGCAACAATATCATTTTCCTTTGCAATGGCTAATGCATAGTTAATTGCACTTGCGCGATTTTCAATATTAACATGTTTGTTTTGTTTTGATATTCCCTTATTTATATCCGCAATTATTTGGTAAGGATTTTCATCTCTTGGATTATCGCTAGTAATTACTACATAGTCGGCAAGGTTAGTTGCAATTTTGCCCATTTCCGCACGCTTGGAATTATCACGATTTCCTCCACAACCAAACACTACAATAATATCCCCTCGTTTAATTTGATTAAGTGTGGATAACACCTTTTCAATTCCATCTGGAGTGTGGGCATAGTCAATCACTACCATACTTTTAGTAGGTGTTGTTAGTAAATTTAATCGACCAGGAACATTAATTTTGGATTTATTTAATGCTTGCATAATATCGGTAATTTCAAATCCAAGACTTGCACAAAAGTTTACTGCCATAAGCGTATTTGCTAAATTATATTCACCCGTTAATGATGTATTTAACATATAATGCTTGCCATCAATATTGATAACCGCTTCAGTTTTGTTTATGTCCAATTCGCTTTCTTCCACCATGATATCAGCAACACGCTTTAACGACAATGTTTTTACATCAATATTACACTTTTTTAATATTGCACGCGTATACTTATCGTCAATATTTATTATTGCCTTTTGAGCGTGTTTATATGTAAACAATTCCGCTTTTGCTCTAGCATAATTTTCCATAGTGTTAAAATAATCCAAATGGTCTTGCGTAATATTGGTTAATCCTACAACGTCATACATAATACTATCTATTTTGTTTAATGCTATGGCATGCGCTGACACTTCCATAACAACAAATTCTATATTATTTTGGTCCATATCGTGTATTATTTTGTGTAATTGAATTGGGTCGGGAGTAGTAAGTGTTGCGGGAAGTTTGATATCTCCAATATAAATCCCTTCAGTGCCTATCATTCCAACGCGCTTACCTAAATTTTGTAATATATGTCTGGTAATAAATGAAGTTGTAGTTTTGCCATTAGTTCCCGTTACACCTATAAACCTAATTTGGGACTTATCAAATTCATAAAACTTGGCACTAATTGTGGACATAGCAAGACGAGAGTTGTCAACCAAAATTTGAGTAACTGGTAAGTCTAGATAACGCTCTACCACCAAACACACTGCGCCATTATTTACCGCCTCCTCTGCATAATCATGACCGTCCACTTTGCTCCCCTTAAGGCAAAAATATAACGCGTTAGATGTGTCCTTAGTGCTAGAATTGGTTAGGTTGTCAATTTGTACATTTTTGTAGTTTTTAACACCTTTAAATGAAAGGTCTTGTAATATTTGTTGTAAATTCATATATACCTCTTTAAAATTTATTATTTTTTAATAAGCATATTTTTGTCACCTCGACCGAGTGTAACGAGTGGAGTAGGTCTGACTAACAGTTAGATATTGATAATATTAATTGTTGTATTTAAACTATCAACTAGATACACTCCACTCATTCGCTAATACTCATTCGGTCGGTATGACATAATACGCTTACCCGTTCTTCACTATTTATTTATATAATCTTCCACAATGCAACGATAGTTGCTTTTCATGTGCGTAAAGCACACGTCATATCTGTATTAGCGTAGCGCCTTTATTTAAATTAATTACTCGTAATTAATTGCACTTCTTCCCCTTCGTATAGCATTGTTCCCTCAAGAGGCAACTGACTTATAATATAACCGCCCAATCCATCAACATTAACATTTAATCCAAGCGCCTTTAAATTTGCACATGCGGTTGCAACTGTTTTACCTACTACATTTGGCATTGCGATTGTTGGCTGGTTGGTAACTTGCGTTGGGTCATCTGGCGAAATATTTTTAATTTGAAACATTTCCTCAAATACTTTTTGACCAATTGGTTTTGCTACAACTCCGCCATAGTACGCACCATTTGATGGTTCGTCAACGCTTATAAACACTACGTATTTAGGACTGCTTGTTGGATACACACCTATAAAACTTGATACATATTTGCCAACCGCCAAACTCCCATTTTCAAATTTTTGCGCCGTTCCAGTTTTGCCACCAACGTCATACCCCGCCACAAATGTTAACAATTCGTCTGTGTTTATGTTGTTTTTTAACATCATATTAATTGTCTTAACTGTTTCCGATTTCAAAGTAGTACTTTTTGATGTTGTTGTGTAAGTATACAAATTGTTACTATTGGTATAAATACTATTAATCAAATGTGGTGTGTATGATTTTCCACTAGTGATAAATCCAAAAATATTGGTAAGTTGCAAACTGGTTACCGCCACCGATTGACCAAATCCAATACGTGCAAGGTCAACATTTTTAACTTGATTTTTACTCATTACTATACCAGAACTTTCACTTGCAATATCCACGCCCGTTTTTTGTCCTACTCCAAAAAGTGTCATATATTCATACAATTTGTCTACACCCAACCTTAATGCTAGTTGCACAAACACGCAGTTACAACTATTTTTAAATCCTTCAACTAATGTTTGAGAACCGTGACCAATAGTGCGCCAACACTTAATACGCTCGCCGTCAACCGTACAACTTCCGCCACAATAAAAGTGTTCATCAACATTTGTAAGACCTTCGTTTAATGCCGCCGCCATTGTAATAATTTTAAATGTACTTCCAGGTTCATATACGTCAACCACCGCCTTGTTTTTGCTGGTTGAAAATAGTTCTGCCAGGTCATCACGTGGCACGTTATTTAGGTCAAAATCGGGGAGATTGCTCATAGCAAGAATATCACCATTGGACACATCTAAAATAATACCCGTAACGCCCTTTGCTTTATGTTCAATAAGTGCTTGTTGTAAATATTTTTCAAGTGTTATTTGAAGCGATACATCAATGGTAGTAGTTAAATTTGCACCCGCAATACTAGGAATGTAATACGCCAAACTATTGTCCATTTCCAAACCTTGTGCATTGGTTTGCACTAGACTTTTGCCATCTACACCTTTTAAATATTTGTTGTAATAACTTTCCAATCCTGTTTGCCCAACATTGTCAATCGAGCAAAATCCTAGCACTTGCGTAAGCAAACTTGAATATGGATATACACGTCCAACATTTTGAGATAAATATATTCCTTTTAATCCGCTATCAACAAGATTAAGTGCAACATCTTCCGCTACTTGAAGTTTGATTAGCGTTTCCGACACACCCTTGTTGGTTACTTTTGTATAGGTTTTGTCAAAATCTAGTCCCAAACTATCACTAAGCAAATTCGCCAATGCGGAAGGGTCTTCCACACTCCTTGCACGAACATATATATCATAGGTAGTTTCGGTTGTGGCAAGTAGCACCCCATTGCGGTCAACAATATCACCCCGTTTTGCAGATAGAGGCAAATCACGCAACCATTGACTACATGCCAACACTTGTAGTTCTTTGCCAGTTACTAATTGAAGATATCCAAGACGTAGAAATATAACACTAAACACAAGTATAAAGGCAAGAATAACTATAAATACTCTTTTTTGAAAAGAAAAAAGATTGTAAAATCTTTTAAGTTTACTCATACTTAATTGTATTTTACAATCTAATTATTTATGCTATTAAATTATTAAAATATGAAGTGTGCTAACGCACATGAAGACGCTACGCTTATTAAATCGTGACTTTGTCACTTATTATGGACTGATTATATATTTCAATATTTATAGCACATCCACAATAAGGGGTTTTGCCCCGCCTTCATACTTTCATAAGCAAACTTGTTTGCATCTTCATACTTTCATATCTCATTATCCAAATATTTTCATTAAAAATATGCTAAGTTTGTCAAACCATGTAAGGTCAGCAGTGTTGTCGGGGTAATTACGTGGAAGTGCTAATTTATATCCCACTTTTTCAGCGTCTTGGTCTAATGAATTGTTCAAATTAAACTCTTGTTCCAACTCGGTTACTTCTTGAGTTAGTGTGGTTATGTCTTTTTGATTATCCTTAGTTTGATTGCTAAGTAATGCAAGTGATACTCCATTTATAAGCACCAACGAAAGCAACAGCACACCAATAACCGCAAAACAACTAACCGCAATTTTAAAACGAGTTTGATGTGTGTTTTTTACTGGAGTTTCTTCTTTCTTTTTAGTTTTTGTTTCAAAAAATGGCAAAGTGTTTACTTCTTGCAAGTTGTCCAACTTAACTTCCTTAGAAGTATCAGGCGCAATCATATCTTCATATCTAGGCAAGTTTTCAAGTTTAATATCTTGATTTTCAAGCAAAAATTCTTGCATATTTTCAATTTCAAGTTCTTTGCTTACAACTCTCTCCTTTTCATCTTCTCTTTCCATATTTTTCCCCTTTAAAATTTTAAAATATAGGTAAAGGCCTCTTAAGTAAGAGGCAGTCACGCCTAGCGTGACTGGTGATATGAAAATATTATAATAATTCATATCATCCGTCAACCTTCGGTTGCCACCTTCTTACTTAAGAAGGCAAATATTTTTGTTTTATCATACTTCATAAGAAAAACTCTTTCTTATCTTACTTTCTTCTCCACCACTCTTAACTTTGCACTAGCGGAACGTGAGTTATGTAGCAACTCTTCTTCGCTTGGTGCAATAGGTTTGCGTGTAACTAACGTGATATCGCTCTTGTGTCCGCATACACATTTAGGCATCTTTGGTGGACATAAGCAATCTGTTGAATGCAATTTAAATACATTTTTTGCAATCCTATCTTCTAGTGGGTGGAATGTAATCACACATAACCTTCCCCCTACATTTAATAGTTCAATCATATCCTCAAGACTATCAAGGTCGTCAAGTTCACCATTAACCTCAATACGAATTGCTTGAAACACCTTGTTAGCAAGTGCTGGTTTGTTACGGTCCTTTGGTGGATAGCAACTGGTAATTATATCTTTTAGTTCAAATGTTGTTTCAATAGGTTTAATAGCGCGACTACTAATTATCTTTTTAACAATGGCAAATGTGTTCTTTTCCTCGCCATAACTAAACAATATTTTTTGCAAATCTTTGTCACTATAGGTATTGACCACTTCGTAAGCACTAATACCCGAACTAGCGTCCATACGCATATCAAGGCGCGCGTCATAACGATAACTAAACCCTCGCTCAGCAGTATCCAATTGATAACTAGATACCCCTAAATCTGCCAAAATACCGTCAACCTTTTCAACACCCAATTCGTTTAGTCTTGATTTGATATTTTTAAAGTTGTCATGAATTATTGTAATCTTATCCAAATGGTCTTTTAATACAGTTTTTGCATAACTAATAGCGTCTTCGTCCTTGTCAAAGCAATACAATCTTCCAGTAGTCAAACGTTTGGCAATTTCTAGCGAATGTCCGCCACCACCTAATGTGCAATCCACGTAAATACCATCGGGTTTGATATTCAACCCCGCTATGCTCTCATTCTTCAACACCGATATATGATTAAATTGCATTAAGTATAATTCTCCTATTTAAATAATATAACTTAAAACACACTTTGTCAAACAAAAATTAAGATTTAATTAAATATTTTCAAATTTAAATAAATCATTAAAAAACTACAGGCATAACCCGTAGTCCCTCTGTTATGAAATTAAATCTAGTATAAATATTTCGCCATAACAAATTGATTGTTTGTCTTTTAATATATCCATATCTTTAAACTCATCACATAGTGTACTTATATATAATACAAACCCTATTAATATGTCCCTTACTATCCAATCAAGGTTATTATACTTGTAGTACTCAAACAATACTTGTTGATAACTAACATTTCCTAACAAAAATCCTTTGATTGCACCACGTACAAATTCCAAATTCTTCTCACGAATTTGATTGTTTATGTTATCATTACTTATACATGTTTCCATTGGAATAATCTCCAACAGTTCTTGATAAATGTCATTACACATCAATCCCCTAATCTCTTTAGTTGGATGTAAATATCTAACCAATTTTTCTTTGTCTTTTTTAATTTGTTCTTCGCTCATAATTTTATCCTTTTAACCTGCTTTAAGCATTAATTATATTATA
>JAFUPL010000028.1 GCA_017481235.1 Clostridia bacterium | reverse complement strand
CTTCGCTTATTGTTGACCGATTATAACCCAACCACAATAAGCAAGTTTACTTGCGTCTTCATAAGGCGTATGCCGTCTTCATATTTTCATATCTATAACGCCAACGCAGTTCCTTAATTTTTCACTCTTCATTCTTCACTCAAATAATTGCGTGGCAATTATTTTTTGTACCAGTAATATGTAGATGATTTAAATGTTGAACTATAGTCAGTATCCGCAACTATAGTATATGATGTTCCACCGTCCATAGTGGTTTGTTGAGTTGTAGTGCCACTATACCATGTGCCATCAACGGCAAATGTAAGTGAACCTAAGTTAGTACAACTACTAAATGCATATTGACCAATCTTGGTTACATTGCTAGGAATTACAACGCTAGTTAAAGCGCTACACTTAGCAAACGCACTATTGCCAATAGTAGTAAGGTTTACACAATCCCCTAAATTAACACTCTCCAATGCAGTACAACCACCAAATGCACTAGCACCAATAGTAGTTAAACTACTTGGTAGGGTTATACTTGTTAAACTAGTACAAGAAGAGAATGCATGCTCTCCTATTGTTGTTAGATTGACACAATTACTTAGGTCTATATTGGTTAGAGCAGTACTATAGAAAGCAAAATCTCCTATTGTTGTTAAACTGGTACATGCGCTTAGATCTATACTGGTTAAACTAGTACAAGAAGAGAATGCATAAGTTCCTATTGTTGTTAAACTACTTGGTAGGGTTATACTGGTTAAACTAGTACAATTATAGAAAGCATAATTTCCTATTGTTGTTAAACTACTTGGTAGGTCTATACTTGTTAAACTAGTACAATTATCGAAAGCATAATTTCCTATTGTTGTTAGATTAGTACAATTACTTAGGTCTACACTTGTTAAACTTGTACATCCATAGAAAGCATAATTTCCTATTGAAGTCGTTCTACTATCTAGCGTTATACTTGTTTTAGTTTTATCACTTAAGCGTAGAGCTATATAATCTGTTTCACTATTTTTATAATAGTATACTCCATCTATAGTTACTAGCTTACTTTCATCTCTTTCATGTTTTGCTACTATTCCTGCATAATGTGCTACCATGCCATGTGTATCTGCTCCTGCTACTATATCTAAACTTGATAGGTTGTATACTTCTGCTAAGGCATAACAATAACCGAAAGCACCAATTCCTATACTGGTTAAACTATTTGGTAGAGTTATATTTGTTAATCCGCTACAATAAGAGAATGCTTTTTCTCCTATTGTTATTACACTGCTTGGTAGAGTTATATTTGTTAATCCGTTACAAGATTCGAATGCCCTCTTTCCTATAGTTGTTAAACTACTTGGTAGGGTTATACTTGTTAAACTAGAACAATTTTGGAAAGCATAATCTCCTATTGTTGTTAGATTGGTACAATTACTTAGGTCTATACTGGTTAGAGCAGTACTATTGAAAGCATAATCTCCTATTGTTGTTAGACTAGTACATTTACTTAGGTCTACACTGGTTAAACTACTACAAGACTGGAAAGCACCAAATTCTATTGTTATTAAGGTTTGTGGTAATATTACTTCACTCAAATTATCACATTCCCCAAAAGTCACAAAAGGTATATTTGTTATAGTGTTGGGGATATCAATGCTGGTTATATTAGTTTGTTGAATAAAAACAACCTTGGTTATATCAGCCTCTTCCATAGTTGTTGCCGACATGCTGGTTACAGGCAATCCATTATACATTGTTGGTATTACTACCGCTCCAGACAATTGCTCGCCACCATTTACCACCATATATTCATCACCATTTAAACTTAACCAATTTTCTGGTAAGTTGGCAAAACGTGCGTATAGGGATTGACCTTGGGATTGGATTGGGAAGGTTGCAAGTTGGGTATAATTGCTATCCATAAACCATGCATCAAAGTAGTAACCATTTGGTGCGGTTGGAGTTTTTAGGTCCTCTTCATAGATATATTGACCCTTTACAATTTCTTGCTCAACATCTGTTGCGCCAGCATTATTAACAATACTAACCTTACCTACCTTGCCATAGTTCCACCATATATTTTTAGTAAATGTGGTAGGGATTGTAGTATCTGTAGGACTTACGATAATATAGATATATTTATCCGTGCCATTTGCTTGAATTGTTTGGGTAGTAAAACTAGTGTATGTAGTAATAGATGTAGATGTATCTAATCTTGTATCGCTCCAAGCATAACTAATATTAACGCCTGTTGCATCAATATAGTTTAGGTTGATTGCAATAGTTTTGTCCATTACATTGCCAAATATATATTCATATGCCTTGGTGATAGGAGTAGTTGTAGTATCCTCACCTTCTTCCTCACTACCTATTGCGTCCTCTTCACCTTCCATGGCATTAACACTTGGAGTATATGTAAAGTTTAGTGTGCTACCACCCTTTTGAACCTCAATTTCACCTGGTTGATAGGTGTAAGTGGCTGGTTTTTCCACCTTTGCGTCCAAATTGGTATCAACATTGGTACTTACATTATTGTTTGGAGTAGACCCCGTGCCTTCGCTACTGGTATTATTGCTAACCTTGGGTTGAAAACCCACCACGCTAACTACCAACGCAATTAACATTGAAAGCATTATACCTAAACTTAATACAATCTTTTTTCTTGTAGTCATAAATTCCCCCATACACATTATTAATTACATTAATTTTACCAATTTACAATACTAAAGTCAAATAAATTTGATACATTATTTTATTTTTTGTAAAATTTTACAAATATATGTAGATTTATGCCATATTATTTAGTGTTTTAATACTAAATTACATTTACCTTTGCTTAATCGATTAAAGCGGGGGTATTTCATACTACAATTTACCTCTTAGTAAAAATAATATCATACATATCAATTTCCACCACTAAACTTTATCACTCAACACTTTTTAAACAAAAACCTATTGAAGAGGGAATACTTCGTCGCATCACGATTGTCTCAATCATTTTGCGTTTCTCGAAAAATTTCATTATTAATCGGATACTCCTCTTCCCTTCAAACCCCATTTTATGGTGTTTGTGGGAACCCAATAAATAATATTGCCCCATTAGAGATTGCGAGAAATCTCCCATAAATGAAGATTAGGCAAACTTGCTTTGCTTAATCGATTAAAGCGGGAGTATTTCGAGCACTTCGATAATAATAAAAGAAATATTGTTGAGCATAACCCGACAAATTTTTGTATCTACTAGTCAATTCTTTACTAATTACCTTACGATTAGTAGTTGTAGTACTGGTTAAATCATTATACACCTTATTAATCCAGGTATCTACTGGAAAGACGTGTGTTTGATGCACCGAAAAAAGCAATATGCAATGTGCTACTTTTTCGCCCACTCCTTTAAGCGACAACAAAAACTCAAGTTGCTCGTTATCACTTAAATTAACAAAGTTGTTAATATCCGTTTGTTTCAATCTTTGAATAGTGTGGTGCATGTACTCTGCCCTATATCCAAGTCCCGCTTCAACAAAGTCCTTAACACTCGCCTTTTTCAATTGCTTAAGGGTTGGGAATGCATAATACACTTTGCCACTAGTTAAAGGCGAATTCTCAATCTCATTAAAACACGAATGTAACCCTATTTTAGTGCCAAACTTTTTGCTTAATGCATTAAGTGAATTTTTAATGCGTTTAATATTGTTGTTGGCGGATATTATAAAACTTACAATCATTTCAAACACATCTTGATTAAGTATTCGTATTCCATAACCAAACTTAATTGCGGGTGACAAAAACTTATCGTCTTTTAAACTATCTTTAATAGCGTTATAATCTCTATCTAAATCAAAAAAATTTACAAAATAATCTACATTGTCCGTTTCAATTTCCACCTTATCTTTATAGGTAAAAATCCTTGCATAATTATCTTTGCTTACTACTTCCGCCACATTATCATTGTAAATATGGTATCTAAAAATTTGACCACAATCAAATATTTGTTTAATCTCAAACTGCGATAAATCATTAACTATAATTTTATTGTTTAATTTTGTGTGTTTCATTCCTTTAGTTTCCCTTTAAATATTTAAACCTATTCACTTTTACTAATTTTAACCACACCTACTGTTCCATATTTTTTTTGCGTAAAAGTATAACCTTCAATATTTAATTCAAACGGAGTATTATATAATTTTTCATATATTATTATCCCATTATCACTAAGCAAATTATTAGTTAAAATATATTCAATTGCACGTACTCCAAAATCGCTATCATATGGTGGGTCAAGAAGAATAATATCATATTGCTTTGCTTGACGTTTTGCATCTACTAAATATGACATATAATCGCTTTTAGTAACGGTATAATCTCCTTTAATTCCTTGTAAATTTTCCTTAATTATTTTAATTGCTTCAGTGTTGCTATCTACAAAATCTACACTTTTAGCACCTCTTGACACGCTTTCAATACCCAACGCCCCAGTGCCAGCAAACAAGTCCAACACACATGCGTCAATCAAATCAAATTGGATAGACGAAAAAAGACTTTCCTTCACCCTATCAAGCGTAGGCTTGGTAGAAGATAAAGAAAACTCTTTCAACTTTTTTCCACGATAAATTCCTGCAATAACTCTCATAATTATATGATAACACAATTATAAATTATTAGCAACTGCTTTTGATAACATTTTATCTTTTAATTCTCTCTTAAGTGTTTCTATTTGAATGCCAACTTGAACATTTTTGCGTTGAGTTTCAATATTTAATTGAAGTCTATCATCAACAACTTCTTGAGTAATAATTCTTCTATTATCCACGATTGAATCGTCAACAAACACTTTGTCGCTAAGCCACAAAATATCTAACAAATTAACAGTTTCACCCTTTTCTAATCTGTTAATTATATTATCATGTGCTGTTTGTTTGCGGTCATCTATAACTTGACTAGAATATCCAAATTTTGCCCACTCACTAGCAAAATCTAATAAAATATAGTTGTGTGTTTTGTGTAAAAAATAATTTTTAATAACGTAATTTAAATAATCATTGATTTCATTTTTGGATAAAGGCATTTTATTGTTTACTTTTGCAAGTGTTTCACTTTGTGGAATGTAAAATGTAGGTGACGTATTAACTTCATCATCATCAAATACTATATTAACTGGTGCTTCCACATCTCCTTTAAAAGATTTGATTATTTTTTTAAAAAATCTTGGCATAAACCCTCCCTCTTATGTTTGCATTATAACATACAAAATCGATATTGTAAATACTAAAATAAAAAAAACACCTAATTATTTTTAACTAAATTGTGATTTTTAGTAATAATTAGATGCTTTCAATTAATTATTTAGATTTCTTGGTTGTTTTAGAAGCAGTTTTACTTGCTGGTTTCTTAGCAACTGTTTTAGTTGAAGTTTTAGAAGTTGTTGATTTTTTAGCGCTTGCTTTTGCAGGTGCCTTTACAACTGGTTCTTTAACTTCAGTTTTAGCAACTGTTTTCTTTGTTGCAGTTGTTTTAGTTTCAGCAGTTTTTGTAGAAGTCTTCTTTGCAGGTGCTTTAGTTGTTGCCTTTGTAGCAGTCTTTTTAGCAGTCTTTTTAGCAGTAGTTTTAACAGGTTTAATTTCCTCTTTTACTTCTACTTTTTCTACTACAGGTTCTGCTTTGACTTCAATCTTCTTTGCCACAACCTTTTTAGCAGGTGCTTTTTCAGCAGTTGTCTTAGGTTCGGTAACCTTTTTAACTTCTGGTTTTTCAGCAACCTTAGTAGTTTTAGTTGTTTTTTCAGCAACAGTAGTTACCTTTTTAGAAGTTGCCTTCTTAGGTGCAGTTTTTACCTTTTCAGATTTCACTACAACTGGTTCCGCAATTTCTTCTACAACTGGTTGTTCAACTTTTGCTGGTTCAGTTTTGTTTTCTTTAATTGCTTTAAGTTCTGCTTTATAGTCCGCAATAAGTTTTTTATCTCTACGGTCCATAACAATTAAAGTAACTACTAGAGCAACAAGAATAACTGCAAGCACAAGAATAATAGCAACCCAGTTGTCTGCAATAAATTTTGTCATAAAAAATTTCCCCTTTTATTTTGATACAAATATATTAGCACAAATTTTTTTAAAGTCCAAACATTTTTCGACAAATTTTTAATTTTATTTATTTTTTTTAATAAAAATATATCAAAATTACTATAAATTACTTAATTTTGGTATTTAAAATTAATTTTTTACAAATTTAATTGCGTAAATTTATCATTTTTTATCAATTAATATTCAATATTTTACTAAACTGGAAATTTATTTAGTGTTTTGCAGGTTGTTACATACAAATATTTTTAGTACACAATAAATACAATAAATGCGGTTGCTAAACAAGTAAATATTGCTTGGGTAAGTTTTTGAAGCAACATGGTTTTTTTATTTATTCCTATTTTATTTAAAAACGCACAACTTTGTAGCATTATGCAAATGCCAGAAAAGGCAATAATAGTTGATGATAAAATTATCTTTACGGACATGCTTACATTGGTGTTGCCTAGCATTATTAATCCATTTGTAATTTCAATTAGTCCACACAAAAAACTATATATAGCGTTGTATTCAAAAGGCGTGATTTTGCAAATTAGATTAGTTAGCATTGGAAGGATTGAGGATATTTGCAATAGTTCAATTACAACAGATGAAAATATTATATATCCCCCTACTAGAAGTATAGAATTAATGCTATCAAACATTATCTCATTTAAACTTGACTTGGTTATGTTTTGTTTAAATTTATTTGTAGGTATAGACTTACCACGATAAAGTAGTCCATTTAAAAAACTTCCAACAATATGCCCAAGCAGTAATATATATCCCACCGTTGCATCATGAAAAACACCAATACCAATAGACCCAATAATAAACATAGGTCCAGATGTGGAACAAAAACTAAACATCTTGGTTGCAGTAGGTTTATCAATTGCTCCCGTTTCATAGTAACTACTTATCATCTTTGCGCCTATTGGATAACCCGATAGTAGACTTAAAAAATAAACTAGTCCCGAGTTTTGTGTACGAAAACATTTGGTAGTAAACTTGTCTAATGCGGGTATAGATGTTTGATTAAGCATTATAACTATACGAGTTAATATAAAAAATGGAAATAACGCGGGCACTACATTAACCACCCATACTCTCAATCCCTTACTAGTTGCCTCCATGCACGCACTAGGACTAATGATAAACAATGTAATGGCAAGAAGTATTACTATTGTTAAAATCCCTTTAGATTTAATTTTGCTCATACATTAATGTATGTAACCCCTTTTTAATTTTATGCCTTGATTGCACTTTATATCAAAATGTTATAGTTGTACAAATAAAAAACCTCTATCACATATGCAATAGAGATTTAAATATTAATTTATTGTAAAGCAATCTTTTAATTGCAAATATATATCCTTTGCTCGTTTGTTGTATTTAACAAAATAATCTAGTCCTATCATAAGAGTATATATTAATTTCTTATCGTTTTTTTCACTTGCATCTATTATCGCGGTTAATAAATATTCAAGTTCTTCCTTTTCGATTTCCTTTATTCTAATTTCATCAAGGTTGTTTAGATTTGCTTCGGCAACTCGTGCAATTTTGTGATAAAGATTATTTTGATAATCCTCGCTAGAGGTCATTTGATAAACCAATTTGTATTCATTATTAATAGCAATCTTAAACGGTTGAATAATCGTATCCGCAAACGCTTTAAACTCTTCCCCACCACTTAGTTTGCTTGAAGCAAAATACTTAGATAAAAAATCTAAAAAAGTAACCGTGCCTTCATCTAAATTGTACAATATATTAAAGCAATATGCAATTATATTTTTGTCGCCATGCGGAAGGGTTAGTCCCTCACTTGTAACACTTTCCCTAAACACATAAGCAAAGTCAAAACCATCAAGTGCATTTGACACCAAATCGGTTAATTTTTCACTTGAATGAATTGAGTTGATTAGCGCCTTTACCTTTATGTTTGCCAATATATATTTACCCGCAACGAAATCCTCGCATGCAAGATTGAATTGTCTTAAATCTAAATTATCCATATTTATCCCCTTTTATCGCCTTAACAAAAATGTTGTGCTATATATTTTTGTCATTTATTATGATTATATCAAAAATGAATATTATTTTGCAACAAATTTTAAGCATGTTGTTAAAATTTACAATGCGCGCGAAGTAAATCCCCACCTTGAGGGGATTTCAAACGCCAAAGGCGTTAGTGGCGATTTCTCGTCACACTTCGCGCGCGAGATGTATAGCGTAATACATATTTTTACACAAATTTAAAAAACTAGTAATAAAAGAGTTGTCAAAAAAAAATATTTTTGTTATTATGTATTTACAAAAAACGATTTATAGAATTAAAATTTTGAGGAAATTATGGAATTTGTTGCTGATAATACGGTTAATAAACTAATACTTTTATTTATTTTGGATAAAATGGATATTCCTTTAACCGAAACTTCTATTCTTGAAATATGTACTAGTCAAAATAGTTGGGTCAGTTATATGGATTGTAAGGATTTATTGTATCAATTACTTACCGCTAAATTTATATACAAACCAAACACAACCAACAACGAAAGTAGATATAATATTACTGTAGCGGGAAGAGAATGCTTGTCTCAATTCTTTACTAAAATCCCAGCAAGTTTACGAAATTCCATTACAAAGTTTGCTCAAGAAAACAAATTGCATTTTAAACGCAATCAAGAATATGTTGGCAAATATTATAAAAATATAGATGGTTCTTACACTGTTGAACTTCGAATTCTTGAACCTCTTACCACCGACTCGGTGTTTCAAATATCAATTAAAACCGACACACGTCACAATGCAATAATTGCGGTAAAAAAATGGCGTGAACTAGCGCCTAGTATTTACGAACACGTATATGCTAAAATAATTGAAATTTAACTTGTAAATTAAAAATAGACATTTAGTAAATGTCTATTTTTTAATATTTAATCCATTGTTAACTTCTTGCTGTTTCAACCATTGTTTGATAACGTAGTTCCGCCGAAGCATTTAAAAATCCCACCGCGCAATACACCATGAAAGGCATTTTTAAGATAATTTTGCCCCAATTTAAGTAGTTTTGAATAAAACTAACAATTAAAATACCTAGTAATATTACAAATAATATTGCAATTATGCGACAAAGCACAACCAATCCGCCACCCCACGATGCTTTATTTGAAAATTTCATTTTAAGGCGCATTGTAGCAAAACTTCCATCACGTTTGATGGTATCCATAATCTTACGATTGCGTATTGCCCAAAAAGTTTGCGACGCTACAAAAAACAACGTAAATACAAGTGTAATACCAACAAATACCATATTGGTTACACTAATTTCAATATCTTTAAACCATACCACTAACCATGCAATTGATTGAAGCAATAATACTAAACAACCTAGTAGCAAAAACATTATTTTCATAATGCCATATTTTTTCAATGCTGGTAAATGGTCCTTTGTATAAATATATCTTTCCATCATAAAACCCCTATTTTATTCAATTATGCAATAAAAATTTCCTAATGTCAAATGATTTAAGCAAATAT
>JAFUPL010000027.1 GCA_017481235.1 Clostridia bacterium | reverse complement strand
TCTTCGTTTTTAACCACTTCATCACACTTGATGATATATGCTCCCATTAGTCGCACTACACCATCTGGTTTTAAGCGGTGGAATTTACCTTCTGGGAATTCCATAAAATCTTCTTGCTCAATATACAATTCGTTGCTAAAAGTCACTTCGTGTTTTGGAGTACCTTCAATTGTTGGATTGTTTGAAATTAAGCATTGTTCAGTTTTGTCTGCTGGATAATTTGTTAAAACAACTTTTAATGGTTGAAGTACTGCCATAACACGTGTAGCATTTGCATTTAAGTTTTCACGTACGCACGCCTCTAAGATGTGTGGTTGAACTAACGAATTTGATTTTGCCACGCCAATACGAGAGCAAAATTCCTTAATTGCGTCCGCTGGATAACCTTTACGGCGTAATGCTGATAAAGTTGGCATACGAGGGTCGTCCCAACCGTCAACATAGTTACCTTTAACAAGTTCTTGCAAATAACGTTTTGATAAAACCGTTCCATCAATATTAAGTCTTGCAAATTCAATTTGACGTGGATATGGCGGTTTAATCAAACTACAATTTTCAACAAACCAATTATATAGTGGTCTGTGGTCTTCAAATTCAAGTGAACATAATGAATGAGTGATACCTTCCTTAGCGTCACTTAATGGGTGTGCAAAGTCGTACATAGGATAAATGCACCACTTGTCACCTTGACGATAGTGAGTTGTATGCAATATACGATACATAATAGGGTCACGCATATTGATATTTGAATGTGCCATATCAATTTTTGCCCTTAGAGTTTTAACACCATCTTCAAATTCGCCTGCACGCATACGAGCAAATAAATCAAGGTTTTCCTCAACACTACGATTACGATAAGGACTTTCCTTGCCAGCCTCAGTAAGTGTGCCACGTGTTGCATTAACTTCATCAGCATTAAGGTCACAAACATACGCCTTGCCCTGCTTAATCAAATCTATAGCGCAATCATACAAAAAGTCATAGTAGTCAGATGCATAATAAATTGCCTCCCAATTAAAGCCCAACCACTTAATATCTTCTTGGATTGAACGAACGTATTCTTCATCTTCTTTTGCTGGATTAGTGTCATCAAAACGAAGGTTGGTAATACCTCCAAATTTTTGTGCGGTCAAAAAGTCAATACATACTGCTTTACAATGTCCAATATGTAAGTATCCGTTTGGCTCTGGTGGAAAACGGGTAATAATCTTGGTTAGTCCCTTTTCCTCAATATCATTAATAACTGCTTGTTCTATAAAATTACTAGGTGTAATGTCCATAATTCTCCTTATTCAATTTACAAATTTATGTAAATATTTGTGTTATTAATTATAAACTTTATTTACTAAAAAGTAAATAGATTATAGCAAATTCCCTTAAATTATTTATAAATTTTAAACAATTTAAGGCAATATTAATAAAAAAACGGATACATAAAGTATCCGCCAATATTCTACTCACCTCTAAATGGTAGTAATGCAATATTTCTAGCACGCTTAACAGCAACTGTGATAGCACGTTGGTGCTTAGGACAAGTGCCAGTTTGACGTGAAGGTAAAATCTTACCCTTTTCTGTAACAAATTTACGAAGTGTAGCAATATCCTTATAATCTACAACTTTATCTTTATTTTCACAGAACAAGCAAACTTTTTTCTTGTTTTTGTGCTTGAAAAATTTCTTCTTTTCTACTGGTGCTGGTGTAGCAACTTCTGCGCTTTCAGCAACTACAGTTTGTAATTCTTCACTCATAGTGTACTCCTTATATTAATTTAGTTGTGTAATCGACACACATATACTTTACTAGAATGGTAAAGTGTTATCGTCGTCATCAATAGGTTGCAAACCTGTATCTGGTTCGTGGTGCATTCCACCATCGTTAGATGTAGTTTCGTCACCCTTGGTTGACAAGAATTCAATTTCCTCAGCAGTTATATCAGTTGTGTAACGCTTAGTGCCATCAGTACCTTCATAAGAACGGTTTTGAATACTGCCCATAACGGCAATTTTGCTACCTTTCTTTAGGTATTTAGCACAATTTTCAGCAATAGCGCGCCAAGCAACTACGTTGAAGAAGTCAGTTTCTCTTGAACCGTCAGCATTTGCAAAACGGCGAGATACAGCAATAGATATTCTGCAAACAGAAATACCTGAATTTGTTGTAGACAATTCTGGGTCTCTTGTAAGATTTCCAATTAAAAATACTTTGTTCATAAATTGATCCTTTTA
>JAFUPL010000026.1 GCA_017481235.1 Clostridia bacterium | reverse complement strand
TCTATCTTTGTGTTTAAACTCCATGCGTATGATACATTAACATCGGTTGTGTCAATCTCTTTAAGATTAACCGCTGTTGAACTAGTCATTGGGTTGGCAAAGCAATATTCGTATGCAATTGTTCCTGTACTTGATTTTGCATTTACACTTGGGGTGTAATTGTAATTTAAAGTGTTGCCACCCTTTTTAACTACTACTTCACCTGGTTGGTGGGTGTATGTTAGAGGTTTAACCACCTCTACATTATCCACCAAAATCTCCGTTTCGGTGTTAGAATTTATATCCCCTAGTGCATTACTTGGGTTAGGAGAACTATTTAGCACACAACCAATTACTAATGCTACACACATTGTAAATGCTATGCTTAAACTTAAAATTAACTTCTTTGCTAATTTCATAATTTTTTTCTCTCCTTTTTTTATTTACTATCATTAGTCTACATCTTTTGACATTTATTTGTCAAATGAATTTAGCATTTAATTTTATTTTTTGTACAAAATTGTAAAATTATTTAAATTACAAAAAAACTACGGAAATTAATCCGTAGGTTTTTTATTTTGCATCAAACCATGATTTGCCAACATTTACATCAACTGTTAATGGAACGGAAAGTTGTACTACGTTTTCCATTTCTTGACGTAAAATTTTGCTTACAATATCTACCTCGTCTTCGCATGTATCCACAATCAATTCGTCATGGATTTGAAGTATTAGTTTGCTTTTTAATTTTGCTTGTTTTATCTTATTTTGGACATTAATCATTGCCATTTTAATTATATCGGAAGCAGTGCCTTGAAGTGGCATATTCATGGCAACACGTTCGCCAAATTGTTTTAGTACAAAAGTGCTGGAAGTAAGTTCTGGAATATATCTTACACGGCCAAGCAATGTGCTTGCATAACCCCTCGCTTTTGCAATTTCAACACTTTCGTCCATATATTTTTTTACTTTAGGATATAGTTCAAAATATTTTGTAATAAAGTCTTTTGCTTCCTTAGGTGTCATGTGCACGTTTTTAGAAAGACCAAATTCACTTATTCCATAAATAATGCCAAAGTTAACCGCCTTTGCCATTCTTCGCATGTTAGCGTCAACCTCATTTAGTGGAACACCAAACACGCGACTAGCGGTGGTGGCATGAATGTCTTTGCCTTCATTAAATGCATTTACTAAATTTTCATCTTTTGAAAAATGTGCTAATAATCTAAGTTCAATTTGACTATAGTCCGCCGACACAATCATGCCATTATCAAACGAACTAGTAAATAGTTTGCGCAACTCTTTACCTTCTTCGCTACGTACTGGAATGTTTTGAAGATTTGGTTCACGCGAACTTAGTCGTCCTGTTGACGCTACTGTTTGAATAAATGTTGTATGGATTTTGCCATTTTTAATATATGGTAATATTCCTTCAAGATATGTGCTATGAATTTTAATCACCTTGCGATGTCTAATAAGTTTTTCAACAATTGGGTGTTGGTCTTGTATGGCCTCTAATACATCAATGTTAGTACTTTTTTTGCCCTTGTATTGTAGTTTAAGTCTATCAAACAACACTTCATGCATTTGCTTTGGTGATTTGATATTAAATTCACCGCCCGCCAATGCATAGATTTCTTTGCATAGCACCTTTAATTCGTCCATATACTTTTGACTTAATGTTTTAATTGTGTCCTCATCTACCTTAATGCCCACAATTTCCATATCATACAAAACTTGAACAAGTTTAAGTTCTAGGTCGTAGTAAAGTTTGGTCATACCCATTTTAGTCAACTCGTCCAAACTTAACTCCTTCAATTTAAGCAAACTTACCGCTAGGCATTCCTTGGGAAGATTGTACTTATCTATAAGGTGTGTAAATAGTAGGTCCTTATCGCCAAATCCCAATATATAATACGCAAGTGATACATCATAAAAATTATTTAATTTGATATCATAATCATCTAGTAGATGCATCATAACTTTTGCATCATACACTACTTTTTCAATGTGTTTATTTTGTAAAATTTGTTTGATTAAATCATATATTTGACTATTTCCAAAATCAAGATTTAAAAATTGATATTCAACTTCACCCTCCGCCAAACAAATACCAACCTCGTCAAAGTTTACACTAATTGTATCTTTAGAGGATAATATATTTAAAATCTTGATTTTTTCATCATTATCGTTGGTTTCTTGATGAATAAAATTCACATTCCCCACGCCTTGTTGATCGTCGTTTTCAAAGTATTCGTCCTTATCTAATGCAGTTTTAAATTCTAGGGTTTTAAAACTTTGCCTTACACTATTTTTAAATGGAAAATCATATTTAAAATCATCTAACGTATAATCAAGTATACAATCTGTTTTAATAGTTGCAAGTCGACGTGAAATATATGCCATATCTTTTTGTTCTTCAAGCAACTTATATGCTTTTCCGCTAATTTTGTCAATGTTTTGATATATATTATCTAAATTATCATATTCATTAATCAATTTTAGTGCCGTCTTTTCTCCAATACCTCTAACTCCAGGAATATTATCCCCAGCATCTCCCATTATGGACTTCATTTCAATCACTTGATATGGCGCAATGCCAAACCTTTCCTTAAGTCCTTCAATATCAAGGTCAGCAATCTCACTTAAACCTTTTTGAGTTAACCATACGCGACAATGTGGTGATATTAGTTGCAACAAGTCCCTATCTCCAGATATTAGCACGCTATCAATATCAAATTTTTTAGATAATGTACCAATAATATCGTCCGCCTCAATGTCAGGAATTTCAATAGATGTGATATTCATCTCGTTTAATATGTTTTTAATAATAGGCAATTGCCCTCTAAGTTCCTCTGGCATAGGTTTGCGCGTGCCCTTATAATCCGCATATATATCGTGCCTAAAAGTATGCTTGCCCGCGTCAAATGCAACCACTAGATACTTGGGTGTATTTTTGACAATAATATTAAGCAACATCTTAAAAAATCCAAACACCGCATTGGTAGGTGTGTGATTTGAATTGTACATAGGTGGCAATGCATAATATGCCCTAAACACTAAACTATTTCCATCAACTATAAATAACTTGTCCATAACATTTCCTTTTATCAAAATTTATAATAAAAACTCTTCCTTAATATTTTCATAAGTGACTTTAGTCACGTCTTCATATTTTCATTATTTTGTATTTATTATATCACACTTTGCAATTTTTAACAAACATTTTACACCGCCAAACAAAAAAGAGTAATATAAAATTGTATATTAATTATTCTAACGAAACTTAATAAAAATTATTTAAATATATGAAAAAATAGCAACCTTTTAAGTCGCTATTTAATACAATTTTTAATTTGTTTAGGGCGAAGCGTGCCACGTTAGTGGCACAAAATGCGGTAGCATTTCGAAAACCTTTAGGTTTTGCTTCGCCACGAAGTCTATACTTTTTTGGATATTATATCACCACTACTAGTATCAATCAAAATACCACTGGTTTTGCCTTCTGGCGAAATAATGCCAACATACCAATAATAGCGATTGCTTTCACCTGAATAATCTTTTAAAATTTTAATAAACGCTTCACTAAAATTATCTTTTTCCTTACTTAAAGTTTTAATACTATCCTTCAGTTCGTCACATGCAATAGATATTGCATCATCTTTACTTACGCCAAAGGTTGATGACACATTTGTAAGAGTTTGATTAAAATTAGTTCCATCAAGCGTCAAAACCAAACTAATTTCCGCATCATCAGCAATTACTTGTTCAATATCGGCACTATATGTGTTGTCATATGGACTTTTTTCAAGACTGCCAGTTATGTTTTCGCCATTAACCACAAGCGTAAAAGGATATTCGTCTTGATTTAACGCTTCGTTATCCAATCTTGCAATAGTTACTATACCAAATGGCACTAGTTCATTAACCACACCATCAAGCGCATAATCTTGTTCACGTTCACCCGTGCAAACGGTTGCATAATATGTACTATCTTCTCCCGCAAAAAGATTGTTTCTAACCTCAATTAAATGATTGTTAAAATTAGTCTCTGCCTTTTTGTTGCTTCCACAACCCACAAAGGTTGCCATACATAGAGCAATAGATAATACCAATAAAACTTTTTTCATAATTTTCTCCATACCTAAATATATGTGGACAAAATTATGGTTAGAACTAAAATTTTTCCAAATTTATGATTAAAAACCACTAATATTGTAAAAATTATTTATATGTTAGTTTTATTTATACGAGTTCAAATTATATTTTTTGTAGTATTACTATTTTTACGTATTATGGGCAAGCGTCAAATTGGCGAAATGCAACCCTACGAACTGGTAATAACTTTAATTATTGCCGACCTTGCCACAGTGCCTATGAGTGACGCTAATATTCCATTGCTTAACGGAATATTACCACTTGCCATACTTGTAATGCTACATTATGGTATTACAATGCTAACACGTAAAAGCATATTCTTTAGACGCTTAATTAGTGGTAAATCGGTAATAGTTATTGACCCAGATGGAATTAATTATAATGCGCTTAAAAAATTAAATATGAACCTTCATGACTTGCAAGAAAGTTTAAGGCAATTAAATTACTTTAGTTTTGAGCAAGTTCAATACGCAATCATTGAAACCAATGGCAAAATGAGTGTTATTCCTACGGCAGAAAACGCACCTGCAACCGCTAATGATGTTAACGCAAATAATCCCCCACCAGAACTTCCATCACTTATTATTAGCGATGGAAAAATTATGAAAAGTAATCTAAGTTCTGTAAATATTGATGAGCAACAATTAAATGCATTACTTAATAAGTTAAATATCAAAAAAGTCAAGGACGTTATTATTATGAACCTAGATAATGCCGGAAAAGCGTATTATCAATTAAAAGGTCAACCTTACAAAGTAGTTGAAGATATAAATAAATTACAAATCAACAAATCTAAAAAACAAAAGGTTTAAATATTAACTATAGTTTAACATGCAACTAATGGGCGAAGCGTGCGACATTCGTCGCACTAAACGCTTACGCGTTTCCAAAGGATACAAATCATTTGCTTCGCCCCGCCTATTATCAAACTCAAATAAAAGGAAAATTATGAAAAGTTTTATCGCAGTCACAATTTTAACCATAGCGGTCAACGCATTATGTATTTGGGACGTTTGGCATACTGAAAAAGTTTTTAAATACATGAATAAAGAGAGTTCTGCCATACATTATGAATTAGTAAATGAAGACATAACCTCACCGCAACTTGCAAAACGTATTACAGAACTTGATAAGTACTGGACAAAAAAAATGGATATACTATGCATCTCCATTAGTCGAAAGGACCTTCAACCTGTTAGCGACCACCTTCAATTTTTAAAATCCAGCATTAGCAATAACGACCAAGAAACCGCCGTCACCTACTCCTTACTACTTAAATACAATGTCGAAGGATTAAAGGAAATCAGCGGATTTAGTTTAGTAAATATATTATAAACTTATAAATTAAAAAATACTAACTTTGATTATAAAAAAGATTGACAAATTATATCAAAATTTGTTAGTCTTTTTTTAGGAAATATTTATGAAAAATAAAACAAAGAAACCTAATTTAGGTAATTATTTAAAAAAATATAAAATTGCAATAATTATTTATATCTTAATAATGATTTTGGCAAGTACGTGTAGTATTTTTATAACAATTACTTCGGCAAATGTAATTGAGTTTATTACGTTGTCAAAATTTTCAAAAGCAATTGTATTAGGATTTATATTCTTAGGTCTATGTGTGCTACAACGAGTTTTTTGGTGTGTTGCTAACATTATGTACTTTACATATTCTAACAGAATAATGTCAGATTTGAATTTTGATTTAGCAAAGCAATCATTTAAGTTAAACTCCAAAACATACTCTGACCACGATACTGGAACTTTTGTAACACGTATAGTCAGCGACCCTGAGCAAGTTGTTAGCAAATGTGCTGATATTGTTGATATAATAACCGAATTAATAACCGCAATTGTAATGCTAGTGTATATCACCACTTTAAATAGTTGGATTGCACTAATATTTGTAGGAATACTAATCGTAGGTATGATCATTGAGCGCTTTAGGGTTAAATTAAGACGTAAAAACAAAATAGCGGTAAAAAAAATCTAACGATAAAATACATTCACTTACTACCGAAATTGTGCGAAGTGAAAAAGATATTAAATCACTAGGTTTGGAAGATAAACTTAGCGAAGTTTCAGAAGAAAACTACATAAAATATCGTAAAGCACGCTTTAAACACGATATGACTGACAGTTGGTTTGGTCAAACACGAAATTTCTTTATTAGCACCGTTTCAACACTTGCACTTATTCTTGGAATTGTGTTTATTGATAAAGGTCTACTTACCCTTGCTTCATTTATGATTATTAACTCTAACAAAGATTCATTGTATCGAATAATTTGGAATACTGGTTACATCTCAAATGCCTTTGTTGATATTAGAGTTAGTTGTGAACGTATGTTTGCTTTGTTTGATGAAAAAGAATTTGTAACAGAACATTTTGGTAAAACCAATTTAAACCAAATTAAAGGTAATATCGAATTTAAAAATGTATCCTATTCATTTAAAGAATATAAATATGATGACAAAACCGATAAATCAAAAAAATTAAAATCTAAACAAAAGGTTAAACCAAAACTTATTAGCGAAAATAAAGTATTTACCAATCTGTCTTTTAAAATCAAACCTCACACAACTGTTGCCTTTGTAGGCAAATCTGGTAGCGGAAAGTCAACTATACTAAACCTTATGTCGAAAATGTATGAAGTTGATAGTGGTGAAGTGCTAATTGATGGAGTAAATATAAATAAATTAAATAAAAAGAGTTTGCGTAATGGAATTTCGCTTGTAAACCAATTCCCTTACATATTTGATATGACAATTAAGGAAAATTTGTTGCTAGCAAAAGGGAATGCAACAGATAAAGAAATTGTTGATGCAATAAAAAAGGCATCTTTAAAAGAATTTATTGACACCCTACCAAACGGCATTGATACAAAGGTTGGTGAAAGCGGTATTAAACTAAGTGGTGGTCAAAAGCAACGTCTTGCCATTGCACGTGCCCTACTTCGTAAATCTAATATCATTATATTTGATGAAAGCACCAGTTCGCTAGACAACTTTGCTCAAGAGGAAGTTAAAAAGAGCATTGATAACTTAAAAGGCAAAAGCACAATAGTGATAGTTGCTCACCGACTATCAACCATTAAAAATGTGGACACCATATTCTTCCTAGATAATGGCGAGATTATAGATACTGGCACTTTTGAAGAATTATTTGAACGCAACGACAAGTTTAAAGCAATGTTCCTGGCGGAAAATATTTAACTAAAATAACAATTATTAAATAAACACCTTATATCCCATATGAAATAATAATTATTATAATTAGTTTATCACACTTTTCTATAAAAGAGGTTTTATGAATATTATATTTCACAATCAAACTAAAATAAAAAACACTACACAAAACAATATTAGAAATTATCATTTTTTAAGAAAAAAATATTTATCCACTAAAAATTTTGATACACTTTTTGAAATAATTAAAAACAATATGTTAAAAATTGGATTTAATATTGTTGATGAAGATAAAAACTTGTGGATTAATAATTTAAAAAAAGAATTACTGAATGATAATTTTTATCTTTACACGATATATTATAATGGTAAAATTTGTGGTTTTATTGAAATGATTGAATCTAATAATCAATTAATTATAGGCGAAATTCAATTCAGCGACATTGTAAAAGGTTCTAAACTAATACTACATACAATTAATTTTATATTAAACAACAAACAATTTAATAAATATGATAAGGCGTATTTTAATATTAACAAAAATAATATTATGTCAAATAAAACCTTTGTTCATTTAGGTGCTAAAATAATCTTAGAAAAAGAAAAATCTTTTAAGTATGAAATATTACGGTCTAACGTTCAACAATACACCAACTTTTTAACAAAAAAATAGACGACTAACTATCGCCTATTTTTTTATTACATATTTTTAAGTTTTTCGCCACCCATAATATGAATATGCAAATGGTGTACAGTTTGACCAGCATCTTCGCCTTGATTAATTACAAGACGATAACCATTTTCTAACCCTAGACCATCTGCCAAATCGCCAATTTTGTTTAAAATTTTACCAAGCACCCTTGCACCTTCTTCAGTTTGCATCTCTAACGTTGCATAGTGCTCGTTAGGTATAGCAATCAAATGAATTTTAGCAACAGGATTAATATCCTTAATAATCATAAAATCTTCATCTTCATACAACTTTGTGCTAGGAATTTCACCTACTCTAATCTTACAAAAAATACAATCTTCCATAATATCCTCACTTTTTATATTTTTAGTATAACACAAAATTAAATTT
>JAFUPL010000002.1 GCA_017481235.1 Clostridia bacterium | reverse complement strand
TGCGGTAACTTTTGCTTCACCATTAGTTCCATCATTATATATTGTTGGGATTACAATATTGGTGATGCCAGTATCATAGAAATAATCATATCCACTACCCCACCAACTTCCATAAAAATAATCATCATTACTAAATACATATTCGCCATCAACATAATGAATATATTCGGTTGTATTAGGTGTTATATTGTGATATCTCGCATATATTGTTCTACCTGTTTTTACTTCGTCCTCTTCTACTAATTGAGTAAACTCTTTATCCAAGAACCATGCGTCAAAATAGTAAGTAACTTCTGTTCCATTTTCCGTCTTAGTAAAACTCTCTGGTTGGGTTAATGTATTCTTATCAATCTTTTGGCCGTCTACTACGGTTTGATATTCTATTTCGTTAGTTACATTGTTGACGATTGGCATTTCGTATGGTACGCCATACCACCATACAATGCTACTGGTAAATGTAGTAGGGATTTTTTCATTAGTTGGACTTACAAATATATAGATATATGCTCTATCGCCCTTGTTTTCCATTTTTTGAAGGGAATAATTTGTATATGTAGTAATGCTTTGGGTAGTATCTAATCTACTAGTGCTCCAAGCATATGATACATTAACATCGGTTGTGTCGATTTCCTTTAGGTTAACGGCACTTGCTCTATTCATAGTATTTTCAAAGATATACTCATATGCCGTAACAGTAGGAGTGATAGTCTCCTCATCTTCCCTAGCATTTGTATCTGGAGTGTAATAAAAGTTTAAATCACTTCCGCCCTTTTTTAGCATTACCTCGCCTGGCGCATATGTATATGTTGCTGGTTTTTCCACCACCTTATTAATATTGGTGTCAACCACATTTGTGTCCACCACTTGCTCATTGGAACTGTTACTGCCCGCCAAATCGCCTAGCGACACATTATCCTTGTGATTGATGCCAACAAATGCAATTACACTACAAAAAACAATTGCAATTGCGGACACTAAACCCTATATCAATTTTTTAATACTTTTCATAAAATTTTTCACCTTATGTTTAATAATTTTTGTATAAAAGCAACAAAATATACTAAAATTAGTCATAAATTAAATATAAGACTTAACTAATATTTTAATACGACCTTTTAAAGTAATTGCCTATACACTAGGTGAGTATTTTAGGTACACACCTATACACTTACTTACATTATAAATATAATTTAAAGTAATGTCAAACAATTTACAAATGTTTTTAGGAGATTTTATGATTTTGAATAAAGTGCTTGTACAAACATGAAAAATCTTCACTCTAATATAATTAATACAACAAAAATCCCCCGTTACACAAACGAGGGATTGTTTATAGTTTACTCTATTTCCACCAACTTATTTTTAACCGCGTCGCAACTGGTTAAGTAGTATTTAATACCATTAATCTCATTAAAGTACATCTTTGGGTGAATATATCCATGAAGATGACCAAAAATCACTTTATATACCCCATATTTTTCAAGCATAGCGGTAAACTCGCTAGGTTCACGCTTGGTGTTAAATGGTGGATAGTGGGTTACAAATATTATTTTTTCGTCCGCTTCTTGCAACTTTTTAGCATTCTCAAGTGACAATTCTAATCTACATACCTCACGCGCATAAATCTTTTGGTCTTCATCCGTATTGTATTGTCCCTCTGGGATTTGCCAACCACGATTGCCACAAAATATATAGTCACCAATCTTTACAGCATCATTTTGCAAAACATATGTATTTTTAGGCAAGATTTCACGTATTGCCTTAGGACTTTTCCACCAATAATCGTGATTGCCACGTATTAAAATTTTAATGCCCTTTAAACTATCTAACCAACGTAAATCCGCCACCACTTCAGTCAACTTCATTGCCCAACTAAAGTCCCCTGCAAGCACAACAACATCTTCGTCAGTTACTTTAGCGTTCCAATCCGCAACAATCTCGTCAATATAGTTATGCCAAACAGGACCAAACACACTCATAGGTTTGGTATTGTTAATATCTAAATGTAAATCTGATATCGAATAAATTTTCATAATTGCATTATAGCAAACTCTTTTATATTTTTCAAGTATTATATAAAAGTTATTTATTTTTGCTAATATATGTCTATTTTGTTATACCGACCGAGTAAATGAAATGAACTAGTGGAGAGTATCTGGCTGAAAGTTAAATTAAATAAATTAATATCAACACTAATTAACCGTTAACCAGATACACTCCATTTCATTCGCTTTGCTCATTCCAGTCGGTATAACGCTACATGGTTAACAGGTCATAATGACAACTTATTTTTATCATATTAACATAAAAAAATAATTTATCATACAATACAATATATATTTAGGAGGTAAATAATGTCTTTTTATACTGACAGTCGACCTGGAATTTTTCCAGGAACTACAAATAACCCATTAAATGGATTATGTGAACGGATTGCGGTACAAGTAACAAAAGTTTTTGATGCGTGTATGTATCAAGCACAACTGGAAAATTATAGGTTGACCGCTACTAACTTTAACCCAGCAAATCCAGCATTTCCACTAACTTACATAAGTGCATACAGCACTAATGCTCCTGCACAAGTAAGTAATTTGGTTATAACACGATTTGACGACCGTCCAAACTTTGCACGTGTGCAAGCGGATATAAATGTGCCGGTAATTGTTACCTATACCGACGCTAATGGCGTGGCTGGCACGGGTACTGCAACCGTTACAATTAGTCAAGATGTGATTATGTATGTGCCACAACCATCAATTGTTCCAGTTAATGTAGTCGCTTTTGCTAATATCTCGTCTACAATTGGCACAAGTGCTGGTGAAGATGGAGTGTTTAATGTAACACTTTGCATAACACTAATATTAAAAGTGGTTGCCGATGTTGATGTAATTATTCCATCTTATGGTTACACCGCAATTCCACCTTGCACCCCATTTACTGGTGACGAAGTGTGCCCAGGTGCATTTGAATTGCCACTATTCCCAACCGCAGTAGCACCACAAAGTTCTAATCCAAATAATAATCGCTAGTGCGGTGCGCACCCCAAGTAATCACATCCAATATTTTTGAATTATTAAAGGCTCCTTAAGTAGGGAGCTGTCAAACTTAGTTTGACTGAGGGTATGAAAAATATAAAAAGCGGAATACTCCTCCGCTTTTTTGATATATTTAATTTTTTAATTGATACTTAGTTCTTTTCCCACCAAATAATCTATTGTAGTATCTAAGGCAATTGCCAAACTTATAAGGTCTCGCAAACAAGGTTCACTTTTACCTCTTTCCCAATCGGATATACTATCTTCCGAAACATTGGCTTCCATGCCAAGCACCTTTTGAGTAAAATTATTTTGCTTTCTCAATTCTCTTAATCTTTCTTTGAATTTAACTTCTATCATATATTATATATTCGTAAAAAGTACGGATTTATGTGCAAAATTCGGAAAACATACGGAAAATGTATTGACATTCGGAAATTTTCCGACTATAATAATAGAAATTCTAAGAGAATACGTGAGTTTTTATGAAAAAGAAAGTTATTGTATCATTGCTTATATTAATAGTTGCAATAATGTGTTGCGGGTGCGGTATTGAAACTGAGCAAAAAATTATATCAAATAATTCTTCATACGAAAAAAAAGATGATTATATCAATGATGTTACTCTTACTGTTTGGGTAACCAAATATGGAGAGCGTTATCATGTTCCCGGTTGCGGTCATGTTAAAAAAGTATATCGAAAACTTACTGTAAAGCAAGCAAAATTAAGAGGTTATACCCCTTGTTTTCATTGTTGTTATTAAAAAAAGTAGTTTTAAACTACTTTTTATGTAATACTATTTTAATAAATTTGCTTCGAATTCTCTTTCTGCTTCGCTACGTTTTGCATCTCTTACTTTTTCGCAATGCTCATTATAGTCTGCTTTATACATAACACCCATACGTGAATTTGCATTAATGTTTTTATTTTTAAGCACTGAGTACACCCATTTAGCCCATTCGTTGTAATATGTAGTTTCAACTTGTCTTCTGCTATTATTGATAGTGATTTTGCATTCAAAATCTGTGCAATAAGCAGTACCCGTAACATATGAACCATTGCTAGCAACAAGTTCAAATTCAACTTGTTGAGCGCATGCACTTGTTTTAACATTATTAATTTTAACAACAACATTTGAACTAAACTTTTTAGTTAAAACTTTCACTATAAATTCGCGTATTTCAGCATAAGTCAACATCTTAATATAATCAAAATTCATATCTACCTCCATTAAAAGTACGCACATTATATCATGCACATTACTACTTGTCAATACCCAAATTAAAATTTTTATGCAAAATTATAATGTTGGTTGTAACAAATTATCGAAAAAAAAGAAGTAGGGTTTCTACTTCTTAATTACTTTAATAAACTATCATCACATTCTTGTTCCAAGGTTTGAATTTGTTGTTGCATTTTATCCTCTCTAACTGTTTTGCGATAATTGTTATAGTCTTGTTTGTACTTAGATGCTATATCTTGGTCATTAATTCTTAACTTGCCATATATGTATTTTGCATATTCCTTATCAAATCTATAACAAGTTTGACTATTGTGCATATCCTTTATTTCACAATAAAAATCATTAAACAACGCTTCCATATATATCAAATTATTTTTTTTAACAAACGCATATTTATCGTGTAAATACAATGTAAAATAAATATCGTTTGTATTCGTTTCAGTTTTATCAAGATAAATAACAGCATTATATTTAGTTTTATATATCTTTAACAAGTTTTCTTCAATAAAATCACGCTTTTGTTTTTGGGTTAGATATTGTGCATATTCGCTTTTCATATTTTTCTCCTAAACTCAATTAAATTATACCATACATAACTGTTGATGTCAATATCAAAATTAAAGTTTACTGCTTATGCCATACTAATGAGTATAAAAAAAGTAGATTTCTCTACTTTTGATTAATGCTTTAGATTACTTAATTATCGCTAGATGTTTCAATATTTATTGCATTGTCAATTGCTTTAGCAATTTGCTCCGCACCTATCTTTTTGTCTGCGCTAGTGGATATAAACATCGACTTATTATGCCTAATATGATTTGATATTGCGTTTATGTTTTTATTTAATTCATTGCGTGAAAGTTTGTCTGCCTTGGTTAAAATTATTTGATAAGGAATATTAAGTTCTACCAAATAATTAATCATCATAACATCTAATTCACTTGGAAGATGTCGACTATCAATCAACAATAACACTAATTTTAAATTATGCGTATTGTTAAAATAATCATCGAGTACCCTATCCCACTCTTTCTTTATCGATTTGCTTGCTTGAGCAAATCCATAACCTGGCAAGTCAACAAGATACACTTTGCCGTCTATGTCAAAATAGTTGACTAGGCGTGTACGACCTGGGGTGCTAGATGTCTTTGCCATCTTTTTGTTATTGGCAAGCATATTTATCAAACTACTTTTTCCAACATTACTACGTCCCACAATTGCCACTTGTGGCAACTCGTCTGTAATAAACTCCGCTGGTTTACTTGCACTTTTTACAAACTTAAAATTAATTAATCTCATATTTACCTCAATTGTATTATACTATATTTTAAAATTTTTTGCAAGATTAAATCATTTAAATGTAAAATTAAAAATATTTATATAAATTTATGCGTAAACTAAAGTATGCAAAAAGTAGGTGCCAGCATTATAATGGTTGTATATTTGATATTGATAGTTGTATCAATTTATTTTTGCACTATATGCATTATGTACCCTAAAAAGTATGAAAACCAAATTGCTAATGTATGTAACGAATTTGAGATATCAAAACCAACATTTTACGCATTAGTTAACACCGAAAGTAGTTTTAATTCGAAGTCAAAATCTAATATGGGTGCAATAGGTCTAACTCAAATT
>JAFUPL010000025.1 GCA_017481235.1 Clostridia bacterium | reverse complement strand
TCTTTCTCTTTCTAGTTTTCTTTGCTAGAATGTGGTTTTTGTTGCAGTGAGCGTGCTTAATTGTTCCATTAGAATTAACAGTAAAACGCTTAGCAGCTGCTTTTCTTGTTTTAATTTTTGGCATAATAATATTTCTCCTTTCTATATGTGGAAGTTATCATAAATTGCCTTCTTAAGTAAGAAGGTGGCAGTCAAAGACTGACGGATGATATGAAAATTTTCATACCCTCAGTCAAGTTTCACTTGACAACCCCTACTTAAGGAGCCTCTAATTTAACGATTTTGCTTCCGTTTAATTTATTTTTTTGTAGGTACCAAATACATAAAGATATTTCTTCCTGTAACTTCTGGTTTCTTTTCAATAGAACCAACTTCTTTAAGAATGTCGGCAAATTTTTCCATAATCTCAATTCCTTGTTGTGGACGTGCCATTTGACGACCGCTCATACGGATATTGACCTTAACCTTGCTACCATCTTGCAAAAATTTGCTAACTTGATTTGCCTTAGTTTGCAAATCATGGTCGCCAATAGTCATAGATAGTGACATTTCTTTCAACTTAGCAGTTTTTTGAGCTTTCTTTTGGTCCTTTAACTTTTTAAGTTGGTCAAACTTGTGCTTGCCATAATCCATAATCTTGCATACTGGTGGCTTAGCATCTGGTGCAATCATCACTAGGTCTAAACCAAATTCACGCGCCTTAGCATTAGCCTCAGCACCACTAACAATGCCTAATTGTTCACCTTGTGGTCCAATTAGACGAACTTGAGCTTCAACGATTTGCTCGTTTCTTAATGACTCTTTTATAATAAACCTCCGTACCATAAAAAAATGGTTTCTTTACGTAAAAGAACCCACTACTCAATAAAAATTATAATTAATTTTTAAAACCATGGTCACTTGCCTTAATGCTCCCAGGTGAGAAGTGGCACTCCTACTTAAACAACTGTATTTTATCATACTCCGTTTCATTTGTCAACACTTTTTACAAACTTTTTTTAAAAACTTTATAAAAACAAAAAATCTACCCAAACGGATAGATTAATTTATTATTATATTTAGATTAACTTTTAAATTTTATTATTGGATTTTCATCTTTTGGAACGCCTTTCCAACTTCCATTTTCGTCCACATTTTCATTTGCTATAAAGTATGGCATTAAATTTTTCAATGTTTTGCCATTAGATGCTTTTATTGCCATACGAAGTGCACGATTATCTTCCTCACACAAAAAAAACATAAATGCACAAGGAAGTCCATAAAAGAAAAATGCTCTTAATTGTGCCATCAAAAATATTCCAGCACCAGATTCTTCAAAATTTTTCATAACTTCAAAAGCATATACCCAAACGCCTGGTGTAGAATTAATTGGCTGAGACATTGTATATCCATAGGCAAATGCCATTGGTTCAACACTATCTTCATCTTCAAACACAACCATAAAGAAACCCGCTTGAGAATCTAAAAATGTTTGTGCGTTCTCTTTATTAAATTCTAAGTGTCCTATATTTTTGATACATTTTTTTGCAATTTGCAAATCTTGTTCATTATTTTCCAACATTCTAGAAATCATATTTAATATTCTCCCCCCCCCTTCTTAATTTTTTCTTAATTCTTCTAATGAAATGGTTTTAGGTTTGCCAAATTTGTTTGCCACATCTACAGCAGTCATTTGGTTATTTGCATCATTTTTGAAATATAGTTGGTCTGCACAAAAACTACATTGTCCCTTAAATAAACCCTTAAAATTACCACTCTCTACTTCACTAATTCCACCTTTTGAAAGTGCAGAAAGACCAACTTGTTCAATTTGCTTGCGCATCTTATCAAATTCTTTATCAGTATATGCTTGAATCTTTTTTTCAAATCCGTTACTTAATTTTATTTTAATAGTTTTCGTATTATCATCAAAACGATATTCAGTTCCATTTGCATCTACGCCAGCATTTTTAATTGTTTCCATTCTCTTTGTTGCACCACCACAATAAGGACAACATAATTCAACATCTATAGGAGCACTAAGTTTTTCCTTTGCTTCCGCTTCTTTCCCAAGTTTAATCAATTCTTCAATCTCTTTATTTTTTCTCCAAAACATTGTTTGTTTCTCCTTTTATTGCCATTTTTAGCACTTATTTGTAGTTTATCATAAGTAGTTTTAAAAAGTCAAACAAATTTTATTGGAATTTATTATTTTCAATAAAAAATCTACCCAAACGGATAGATTAATTTGTTGTTATATTAATTTTCTTCATCTACTATTTCTAAATCTACTATAAACGCATATTTGCGACCATATTCTTCTTCAATTAATTCTTCCAACTTTTTACCATCTTCAATTAAATATCTTTTTTGATATGGAGATGTTGTTAGTTGGTTAGTTTTCTCATCAAGTTTACTAATATCTAATTGTGTCCAAGCATGTGAAATATCTAAATTAATTAACTTAACTTTATTTTTTAATACGTAATTAATAAACTTATTTCTTGCCTTATCGTTATACAAAAATGTTTCACAATCTAGAGCATATAATGCCGAATAAATTGCGTGTTTGACCAAATTTAGTTCTCTTCTACCAAATTCTTTACCATCTAGTAAAGAACATTCACACATACCTTTAACTCTTAATGTTTGTTCGGCGCCATGACTTTTCCCCTTGTCGTCAACAACTCCACCCTTACCATATTCATTTTGAGTGTTTCTAGATGCAAACCAATTGAATTTATATCCATTTGCTGTTTTATATATAATTTTAGGTTTTGACATTTTAAATTCCATATACTAATCTCCTTTCCAATTATACTAGAAGTATAGTTAATTTCAAAATATAAGTCAATTAATTTTAAAAAAATCCGCAATTTAATTACGGACTTTAAATTACTATTTTTCGTTGTTTGCTAATAATTGTGATTTGATATGTTTTATCCAAGTTGGGATATTTTCTTGTTGTTCAAGTTTGGTTGTATGACGCATATGCCCTGTATATGCGGTGGTAAAGTCTAATTTTAGCAAGTAATTTAAACTTACAATCAAACGTTTAGGATTACCCGTTTTAAGTTTTGTTGTACCTACCGCTTTAGCAAAACAAGTATCACCTGTAAACAATACTTTAGTTTGTTCAAGATTGCTAACATCTTGTCGATTAGTAACCATATTAATAATTTGCTCACTATTATCTTCAATATCATTATCAACGCACAAAAAACACATACTATCTTCGCTGTGACCTGGTGTATAAATTGCCTTAACATCAATGCCTGCAATATGCAAAGTTTCCTTGCCCTTTATGTAATGAATATTTTCAGCATCAAAAATAATTTCATGTACAAAAAACTTACTTACATTAAGTATAGGGTCGTGCAAAAACTTTTTGCTATGCTCGTTCATATATATTGGACAGCCAAATGCAATTTCGTAGGCGTCAATATTAGATATGTGGTCAAAGTGCGCGTGGGTAATAAGTATTGCTTCAACACTTCTATCGCCTACCACATTTAAAACATCTTCCAAACTTGCACCTGCATCTACGATAATACATTTGTTGCCTATTGTTATGATATGTGTGTTTTGTTTAAGTTCGCTTTCCGCCCAAGTAGTACGTATTGTAGTTACTTTCATAAATTTTCTCCGTAAATAATTATATAAACCTCTTTATTTTTTGTCAACTATATAATCAAATAAAAAATAAGATTTAATGTTAAGGCATTAAATCAATTTTTGTTAAATCATCTATTGGTTCATTATTAGGAATAGGTTTTTCACAATCATTTACTAATTGTATTTTTATAAAATCCTTATCATATGCAACAACATTTTCATTCCAATTAAATATTATAATTGAGTTCATTCGTTTACACATTTCAAATTTCTTATTTCTAAATGCTATTTGTATATTATATTGATTTTTATATAAGTTTAAAATTTCTTTACAAAGATTTGTACCACTATTTTCATCATAAATATAAAAAGTATCTATACCGCTTCTTAATAAAAATTCACACATTTTAACAAAATCACTAATTCTTTGAGGAATATTTGCTTTAAATCTATCTCCACTAACATATATTTCGCATATCTTTTTGTGTTTATTTCTTCCCATAATATTACCTCCAATCTTGTAAAATTATAGCATATACACGATATTATGTCAAACATTTTCGCCAATATTGTGCAATATATTATAAATACACGACAACTCTTAATGTTAAGTTTTGATTTTTAGTGTATTCTATTTATATGGAATTTAAAGATATTATAAAAAGAATTAGTTATTTTAGAATTGAAAAAGGTATTAGTGCTAGAGAGTTAAGTTTAAGTATTGGTAAAAGCGAAAACTATATTAATCAGTTAGAAAGTTTTGACTTTATAGTCCCTAGTGATGTGCTTTTACAAATTATCGATAATTTAGGTATTACTCCTGAAGAATTTTTTGCTGAGGATTATAAAAACTATAAAACTAAAAAGGCAATTTTAAATTTGTTGGAGGAAATTACAAATTCAGTTTCTAACGACAAGATTGTTGAATTATTAAATTCACTTAAAAAGTAAATGTTTTGTAATAATTAAAAATAAGGGATATATTATCCCCTATTTTTTGTATCTATCTTTTAATAAATAATTAATTCGTGTAATGTAATCGTTATCTATTTTAGCAATATAATCTGACGTATCGGTTATGGTGTTATACACTGAAATTAGTCTACTACGTTCTTTGCTGTCATTTGAGTTTTCAATAGCAATTTTCAATGCTAATTTTCTTTTCTTTTTTTCTATTAGTTCTTTTTCGATTTCATTATAATTTAATTTAGCAAGTTCCAAACCTTTAATCATTAAATCAACATTTGACTTATCACACATTGCTATTAAAAACATATTGAATGGATTCCCTCTAAGTATTGCTGCTTGTTCAAAATTTTTAATTTTGCAACCTTGTACGTGGTTAAGAAACAACGTACTATGTGCTGATATCAAAGAATGCACAGCACATTTTTCCAATTCAACAAAATCACTTGAGCGTCCATATTGCTCATACTCATTATTGGCATCTTCAATAATTTCATTGATATCAAATTTATAAATTTTACTATTAAGCATGCCTTGAGGCAAGTCCAAAACCAAATCAGCAATATCAATATATTTAGATTTATTTTTAGCAACTTCTATAAATTTGTTTATCCAAAAGGTAGAATTTTCTTTAATCGCTTTTTCGGCAAAAGGACGAATTTTAGCACCCTTTACATTTTGGCAAAAGTAATAACCAAGTTCCAAATCGCCTTTTTGCTCGATTATTGGTTGCAAATTATTAACTGAAGCACCTTTTGCATATCTAGCAAAAAAGTATACTTGAATAGGTTTACCAATCTTGATTATTTTGTTTTCCATTGCAATAAATGCGTCACTTCTTCCATTTTGTTCAAATTCAGTTGTAGCATTTTTTATAAAATTATACATATTTAACCTCTTTTATTATCTATAGTATATACTAGGTTATAACACTTGTCAATAGAGATTTTTTATTTTTCTACTATAGTTTAACAAAAAAACTACCAACTTTAAATAGTTAGTAGTTCTATTATTGGATTGAATTTGAGAATGTACTTGTCATTCCGACCGAGTAAACAATAATTTGGGGACCCCACAAACACTATTTTAATGGGGTTTAGAGGGGAGAGGAACAATCGCAAGTTAAGCGAATGCACAAAGTGTACGAGTGCAAGCAAGACTATGGCGCATTGTGACGAGAAGTGGAGTGAGTCTAGTTAACGGTTAATGCAGTTAACTTTAATTGCTACAATTAAACTTTTAACCAGATACACTCCATTCGCGTACGCTCAGTCGGTATGCCATATTAAACTGTCAAACTCTTGGTTGCAATATTATTTAATATTTCTGCCTTAAATTCATCAATCGACATAGTAATAGTTTCTTGACTACCACGTTTACGTACTGCAACAGTACCTTCTGCCATTTCCTTGTCACCTAACACTAGGATATATGGAGTTTTTTCTAGCACTGCATTACGTATCTTTTTACCAACGCTTTCGTTGTCAAGGTTAGTTTCAACACGCAAACCACAAGCAATTAAACTTTCCGCCACCTTAACGGCATACTCATTATTCTTTTCGCTAACAGTAATTACTTTTACTTGATTTGGTGACAACCATGTTGGGAATGCTCCTGCAAAGTTTTCAATCAATATTGACATCATACGTTCTAGTGAACCATAAATTACGCGGTGAATCATAATAGGTTCCTTTTCGCTACCATCTGCGTCAATATAAGTCAAATTAAATCGTTTAGGAAGTTGCATATCAAGTTGGATAGTACCACATTGCCATTCACGACCAATACAGTCCTTAACGTGAATATCAATTTTAGGTCCATAGAAAGCACCATCACCCGCATTAATCTTATATTCAAGTCCAAGTTTAGTTAAAGCATTAGCAAGTGCAGTTTCAGCCATTTGCCACTCTTCTATCTCTCCAATATGACTTTCTGGCATAGTTGAAAGTTCTACTGTATAAGTTAAACCAAAATTCTTATATACTTCATCTACAAGACTTATTACATTTGCAACTTCGCTTTCAATTTGATTTGGAAGCATAAATATATGTGCGTCATCTTGAGTAAAACATCTAACACGAAGTAATCCATTAAGTGTACCACTTGATTCGTGACGGTGAACTTTACCCAATTCGCCTACACGTAAAGGGAATTCCTTATATGAGTGAATGTTTTGCATATAATAAAGCATTCCACCTGGACAATTCATAGGCTTGATTGCAAAAGTGTCATCTTCGCACTTAAAAGTATACATATTGTCTTTGTAGTGGTCCCAGTGACCAGAAGTTTCCCATAACTCACGGTTCATAGCCATAGGTGTTTCAATTTCGATATATCCAGCCTTTTGGTGAACTTCACGCCAATATTTAATCAACTCGTTTTTCAAAGTTAATCCCTTAGGCATATATGTTGGCATACCCTTTGAATAATCACTAATAAAGAATAGTTGAAGTTCTTTACCTAACTTTCTATGGTCACGCTTTAAGGCTTCTTCCATTTGATGAATATATGCCTTTAAGTCATTCTTATCAAGGAAACCATATACGTATACACGTTGCAACATTTTATTCTTTTCGCTACCACGCCAATATGCACCACTCACACGATTAATCTTATAGGCAAAACCACGCAAAAATTTAGTATTTTCTACGTGTGGACCACGACATAAATCGTAGAAATCATCACCAGTACGATACATTGTAATCAATTCACCCTCTGGCAACTCTGTAATTAATTCAACCTTATAAGGATTGTCCTTAAACTTTTCAAGTGCTTCTTCACGAGACAATTCAAAACGCACAAAATCTTCGTTGTTGCATATAATTTCACGCATTTTGTCTTCAATCTTACCAAAATCTTCTGGTGTAATTGAGTGTTCCATATCTATATCATAGTAAAAACCATTGTCAATCGCAGGTCCGATTGCCAATTTTACATCGCCCCAAATACTTTTGATTGCCTTAGCAAGCACGTGGCTCATACTATGACGATACATTTCTTGTTTTTGTTGTAATTCTTTTACTTTTTCTAAATCTTTTTCTTCCATTTTATTTTTCTCCTTAATTTTAATTTCTTTCTTTTGTATTTATTTCTTTTCTCATATTTTCTATTATTTCATTATTTTTAACAATAAATGCTCTATGTTCACAAACAATAAATGAATATTCTTTATCTTTAAATGCCACAACTTTTGTTATATCTTGTATTTTGATTGTGGAATGATTATCATTTGTTAAGTCATATAATTTGATTGAATCCTCTACTCTCTCCATACGGAATTCAATTTCATTGTTATCATTAAACCTTGTTGCATTTAACGATTGTTTTTTATTCGTTTTTATTCCAATTACATATACTAACAGAAATATAACTGCAAAACTATAACCATTGACTGCATATTTAATAGTCTCTTTGTCATCATAAACAATTCCAACAATTAAACAATAAGTTCCAAATAATGTGGCTATTAAAGCAAAGATTAAATACCATTTGAATCTATTAAAATAAAATTTTGATAACATTTTTTTGTAATCTTCTTTATTTATTTTATAATCCATATCAATCTCCTTTATTTTTTCTTCTTAACGGTTTCAAGATATATTTTATCTTCAAAACCTCCACGTTTTTCACGCTTTTTTACTCTTTCTTTTTCTACTTCTTGCATATTGATATTTTTGTGCTTTGCAATAGCGTATATTACTTCTAGCAAATCGGCAAGTTCTTCAGGGTCGTCGTTTTCTACAAATTCATTTGCCTCTTCAAACAACTTTTTATGCAGTTCCGCTAAATACTCTTCATCACTAAGTGTGTGATAAATAGGGTCTTCGCCATTAGATTTAATAATATCAATAATTCTATTCCTTACCAACTTTCCATAACTCATGATTACCTCAATTCTTCACTTTTCACTCTTCATTCTTCACTACGCTTTGACTTGCATCAAAGCGTTTGCTAACTGGTCTGGGCAAGAGGTTGATTTAAAGCCACATTTAATGTCCTTACACTTTGCTATAACATCTTCAGGTGCCATACCCTCAACCAGTGCTGAAATGCCCTTAAGGTTACCATTACAGCCACCTAAAAACTTAACATCATGAACCTTGCCATCAATAATGTCAAAATCAATTTGAACGCTACACGTTCCTTTAGTTTTGTACGAATAATGCATAAATACCTCCCATTTAAAACTATAACCTTTTATTAATTTAAACACCCTCCTATTACAAAGGGGGAATATTAAGGGGGAAAGCAGTTGCCCCCTTAAATAAAAAATATCGCCCATGCTAATGCATAAGGACGATATTATCGCGGTTCCACCTTATTTAACTAACCACTAAAAATAGCGGATTAATTCTCTCAATTTTTAGGTCTTTTCCCTAGTGTCAAAATCTCATACAGTGGTTTCAAATGCTTATACTATGCCCCAATCTCAGCCGGCAGGGAACTCTCTGTAACAGTTGACAAACATTCTACTTGTCTATAATCTTCGATTTATTAAGATTACGAAAGATTTAACTTTCATAATATATTATAAATTTTTTATGTAAAAAGTCAACAACTTTTAAAAAATTTATTTAAATTTTAATTATTATATTCGTTTTATGCAAATTTTGATAACGCATAGCAATATGTTACAAACTTATAAATGTGATTTTAATAACCATAATTGTAATTATATTTGCCAGATAAAGTAATTGCCTTATCCAACACGTCTTCAACATATTTGCTATAAATATACTTGTTGATTGGAATAAGGTTTCCGTCTTTATCATAATTGCGTTCAAAAACCGAATCTACAACATTGTTAACACCAAACAAATGACTTGCAATAATCAATCTATTTTGCATATCCTCCGTGTATGATATTTCGTCCCAAACACTACGCTTAGTTCCGTCAATATCAATAAAATACTTATCCTTTTTAAACCTATTTGCAAGATTATATCCAATATTGTAGTATGTATATTCAATACATGTAGTAGGATTTAGTATGTCTACCTCATTTGGATTGCAATTAACTTGAGGAACCTTATCGCCCCAAACTTTAGGGGTTAACCATTGATTAGCAAATGTATCTAACATAGTTTCCTTATTTAAACCAGTTAGACCTCCACAACCTATTTCGTTCATCACATCTGCACGATAACTACTTTCCTTATATGCAATAGCGGTTATAATATATTCAATGTCCTCCGGCCAAAACTGCTCAACCGATTCATTGGTCCAATAACTAGCGTCACATGATTTAAAATATCGCTCTATTGCAATACTAAACTCTTTACTTAATTTAATAATATCTTCTTCATTTACAAATTTATATTCAGCGCCGTTATAATTTTTAGTAGTTGTTGGCAACTTGGTTTGCCTTAATTTAATTAGATATTCTTGTGGGTTAATTTCTTTAGTGGTTGTATCACTATAATCATATAAAACCGATTCCCCCTTAGTCATATAATCATATGCTTGCTTGGTTTCCTTTAAATCAAATACCAATGAGTTAATTAAAGCAATTGTAGTAGCCGTCAATGTTGAAACAGTTGCCAATGTGACCCTTTTGATTGTTTTTAATTTTGCTTCCCTTGTTTTCATAATCCACCCTTAAGTTTAGTTAGAGTGTAACATATTAATTTTTTTTTGTAAAGCAATAATTAATGAATTACATTAACTTTATCATCATATAAAGACTTTAATAAACTTATCATTGAAAAATTGTCATTTATATTGCCATAAATTTCAATGTTTTTAGGATTTGTAAGCATTGCATAGTTTACAATATCAATAGCGGGTGCTTTGTCTTTTAATTTGACTGGTTGTTTGTTGTTTTCAATTCTATATAGCACAAACCCATCTTTTTCAATAATAATTTTTAATGTAGTCACCGAACTATCAAAAGTTGCAATAAACTGACGCATGACATCTATCATCATATCTCGGTTGAGATAGTTAATATTGCTAGTAATCAGTTCACACAACTCTTGCCACATGCGTTCCAAATCTTTTAGTTTAAAATGTATAAAACTATCTATGTAAAATTGAATATTTAACTCCAACATGCTATCTATTAACGCCATATCAGTATCTACGTCATACAAAGTTAATGCCTTAATATATGCTTGATTTATAAGCGTTTGATTTTTTAATATTTTTTTTGTAAAATATTCATATTTATATACATCTATTATGTATGTGCTTATACATTTTTTAATCTTGGATTTGCAAATTTTGCTTATACTATCATCACTAGCAAATAGTAGATATGTAAAATGTTTGTCAGCAAAAGTTGTAAGTATGCAATCAGGTAAATCACCACAAAAGCAATTGTTGATATATTCTAATATATGTTTATTTTTATTGTTGCAAGCAAGTGAAAATTCCCACATCTATGTCCCCTCTTTTAAAAGTGCTAAAAACACCATTACTATATCGTATGCACTAAATTTAAATTTACTCATAAATTTTTTGACTAATTTTGTATTTTAAAAAATTAGGTATAACAATATATAATAGACAACGCTTTTAAAATTCAATTTATTATGTCATACCGACCGAGCAAAGCGAGTGGAGTGTATCTCTACGTTATTTTAATAACATAGTTGATATGCTTCTATTCCCATAACTCTCGCTATTCTAAAAAGCATATTTGCCCTAAAATTAATTTTTTGTGCCATTATTTTTTCATATACTCTTAAATCAATCTTACATTCCTTGCAAAATCTTGTTTTTGACCAATTGTTCTTTTTAATAAAATTTGTTATTAAGTGTGTTTTAAAATATTTTTGCATTTGATTATCTCCTTGCGTACCTTTTGGTACACATGTATTATATCGTGCTTTTTGGTACATGTCAAGAAATTTTAAACTATTTATTATAAAATTCTTATAAATGGAGTTTTTATGAATAAATTTGCTGAAAGACTAAAAGAATTGCGAACTGAAAATAATTTATCTATTGTTGGATTAGCCAAATCTGTTGGAACTAATCATGCAAATATAAGTCGTTGGGAAAATAAAGAAAGATTGCCAAATATTGAAGCTGTTATAACTATTGCTAAATTTTTTGGAGTATCAACAGATTACTTACTTGGAGTTGTAGATTAATTATGGAAAATTTTGTCGAAAAGACGTTTGCTGAAAAGTTAAAAGAATTACGAACTGAGAAAAAACTTTCTACCGTTGCGTTAGGAAAAGTATTAAATGTAAGTAATTCAACAATTTGTAGGTGGGAAAAGTGTGAAATTATTCCAACTATAACTCATCTATATAATATTGCGGTGTTTTTTTGTGTTTCAACTGATTATTTATTAGGTCTAGAAGATTAACAAACAATTTATTTATTACATAATATGTTTTAGGAGTTTACTTATGACAACCAGATTTGTATATAGAACCTGTAAATGTAATTGTGTAACAATATCACGCTTGGACACACCAATTGAGGTAATTACATATCCTAATATTGATGTATTCCAAGTATTTATACGTTAAAAAAAATAGCACTTTAATAGTGCTGTTTTTTAATAAATCTCATATTAAATATAAAAACGCCATCCTGTTACAAAGGGGGAATACTAAGGGGGAAAGCAGTTGCTCCCTTAGGGACTACACGAGACCGCACATAAATGAAATTTGCATAAACTTTGTTTTATGCAAATGATTACACAGTGCGAGTCGAGTGTAAGATATAAAACCCTTTGTTACGTTTTAAAATTTCACAATTTCCAAAAATCTCAGTTAATTTTTTCTTCAAACTTTCCTCGCCATGACTTTTACGTATAACAAGTGTAAGCGTTCCACCTTCATTTAAATGGTCGAAGCAACCTTGCATAAGTTCAAATAACAACGCTTTGCCTGTTTTAATAGGTGGATTGGTTACAATAAAATCATACTTGCCTTCAACCCCTTCAAATCCGTTAGATTTAAATACTTTTGAACCACTTCTAACACCATTAAGCATAAGGTTGTGTCGTGCCAACTCCACCGCCGTTCCATTAACGTCAAGCATATCGCAATTAAGTCCTAACTTTTTGATAATTGACATACCTATAACACCATAACCGCAACCAAGGTCAAGACCATTTCCCTTTAAGTCAACTTTAGTAAAAATGGTGTCCAACAAAGTTCTTGTTCCTTCGTCGATTTCATCTTTACTAAATATGCTATCACATGACCTAAACTTAAATTTCATATCCGCAATAGTGTCCTCAAATTCAAAATAATCGTTTGGTGAATGTTGTTTTTCAATAAAATAATGTTGCATAATACCCTCTTTTGATACAATAATATCATTTATTAAAAATAAAATCAAGTTGTAACATGTAATTTTATTAACAAAGTAATTATTGATTAAAAAAATAAAAGTAAACCCGCAAGTTTACCTTTATCAAAACTCAAATACTAAAGTGGTATTGCAATAAGTACCATTCCCACCAAAATTGACACCAAACCAACAACCTTGCAAGCAATTAAAATGGTGTCATTGGGTTTGATGGTTTCAGTTTTACGAATTGCTTTAGTAATATGCATAGCAAGCAACCAACACGCAACACCCAATATTGCCAAAATAATACCTATAATAACATTACCCTTTTGGATAAATTCACTAAATGTAACACCTAAAATAAACATATTTCTATCTCCTATGCTTTTATTGTATCATAAAACATATACTTTGTCAATACCTTAATATGAAAATATGAACTCGCAAACAAAGTTTAGCGTATTCATATTTTTATAAGCGAAATGTCTTCATTACTATAATCCGACCGAAATAAGTAACAAAGTTACGTCTTCATAAGCAAGTTTACTTGCGCCTTCATAAATGCGTCGGCACGTCTGCATATTTTCATTAAAAAAAATGGCACATAGTCACTGTATTTTGAAACTAGTGTAATAATTAAGAGAATTAGAAAATATCTAGTTCTCTTTTTTATTGGGCTACTTTATGCCGTGAAAGCTACTTGACAAGAGAAGAAATGAAACCACAATATCAAAAGGCAGAGAAACAAAAAAAACGACAAATAAGCACAACTCTTGTTTCTCTGTCTTAACCGGCAAAAGAAAAACCTATTTCAGAGGCTCTTGTCAAGTACACCATGGAATAAATTAGCCATTGTATAGATAGCAAAAAGCGAAAGTGTGTTACGTTCACAAACACTTTCGCTTTTTGTCTGCTTTAATTTAGTTTATAGACGTGTGCTTGTCTGTCGGAGCGAAGCGACGATACTTGTATATGACAAGCACACGTCTAAGTGCCAAAATTAATAAAAATACACATTATACAATTAATTAAACTTCTTTTGGGTTTGGTTCTATGCATATATAAGGCGTTAAATCTTCCCAACATTTTTCAATATTAGTATTTTTCTCTAAAATCTCTAATACTTGTTTTAATTTATACTCTTTGCAAGTTTCGATAGGGTTTTTACTAAATACAATATCTAATGCTTCATTATTACTACCCGCAATCGTTTTATCTTTCAATAATGGATACCCGATAAATGTCATATCGTCGTAACCATACTTTTCACAAGCATTGTAAAAACTTAATGTAACTCCAATGTTTTGTTCTGTTAAACTGTTTATAACTGCTTTTATATTTTCTCTAGGAATATATAATTGGTCATATTCCCAATGAGATAAATTTGTTTTTAAAACATTATATTGATTCATTAGATTTGGCATTATATTGTTCAATTTATTCCATCTTGTTTTATAATCATTTAAAGATAAATTGTTTGCCCCTCCGCCAAAATCAGGTTCGTTATATTGAACATTGTCATTTTCCCAGAAACAAACAGGGCAAATTTCATAACTGTCTTCAAATTGATGTTTTTCGCATATTGGACATATACAATTTGGTTTCCATTTATTTTTCATAAAATCTCCTCATAAATAAAGTATATCACAATTTATTCAAAAGTCAATAAAAAATACATTTATTTCACTAGTTTCAAAAGCTATAGTCCATAACATGCCATTTTTTTTACTATTTAACTTCGCTTTCATCTAGCAATCTTTCGTATTCTGTCATCACGCGGTCAATGATTTCATCATCGGCACACACTCGAATAACATTTTCACGTTCATTTACTTCAAATACAAGCGCTTCATCTTCCTCAATGCCTGAAAGTGGAGTTAAAGGAAGTAAAATTGCATACAAATCTTGCTTATCACCATTTTCTAGTGGAATAATTGCTATTTGTTCAAACTCAAAAGGTTCGTCTTGCTCGTTGTACAATACAATATTATCAAGATTGTTTTCGTCTAAAATTTGTTCAATTGGATTTATTTGTTTTTCTTCTTTCATAAAAATCTCCTTAAAATTTTAATTGATACTTTACTTTTATCTATCTAAAGTGTATCAAGATAATCTTGCAATATAACCATTGCCGACACTTCATCTAGGTGCTTTTTTCTATCACGCCAATCACGATATTTTTGCTTTAAAATATCTTCCGCAACAACCGAAGTCATACGCTCATCAATTAGCACAAGTTTGCAACCACTAAGACGTTCCAAATTATTTGCAAATTCGCGCGCCTTGGTGGCAATTGCTTGCTCCTCTCCTTGCATATTGTAAGGCAAACCCACAACTATTGTATCAACCTTTTCCCTTTTTATTAAATCAAGGAAATATTGATAGTCTTCGTCGGTATGCTTATTTAAATATGTGGTATAAGGTGATGCCAACATTTTAAGCAAATCGGATAATGCCACTCCTATTCGTGCCTCGCCATAATCAATGCCCATTGCTTTCATAATTACCTCTTTTAAATTTTATCATACATCACCCCAAAAGTAAAGCAAAAAGCACAAATAATTGCACACTATGGTAAAATTTTTATTTGTATACAAACTTTTCATATATTTACACGTATATTCTACATAATTTTACAAAAACTACCTAAGGGAGGCAAATATGAAAGATTTTTTAATTGGTATGGGTATTGGTTTTGTGGTTGGCGCATGTTTGGTAAAATCTAATAAAGACTTATCAAAAGCAGTAGAAAAAGGCAAGCAAATGGTTGAAGAAAAAGTAGAAATGGGCAAAGATTTTATTGAAGAAAATATAGTTAAACCTAAAAAAAAATCATCTAGCACTTCTAAAAAATAATATATTTAATGTGCTACAATCTTTAAATATTATTAACAAAAAAAACATTATCGCAATGGATAATGTTTTTTTGTTTTAGTCATCAAGTAATGCTTTTAACAAGTCCTCAATTCCGCCACTTGGTGCTTCGTCTTTTATATGTTTGTCATCAATCACATCTTCGTCATCATCAAAATCTTCAAAAGTATTTTGAGTTTCTAACTTATTAGGTTCAATTTCAATCTCTTCGTCTTTGCCAATGCTCTTAACTGGAAGTGAAACCTCCACCTTTTGTTGAGTAATTGTTGTATTATGACTATAGTCATCACTAGTTGCCTTGTTATCTTCCACACTAGTGGTTGTTTTAGTAACATTAATATTAATATTAGTTGTTGTTACATTTTTTGATGCAAATACAATATCTTGATTAGAGTGTGCCGGAATGCTATTAGGGGTCAAACTACGTGTTAATGAATTAATAGGTTCAATTCTTGGGCGAGATGCCTCAAATTTTGCACTTTCATCTTCTACCTCTTCAATTACAATCTTTTTAGGTCTTCCGCGCCCACGCTTAGTTCCATCTTCTACCACTTCACTTAGGTCTACTTCCTTTCTTGGACGACCGCGTCCACGCTTAACTTGTTCAACTTCATTAGAATTATTTTCTTCTATATCACTAACGCCATCAATATTATCACTTTCTTCAACTTTTTCATCTTGAATACCGTTTAATTCATTAGTTTGATTAGGATAATTTGTGCTATTTTCTTGACTATTAGATGTTTCATCAGTAGTTTCAACTACAGTGGTTTTGCTTTGACCGTAATTTTGATTACTTACCTCTTTGCCGGACAAAATATTGCGAATATTTGATTTAAATAAGTCATAATCCGAATCAAATAAATCATCATCTTCATCTAACAACTTGCTTGAATTTAATTCTTCAACAACATCAATTGATTTAGGTGTACTACCATTAATTAATTGGTCAAGTTCCTCATCTTCAACTACTTCATCTAAATCGGTTGGGAAATTATATCTAATTTCCTTTTTAGGTCTTCCACGTCCTCGTTTTTCGCCTACAATCACTTCCGCATTAGGATCAATCTCTTTTCTTGGACGTCCACGACCGCGTTTTTCACCAATTTCCACTACAACACTTGGATCTACTTCTTTTCTTGGACGACCGCGTCCACGCTTCTCGCCTACTTCAACAATTGCATTAGGGTCTATTTCTTTTCTAGGTCTTCCGCGTCCACGTTTTTCACCTACTTCAACAATAGCATTAGGATCGACTTCCTTACGAGGTCTACCTCTTCCACGTTTTTCACCAACCTCTACTATCATATTAAGGTCAATTTCCTTTCTTGGACGTCCACGACCGCGCTTTTCTCCCACTTCAACCACTTGATTAGGATCAATTTCTTTTCTAGGTCTTCCACGTCCTCGTTTGATGGTTTCTACTTGAATTTCACTTTCATCAACAATTTTTCTAGGTCTTCCGCGTCCACGTTTTTCACCTACTTCGACAATAGCATTAGGGTCGACTTCCTTACGAGGTCTTCCACGTCCGCGTTTTTCGCCTACAACCATTTCCACATTAGGATCAATCTCTTTTCTTGGACGTCCACGACCGCGTTTTTCCGTCGTGATTTCACTTGATTGAAGTCCTCTTTGAAGTTTGATAAAGTCAAATCCATCATCTTCCTCATCTTCAGTTTCGTCAGCATCAATATATGCCTGATAATCAAGTTCTTCCACATTTTCAGTCTTGCGACTTTGACGTTTTAAGTAGTTGTTATATGCTTCACCAATTGCCTCGCGAACCATATCGTAAACTTCCAAATATTCAGGCAAAAACTCACCAAGATTGTCAATGATAACCTCTTCGCCCATGGTCAACACATCTTCAACACTCTTGCCAATCATATTGTCAACCATTAGTGAAGTAATGGCTATAGCATTAGGGTTGGCAAACGCGCGGAATTTAGCGTCCGCAATTACGCCACCAACCACACGCCAAGTAAGTTCAATAACCAAACCTTCATCATCTTCACCCACACGTCCAATAGCGTCAGGTTTAGATATACGACCAGTATGTTTTGCATTATAAAATAACTCTAAAATCTTTCTATTACACGCTTTCATTTTTCTTCTTTCTACCTCTCTTTTGTTTTACAGTAGATTTTGATGAATATGTTGGTGAAAAACTACGTAATTTTTCAACACATTCCTTGATAATAGCAACCGCCACATCAACTTCTTCATATTCATTGTTTTTAGAAAAACTAAATCTTATAGTGCCTTTTGCAAGGTCATCAGTCATGCCCATTGCTTTTAATACGTGTGACACTTCTATACTGTGCGACATGCAAGCACTACCAGTACTTACATACACGCCCTTAAGGTCAAGCATCATAAGCAATGCACTACCATCAATACCCACAAATGTTGCACTAACAATCTTGGATAACTTTTGCTTATCATAACCATTAATAATAACATCTGGCACTTCACGTGTAAGTTGAGCAACAAAATATTCACTTAAAGTTTTAAGTTTGTATTGATTTTGTTTTAAATCACGATATGCTACTTCTGCTGCCTTTGCAAAACCAGTAATACCAGCCACATTTAGTGTACCACCTCTACGACCACGCTCTTGACTACCGCCAAAGTGGATATTGTCAATGTCAATCTTATTGCTGATATACAATGCACCAACACCTTTAGGTCCATAAATCTTATGTGAAGATATACTTAATGCATCAATGCCCATATCTTGACAATCAAAGTTCATACTACCATATAGTTGCACCGCATCAGTATGGAAAATAATACCATATTCCTTGGCAGTTTGAGCAATAGCTTTAATGTTTTGTATTGTACCAACTTCGTTATTAGCCGACATAATTGAAATAAGGATTGTGTCAGGTCTAATAGCACCAATAAGTTCAGCAAAGTTAACAAATCCGTGATGGTCAACATCTAGATATGTAACCTCAAACCCGTTCTTTTCCAAATATTCGCACGCATCTAGCACAGAGTGGTGCTCAAACTTAGATGTAATAATGTGGTTACCCTTAGATTTGTTTGCCATTGCAATACCAATAATTGCCCAGTTGTTAGCCTCTGTACCACCTGATGTAAAGTAGATTTCGCTAGGACTAACGTTTAATGTTTTAGCAATGGTATCACGCGCATTGTCGATGTACTTGTTAGCGTCACGCCCTACACCATGCACCGAATTGCTGTTGCCGTAACACTCGGTCATAACAGGCATCATTGCTTGTAACACTTCCGCACTCATCTTGGTTGTGGAAGCATTGTCAAAATAAATTTCAGCTTTCATAATTTTCTTCTCCGCTTGTATTGTACAATACAATATGGGTCTTGTCAATACCCTTTTTTAAAATTTTTTATAATTTTTTCAATATTTTTTCTTTATTTTTTATGAATTTAATTTGATTTTTGCCATATTTTTAAAATTTAATAGGTTTTGTGGTTTTGTCATACCGACCGAGTGAATGTAATGAACGAGTGGAGTGTATCTAACTAACGGTTAAATATTGCTAATATTAATTGCTTTATTTAAACTTTAAACCGGATACACTCGACTACGCTAAACTTCGTTTGCTCCGCTCGGTATTACAAAGTAGTCAATATAATGCGAAAGCGTCCTCAATTCTTCATTTTTCATTATTCATTAATCATTAAAAAAGAGGCATGGTTAAAACCACACCCCTTTTATTAAAACCAAATTATTTGTTTTTTGCCTTTTCAGCCTTTGCACGTTCCTTTTGGAATTTGCTTTTGCGATTGATTAAGTAGTAGTTGATAAAGCGGTACAACTTGTAAAGTATTACAATAGCCATTGTTAGCATAATTGCAATAAATGATACCTTAGCCACAACATCAACAGCCATTACAAAACTTAAACTAATAATAGTTGTAAATACAAATGCTAGATAACAAAAGTCCAATGCTTCAATAATATCGTTCATAGGTTTAGCATAGAAGTACACGCTAGCAAGTTCGTATAGTGGTAACAAAATGCAAACCACAACACTTAACCATGTAGGAATAAATCCAAGTATTGCAAAGTAGATTGCTAGGAATTCAAGTATAACCGTATCCCCTATACATTCAATAATATGGTCGCTAACTTTAGCCTTGTTCTTAACAAAAATCATAATAGCACGGCAAACCGCAATCATAAGTAGTGGAATACATACCGCCCATGTGCCAATAATCAACTTAAAGGCAACAATCAATGGCAACAATGCAATCTCCGCCGCAAACAACCCACGATAACGCATATAATTATTCATAATTCTCTCCTTAACTAAGTCCAATATTTTAATTTACAAGGGTATTGTATACCAAAATCAAAATTTTAGCAAGCAAATTCACCCATTTGACAAAAATTTCCTTTATTTTCCTATTTTACACTCAATCCTACGCACTCAACCCTTGTTCTGCTATTTGCTTTTTCTTACGACCACATGCTGCCACCCAAATAAAGCCTTCATTTGTTAACTGCGTGTATTCATCTTCTTGTAATACATATTTTTTAGGTTCTTTTGTTTTTGCCTGTTCTTCTTTGTTTAGTGCTTTCCATTCGTCCAAGGTTTTTTTGCCGGTCCTTATATTGCTCACAGTTCGACCTAATTTATAGCTTGTTTCTTTATTTATATAAGATTGAGGCACTTCTAAATTACCATACTCTTGTTTATATATCATTAATTCTTTATAAAATTCTTCATAATCAAAACTTCTATCCACTTGCCATATAAACTTTTCATCTGTTAATTGTTTATATTGTTCTTCTGTTAATAATATATATCCTGTTGGTTCATTTGTTTTTGCCTTTTCTTCTTCGCTTAAAGCATCCCTATCTAATTTCTTTTTGCCTTGCCTTATACGTCTTACAATTTGACCTAATTTGTAGCCTGTTGCTTTATTTATATAAGATTGATGCACCAACATATCGCCAAATTTATCCTTATATGCCATTAGTTCGTTATAAAACTCTTCATAATCAAAACTTATAGTTGCGTCCCACACAACCCCTTCAGCTGTTAATTGTTTATATTGTTGTTCTGTTAATAATATGTATCCTGTTGGTTCATTTGTTTTTGCCTTTTCTTCTTCGCTTAAAGCATCCCTATCTAATTTCTTTTTGCCTTGCCTTATATGACTTACAGTTTGACCCAATCTATATCCAGTTTCTTTATTTATATAAGATTGAGGTACTAGTAAATCTCCATGTTCTTTCTTATATATCATTAATTCTTTACAAAATTTTTCATAATCAAAACTTATAGTTGCGTCCCACACAAATCCTTCCGCTTCTAACTGGTGATATTTATCATGTGTTAATATATGTCCTATTGGTTTCTTTGTTTTATATTTTTCTTCACCTAATTTATTCCACTCATCTAATATCTTTTTACCATGCCTTATATTACTTACAGTTTGACCTAATTTGTATCCCGTTGCCTTGTTTGTATAAGATCGTGGCACTTCTAAATTGCCAAATTTTTTCTTGTATGCCATTAGTTCGTTATAGAATTGTGTAAAGTTAAATGCTCGGTCATGTTCATAACAAAACTCTTGGATTTCTTTGTCGGTTTTGCCTTGGTCTAGCATTTGTTGTAGTTCGTCAAAATAGGTGTAGGATATGTGATAATAACTTACTATATCAAGGTTTTTGATATACTCTACCATTTTGCGTTGTTCATCTAGTAGTTGGATATCAGTTTTAACACCTGTTAAGCGTTTGTTTTGCTTGTATATACTATTAAATAATTTTTCCAACTTCTTAAACTTTTTATCAATTAATCGTTGAATATCTTTTTCACTTGGTGTATCTAATACCCCTTGATTTAAGTTATCTGGACTAATAATATATTGCTTATTTTGTTTAATATGATTAAGCATTTGATATAGGAAAGTGATTGCATCTAGGCGTTTAATCTTTTGGTCTTTAACTTCTTCCACATCTTCATAATCATCTTCGATATCGTCTTCAAGGTCAATGGTTTGTTGTTTGCTTTCTTCTTGTTGTCTTTCCTTATTTTCAAGTTCTATTGCCTTACGGATTTCATCATCAGTAAGTGTGGTAACCACCTTTACGCCCTTGGTGTTTAGTGATTTAAGCAACCTATTTGCCATATACTCAAAAATATACACAAGTTTGTGTTCATCTTGTGGTGTGTGTTCCTTTTCCCACCAATCTAGCAAATGACTATCACTCTTACTACTATTACAACTACCACATATAGGTAAAATATTCCAATCATCAGTTGGCCCACCAAGATTTACTGGTATTATGTGGTCAAGGTGTATCTTTTGCCCGCCACCTACAAGCAATGTATCCGAATATATACACTTAAAATTAAGGTTAGCAAGTACATTATATAACTCTTCCCTTCTACTTTCATCAGCAAGATTGCC
>JAFUPL010000024.1 GCA_017481235.1 Clostridia bacterium | reverse complement strand
TTCATACGACCTCTAAATTGTTTTCTTCTTTTAACTCTCTTAGGCATTAACATATTAGTTTTCTCCTTTCTTGTTAGCCATAGATACTTTTCCTATGATGTCACCCTTATAAATCCAAACTTTAACACCAATCACACCAAAAGTAGTGTTTGCTTCAACGTGAGCATAATCAATATCTGCTCTTAAAGTTTGTAGAGGAATTGAACCTTCATGATAGTGTTCGCTACGAGCGATTTCAGCACCGTCAAGACGTCCGCTTACCATAGTTTTAATACCAACAGCACCAGCACGCATAGTTCTTTGCATTGCTGCTTTCATAACGCGTCTAAATTGAGCACGTTTTTCAAGTTGTAATGCAATACTTTCAGCTACTAATTTAGCGTCAAGATCAACATTTTTAACTTCTTTAATATTTACGTTTACACGCTTAGCACTAGACATTTTTTCAAGAGTTTTTCTTAAAGCCTCAACGCCAGCACCTTTTTGTCCAATAAGAATACCAGGTTTACCAGTTTCAATTGTGATAGTAACGCTATCGCCACTTCTTTCAATCTTTACACTAGAGATTCCAGCACTCTTATAGTTTTTAAGAATGTATTTACGAATAGTATCGTCTTCTTTAATAAACTTAGCAATTTCTTTTTTATCTGCTATCCAGAAAGAATTCCAAGTTTTATTAATACCTATTCTCATTCCATTAGGATTAACTTTTTGTCCCATAGTCTACTCCTTTACGTCTAGCACAACCGAAATGTGACTAGTTCTTTTCAAAATTCTATTAGCACTACCTTTACCACGTGCAATACTGCGCTTTAAGGTTGGTCCTTGAGTTACAGTAATTTCAGCAACGTATAAATCATGCTTGTTCATACCCTTGTTATTTTCAGCATTAGCAGCAGCTGAATTGATAAGTTTCAATACAACTTCAGCTGATTTGTTAGGTACTGCCATCAAAATACCAACTGCATCATCATAAGCCTTTCCACGAACTGTATCTAAAACGATACCAACCTTTGTAGGGCTAACACGAACATATTTTACAGATGCTTTTGGTCTATTATCAGCATTTGCTTTAATTTTTGCTGTTTTTTCTTTAATTCTTGTTGCCATAATTTACTCCTTATCTCTTCTTTCCGCCCTTAGATGCGTTGCTATCCGCTTTAAAACCTTTAAATGTTCTTGTAGGAGCAAATTCACCAAGTTTATGACCAATCATATCAACAGTACAATATACTGGAATATGCTTTCTGCCATTGTGAACTGCAATTGTGTGACCTACAAATTCAGGATAAATTGTGCTAGCACGCGACCAAGTTCTTACAACTTTCTTTTCGTTCTTTTCATTCATTTCATTAATGCGAGTCATCAACTTTACATCAACGAAAGGTTCTTTCTTTAATGATCTACTCATATATCAAACTCCTACTTTGATTTTGCTCTCTTGACAATAAGTTTGTCAGAAGCCTTTTTATGTTTTCTAGTCTTGTAACCAAGAGCTGGTTTACCCCAAGGAGTAAGTGGACCTGCGTGACCAACTGGTGATTTACCTTCACCACCACCGTGTGGGTGATCTACTGGGTTCATAACTGAACCACGAACTGAAGGTCTAACGCCCATGTGACGCTTACGTCCTGCTTTACCTAGAGAGATAATTTCGTGTTCGCCGTTACCGACTTCACCGATTGTTGCTCTACATCTAGCCAAAACTTTTCTCATTTCACCTGATGGTAAACGAAGAGTTACATAAGCACCTTCTTTTGCCATCAATTGTGCTGACATACCAGCACTACGAACAATTTGTCCGCCCTTACCAGGTGTCATTTCAATATTATGAATTCTAGCACCTAGAGGAATTTCACTTAAAGGTAAAGCGTTACCAACTGAAATTTCAGCGTTAACACCAGACATAATCTTATCTCCAACTTTTAAACCTTC